>DYKH01000197.1 GCA_020722685.1 Caldithrix sp. | reverse complement strand
TTCAAGTGCGCAACAGCGCCGGCATTCTGCTCAAGAGCATTTTGCGCATGTTTGGCATTCATAGCCCGTTTTGGTTAGGCGCGGTGCTGGTGGCCGTCGTTGGTTTGGCTTGGTTTCTGCGCGAACGGGGAATAGCACCTTTGCGCTGGCCATATTTGCTGGCGATCGTTGCAGAGAGCGCATTTTACGCAGCAACTTTGGGCTATGTGGTCAGCTTTTTCATGCGTGCAATGCAGCTTGCCATCTCGTGTCACGCTGAAAAGGAAGTCGGTATCATGCTGGCGCTTGGGGCCGGAGTGTACGAAGAGCTGGTATTTCGCGCTTTTTTATTCAGCACTTCCGGATTCACCTTAGCCCACGTTTTGAAGATGAGTCCGTGGATCGCTTATCCCGTTGCGGCCGTCGTTTCTTCCATCGTTTTTTCCTGGTTTCATTATTTGGACGCCGCAACTTTTACCTTGAGCTCGGCTGTTTTCCGGTTCGTCGCAGGACTACTCTTCTGCATTTTGTACAAATTGCGGGGAATTGGGGTCGCTGCCTGGACGCACGCTTTATATGACCTGTTCGTCCTCTTTTGAAGGCCGTTGCTTATGAAGAATCATTTACACCTTCCGGGTGGCAGACGGTTTCCTTTGTGTGTTGCATAGCTCGCAGCCATTATCGTCCGGACTTTCACTCTCCATTCTCCTGTCTCAGCTAAACTATTTGAATAGTTCGGCAAAGTTGCTATATTGTGCCGAGGAAGAAAGTATTGACCAGTTCGACGATCAAAAAAGTCTGTATTGGCGTCACAACAAGCATTCTGTTTGTGATCCTGCTGGGCGGAGCGGCCTTCTTCTATCTCCTTTTCTGGCCTCTTTTCTCCACCCCTGAGGTACAGGTAGACTGCAAGATCAAATGGGGAACGCCGCTGAACAAAATTGCTGAGGATTTGCAAAAGGCAGAAATTATTTCCAGTGCAGAAAATTTCAAGTTTACGGTCCGCCTGCTTGGGAAAAAGAATCACCTAAGAGCCGGCAAGTTCCAGTTGGTAAAGGGTAGCCCCAATTATCGCGTCATCAAGGCGCTCAGTGAAGGGCCGCAAAGCTTCATCAAAGTGACCATTCCCGAGGGAGTGACCGCCACTAAGATTGCCGGCATTTGCAGAACAGAGCTGGAAACCGATTCGACGCGTTTTATGGCGCTGGTAAGTGATACGGCATTTATTACGCGGTTGGGCATGAAGGTCGGTTCCTTGGAAGGCTATCTTTATCCCGAGACATATTATTTTACCTATGGCGTGAACGAAGAACAAGTGTTGACCAAGCTATTGCAGCAGTTCAGGACCTTGGTCACCGATAGCCTTGAGCGACGGGCCTTCGCATTGGGCTATTCGCTGTCGGAGATTGTTACTCTGGCGAGTATCATCGAAGGGGAGGCGATGATCGATAGCGAGATGGTTTTCATCTCCTCCGTCTACCACAACCGGCTGCGGTTGGGAATGCTGCTGCAAGCAGATCCGACCGTACAGTATCTTTTGCCGGACGGACCGCGCCGGTTGCTGCGGAAAGACTTGCAAATTGATTCTCCCTACAACACCTATTTGTATGCCGGCTTGCCTCCGGGCCCAATCAGCAATCCGGGCATCAAGGCCATTCGTGCGGCGCTGTATCCGGCGCCGAGCAATTATTTGTATTTCGTCGCCAACGGCCAAGGCGGGCATGTTTTCAGCGCCAGATTGAGCCAACACCTGCGGGCCAAAGTCAACCTCGATCAAATTAGGCGGCAAGTTACCAGAGAAAAACGGAAGGTCGCAAGTGGCCAAAAGCAAATGTAGCCATACAAAAATCGATTTGCAGTGGTACTATTCGGACTTGAATGAGGCGCAAAGGGAGGCTGTCGCCCAGACCGAGGGACCGGTGCTCATACTTGCCGGCGCTGGCAGCGGCAAAACCCGGGTGCTGACCTATCGCATCGCCTATTTGCTTGCCAACGGCTTGGCCGAACCCAGAGAAATTCTTGCCATGACCTTCACCAACAAAGCTGCCGGCGAGATGCGCGACCGAGTGGTGAAGCTGGTGCCCGACTTGGTCTCCGGCATGTGGATGGGCACCTTTCATTCCATTTTTGCCAGAATGCTGCGCAGCGAAGCCGAGCGCCTCGGCTATGCCAGAAATTTCGCCATCTATGATGAGGACGATCAGATTACCTTGATCAAGCGCGTTCTGGAAAATTTGCAGATCGATAGCAAGACCTATCCGCCCAAGACCATTTCCCACCGAATCAGTCAGGCAAAGAATTCCTTGGTTTTGCCCGATCAGCTCAAAGCTCAAGCGGAAACGGTGATGGATGAAGTCTATGCGCAAATCTATGGCGCTTACCAGCGTCGGTTGCAGGAACTGAATGCCATGGATTTCGATGACTTACTCCTGAAGCCTATCGAGCTCTTTGCAAAGTTTCCCATGGTCAAAGAATACTACCAAGATCGCTTCCGCTACATTTTGGTGGATGAGTATCAGGATACCAATCGGGCGCAGTATGTGGTGTTGAAAATGCTGGCGGAAAAGTACAAGAACATTAGCGTGGTGGGGGACGACGACCAGTCCATTTACCGATGGCGCGGCGCAGAAATTCGTAATATCCTGGATTTTGAAAAAGACTACCCCAATTGTGGGAAATATCGCCTGGAACAAAATTATCGCTCCACCCAGAATATACTATCTGCGGCTCATTCAGTCATTCAACACAATCGGCAGAGACACCCGAAAAAGCTGTGGACACAAAAGGCGGCCGGCGATCAGGTCGTCATTCTACAGGTGGACGACGATTTGGACGAAGCGCGTCAGGTCGTGGAAAAAATCAGCCAAGAGCTGCGCCGCGGCGAGCGAGACTTTCACGACTTTGCGGTCTTGTATCGAACCAACGCCCAATCGCGCGTTTTGGAAGAGGCATTGCGGGCTTCCAGCATGCCCTACGTGATCGTCGGCGGCGTCCGGTTTTATGACCGCAAAGAGGTGAAGGATGTCTTGGCCTATTTGCGGGTGATCTGCAATCCGGCGGACGCGATCAATCTGCGCCGGATCATCAATTATCCCAACCGAGGAATCGGCGAGGCGACCTTGGCACGGCTGGAAGCTCACAGCCGGGAAAAGGGCATCACCATCTTTCAGGCTCTTGCGGAGGTGGCCGACATTACTGGCATTCCCCAGAGGACGGCGGAGCGGGTTTTGGGATTTTACCGCTTGCTTAACAAATACATTTCTCTGCGAGATGAATTGTCCGCCGCCGAGCTGGCCTCCGCGGTGGTCGAGGAAATTGGTATTCTTCACCAATTCAAAGAAGAGGGAACCATCGAAGCCCTCACCCGCGCCGAAAACGTCCGCGAGCTTTTGCTGGCCATCGCGGAATTCGCCGCGGCCAACGGCTCGGATAGCCGGCTGGAAGACTATTTGGGACACATCTCTTTGGTGTCGGACATTGACAATTGGGATGACAAAGCCAACGTCGTTTCCCTCATGACCCTGCACAGCGCCAAAGGATTGGAATTTGCGGTTGTTTTTATTTGCGGCTTGGAAGAAGGGCTATTTCCCTTGTCGAGAAGCTTGTCCGACCCAGTAGCTTTAGAAGAAGAGCGTCGCCTTTTCTATGTGGGCGCGACGCGCGCCAAAGAGAACCTCTACCTGTCGTGGGCGCAAAACCGGCGCCGATTTGGCGAAACTGCCGGTGGCGTCCAGTCGCGGTTTTTAAAGGAGCTGGATCCGTCGTTCGTCAAGGTCGAAAGCCGGCGGAGCTACCAGCCTCGCAGACAACGTCAGCCGCAGCGGGTCTGGGAGACGGAGCCCATGCCCAATTATGAGGATGAATCGCAAGAGTCGGTGCAATTTCGCATCGGCCTGCGTGTAGCCCATCCGACCTTCGGCAAGGGAACGATTGTCAAGATCGAGCCGGACCGCGGCTCCATAAAGCTTATTGTCTTGTTTGATTCTGCAGGAGAGCGACGTTTGGTTTTACCGTATGCAAAGTTGGAGATTCTATAAAGTGGATAGGATATCAATGAAGCGATCATTAGTCTTTTTTCTGGTCGTTGCTTTTGCCGCATCCGCCATAACGCAGGTGAACATATTCCAAGAAGAACAAGATTGGCGCTTTGCCAAACAGTTGGCGGAAAAGGGAATGCATGATTTGGCCGCCCTGCAATTTGCCAAATACGCCGAAAACTACTCGTCCAGCCCGAACGCTCCCGAAGCGCTGTTGCATTCAGCGCAGAATTATGAAAAAACGGGCCAGCCCAACGTTGCTTCCGAGACCTATTTGAAATTGATCCTCAAGTATCCGCAGTCCGTCTTGATCGATCAAGCTCAATTCAACCGGGCCCTCATTCTCACAAAATTGAAGGAGTATCTTTCCGCAGGACTATCCTTCGAGCGTGTGCGGCTGCTCGCACCCAAGAGCGAACTGGCGCCGCAGGCTCAACTGTCCGCCGGTGAAGCTTTCTTGCGGGCGAATGAGTTGCCGCGCGCCATTGGCGCTTTGCAGCTTTTGTTGGAAGAATATCCCACCCATCCGCTTAGATTGCAAGCGCGCTACCTGTTAGCGCAAATTCGCAATCGGCAAAAGCAGCCAAGCATTGCCTTGCAGGAGCTTGATCGCATTGCGGGGGATAGATTGGAGGACGATCTTACCGTCAAAGCCCAGTTGCTTCGCTCAGAGCTATTGCAGCAAATCGGCCGCTATAGCCAAGCGGACAGCGTTCTGCGCACAATTGTGGGCAGCGGCATGAAAAGCGATTCCGTTGGAGCGGCTGCGGTGAAACTCGCCGAGACGCTACAATGGCGGGGCGATTATCAGGGTTCTCAAGCCGTCATCGAACAGGCCATCTCGCTGCCGGCAAGCCAGGCTTTTCAATCGCGGCTGCGACTTGTTCAAGGTGACAATTATTATGCTCTCAAAGATTATCAGGCGGCTGCACAAAGTTACGCAGCGATTCCTTCGGAACAGTTGCCGGTGAATGATCTGATCGCTCTGGAATTCCGCAAGGGCGCCGTGCAACAAAAGCTCGGCAAGAACATGATCGCTTTGGGTCATTTCCAAGAGGTTCTGTCGAGCCCGGATACACTTGCCAGCGCCAGGCTTTTGCAGCGTCCGGCTGCTTTTGCTGCGGCGGACATTTTGACCTCAGAAGAAAAGCCGGTAGAAGCCTTGCGCCTTTTGCGTAATGAAATGGAACGGGCAAAAAACCAAGGGTGGGCCGATGAGCTCTTGTTTCGCATCGGCAAGACGCAGGACGAGTTTTTGCAGGATCGCGTCGGCGCGCGGCGCACTTTTGCCGTCCTCTTGGAGCTGTACCCCCAGAGCCGTTTTGCCGATGATGCGCAATTGGGCATCGCCCGCTCCTTTGACGGCGAAGGACAATACTGGCAAGCGCTGGATGAGTATCAACGTTACTGCCAGCTCTTTCCGAGTTCGGATGACTATGAAGCAATCCGGCAGCGAATGGACATGCTGCAAAAATTCGCTTATGCGCCCTCTGACGTAGCGGACAAGGCGTTCAACGAGGTGCTGTCGCAATCGCTATCCGGGGTAGAGACGGCTCAGTTGCTGGCAAAATGGGCCGAGCAGCAGATCATGGTCTTTCATGACTATCATCGCGGATTGGCTCTCATTCGCCAGGCTATGGATGCCGCTGGCAGCGAACGTATCGATGCGGCCAAGGTTTTGTACCTGATTGGCTATTCGCACGCACTGTTGATGGAAAAGTACGCTTGGGAGCATCAACCTATCAAGGCAAATGCCCATCGGGATACGCTTTGGAGTAGCGCGGCTTTGATGGTGGAGAAGTATCCGGCATCAGAATGGAGTAGTAGGCTGAAAAGCTTGGTCATCGACGTGGAATTGAAAACCCTTGCGACCGCTCAGGAGCGTGCCATCCTGCTGGATAGCACTTTGGCTTATTTTGCCAAGCAGAATGCCCCCGATAGCCTGCTAAGGGAATACAAGCATCGTCTGGCGCAAGAGCTCTATTTGGCGAATCAAGACAGCGTAAATGTAACTGCCTTGCAAAGGGCTGCCCGGTTGTGCAAGGAAGCCGGCGACAGCCTCGCCCCTAATGATTTGGTCGCAAGGAATCAGCTTTTACACGCGATGATTTTTCTAAGGCTGAGTCGTCCGGATACGGCGGCAATTATGCTGGAAGATTTTCTGAATACTTTTCCGAATGCCCCGCAGGTGGTGCAGGCGAGCTTTCAACTGGCCGGCATTTATGCCAAGAGTGGGCAGACGGAAAAAGCCAAAGAGATTTATCAGGATATCGCTGAGCGTTATCATTATACTCAATTGGCGAGCCAAGCCCGGAAGCGCTATTGTCAGATACTTCTGGATGAGGGCAAAACCGACGCAGCCATCTCCTGCTTACAGGAAAAACTCGACCTTCAGGCGCTACGGAATTTGGCCTTCTTCTTTAGCTATGCCGTGGATGATGATTTCCTCTGGTTATGGACACAAGCTATTCAGGCTAAATCGCAGCCCATGGAGGCGCGAGCAGCATTGAAGGATTATCTCGCATTGAGCCAACAGGGGAAACACCGAGCCGAGGCGCTGCTTTCGCTGGGCGAATTAGCCTATCAAAGTAGGGATATCGATGCGGCTTTGGGTCATTGGGAAGAACTGGCACAAACCTTTCCGCAAGACAGTTTGGCGGCATTGGCGCGAGTGAGAAGCGCGGACATTTATTTTGATCGCAGCAAGTACGTAGAGGCCGGAAGGCTGTACACCTCCTTGCGCACGGCGCTGCACGGCGACCTTCTTCGTCATGCCTCTGCAAGAGAAGCCCTGTGCGAGCTAAAGGCAGGGAATCTTGCCAAGGCGGACCGGTTGATGGATGCTTTCAAGAAGCAATTCTCCGACCGCCGTTCCGAGGCGACTTTTTTGTACGAAAAAGGCAATTACCTGATCGACCAAAAAAATTTCAAGGAGGCGGAGGCGGTTTTTAAGGACCTCACCGGCAAATACAAGGACATTCCCGAAGGGGCAAAAGGTGAGTTGGGTTTGGGCCGGCTCTACGTCATTTTGAATCGCACGGAAGATGCTTTGAAGATATTGACCAACATTCCCAACAAGTACAAGGATCCGGATATCATTGCTGCCGCCTACGTCAATTTGGGCGATTTTTATTACGAGAACCGCCAGCTCGAGAACTGCATTTTCGCCTGCCGCCAAGCCATTCAAGCCCAAAAGCATGGTCCGGAGCATGCCGAGGCCGTGCGCATTCTCATTCGCGCTTATGATGACTTCCGCCTGTGGGATCAAGCAATTGCTCTGACACGAGAATACGTGGACAGCTATCCGGATGCCCCCGATCTAACGGTCAAGCGCAGCCAGATCGGCGTCTTCCTCTACAATTTGAAGGATTATGACCGGGCCATTTCCTACCTTCGCGAGCTAAAGCCGCTGGTGGATGCCGATACTGAAACGGAGCTGCAGTACTGGATCGCCAAATGCTATGCGGATCGCGGCGACACCGAGGAAGCAATCACAGAGTTTCTCAAGGTCAAGTATCTCTGCAAAGAAACGAAATTGCCTTGGGGCGCGACCGCCCTGTACGAGGCAGCTCAATCCTATCGCAAACTGGGCGAACTGAAGAAGGCGAAGGACCTCTACCAAGAAATCGTCCGCGACCGAGGCGCTGTCGACCAAATCGGCCGGGTTGCCGGCGAGCGCATCAAGGAGATCGAAGAAGAGCTGGCTAAATCCTCGTAATAGGCCACGGAGATAAATAACCCCTGCAAGATATCGCCCTAACATCCTCTTGCTCGTGCTTGTAGTCACCTAAATTCTCGTGGAAGAACTGGTTCTAAAATCTGCTGATGAACTCATCAAAGCCGCCTTACGCGAAGACCTCGGCTCGCGCGGAGATATCACCACCTTAGCTGTTTGTGGCCAGGAAACCCCAGCTTTTGCCGTAATCATCGCTAAAGAGGATGGCATCATGGCCGGCATCAAAGTGGCTGAGCGAGTTTTCAAAACCATCAACAACCAAATTGACTTTGCGGCCCAGATTTCCGATGGCCAAGCAATAGCAAAGGGCGCTCCCATCGTGGAGATTCGCGGCTCCAGCGCCGGTATTCTAACTGCGGAGCGGACTGCCCTTAATTTTCTGGGCCGCCTCTCCGGCATTGCCACTTTGACCAACCAGTTTGTGCATAAAATAACTGACACCAAAGCAATCTTGCTCGACACGCGCAAGACGACGCCCGGATGGCGAGTCTTGGAAAAGTATGCCGTCCGTTGCGGCGGCGGACAAAACCATCGGATGGGCCTGCACGATATGTTTCTTATCAAGGAGAACCATATAGCCGCCGCAGGAAGTATCGACATGGCCGTGCAGCGCTGCCGCCAGTATATGCAAAATCTTGCCTTCAGAGCCGAGATTGAAGTCGAGGCCAAAACATTCGCGGAAGTGCAGGAGGCCGTTGAATTGCGGGTAGATCGCATCATGCTGGACAACATGTCTTGTGAAGAAATGCGCCGCTGCGTGCAATGGGTCGCTGGCCGAGTCCCGTTGGAAGCCTCGGGGAATGTTTCGTTAGAAACCATTCGCGGCATCGCGGAAACGGGAGTGGATTACATTTCCGCCGGCGCCTTGACGCATTCGGCCAAAAGCTTGGATGTCAGCTTGCTATTCTGCTAAAGGTCGATTCAGCCAATTCACGCAGTATGGAAAAATGATCGATCAAGGCAAGCGGTTGCTGTTTGATAAATTGTTT
>DYKH01000722.1 GCA_020722685.1 Caldithrix sp. | reverse complement strand
TCAGCAACACTGTCCATTGGCGATCCGCCAAAGTAGACATAGACTTTGCCCCAGCGCTGAAGCTCTGGATACCCGGACGCATGCACTGCTATATCGTTGTATTTATCGCCGTTGAGGTCACCAGTGGCAAGCTTCCTACCACTAAAAATGTCTAGAAGATGTTCTCCAACCACCACCACATCTGGGATGGTATCGAGTAGGGTACCGCCATAGAAGATCTCCACGCCTCGTGTAGGATAACCAAGGGCCGAAATCATAATATCCTGCGCTCCATCGCTGTTTACATCCCCAGCCCGCTGGCCTGCCCAGTACTGCTTTCGGGAATTCTTCCAAACGAGATCGGGCAGGGAATCCGCCTGGGGCCCTCCGAAGTAGAGATAGACTGCGGTGTCTCCCGGGGCCGATGCCAGGATATCGGCATAACCATCCCCATTCTGATCCCCTACGCCATCGACGTATTCGCCCAAGTGACTTCCGGCTCTCTGGCCAGGTGCGCTGAAAAGTTTTCTCACCTCCTGAACACCTTGGAACCGTTGGAGTTCTTGCTCACCCGCCATTGCCGATGCCACCAGTACGAACAGAAGCCCCAGTCTCAGTACTTGCAGGTTTTTTCTCATAATGTCACCTTGCTTCCAGATGAAAGATGTTTTGCCAATCGAAAACTCATTGTTAATTCCAAACAAAAACCCGCATACACCTTTTCTCAAGTTTCCCCGGAGTCAGGAGTTATTCAGGCTTTCAAGTCGCTGGTCAGTCCAAAGATTCCCTACATATTCTGTGGCAGAAAATCAAGAATAGCTTCGGCTCCGAGTATATTTGCCTATCGCCTATATAACGATTCCCAATAAAAATGTCTAACGCTTTTACTATCGTTTCGCTTTTGGCTTTTGGCCTTTAGCAATTAGCATTCTCGCCTCAGCGCAGCAAGAGCATCTTGCCGCTCAAAGCCGCTCGCTCGCTTTCCAATTGATACAGATACAGCCCGCTGGTTACCGGCTGTCCGGAATGGTTGCGCCCGCCCCAAACCAAGCTGTGTGTTCCGGCGGTCATGGCGCCATCGTAAAGCTGCGCTACTTGCTCGCCAAAGAGGTTGTAGATGCGAAAAGTGATGCGCATTTCCTTCGGCAAGGCAAAGCTTATGCGAGTCTCCGGATTGAAGGGATTGGGATAATTGGCCGACAGTGAGAAACAGTTCCGCGTCACTGGGGTAGGGCGATCAGCGTCCCGTACATATTTTTTGCCCAAAGAATATTTCGACTCGGTTTTTAGCCATATCGAAGCCCGCAGAGCCAAATCAGTGTCTGGGAAACGGTCCACTAATGCCTGATAAAGCTGAGTTGCTT
>DYKH01000035.1 GCA_020722685.1 Caldithrix sp. | reverse complement strand
TCTTATGCGAATTGTCTATCACTAAAATCAGTCCACGATGTCATGCTATTTGTGATGTGTAGCAGCTACAATCCCCGACCTGCAGCATGAGACCTGGAACTTGCCACTTGCCGATTGTTACAACACCTCAAACTCCGGCAGCGCCCCCTGGTCGAAAACTACGAATTCCAGCCTTTTCGACTTGTCAACAGCGGTCACCCGGTATGTGCTTTGCTCCCGTTTGATTTCCACTGTCGGGTTTGCTTCACCCTCCTTGACAGGACAGCCGACCATCAGCAAGAATGGCTCGCGAGCCTTCCCTGCAGCAGCGACTTCGACAAATGGGTAGATGCCTTCTTTTTCCGGTACGGGCACTTTGTCTTGGAGAATTCTAATCCCGTTCGCGCCATTGCATGCCGCAAAGAAGCGGGCGAAGGGTCGGTTGATAATAAACGTCTCGCCCCCGATGGTGCTTTGTCCCTTTTCATCTTTGTTTTCGATGTGCCATCGTGCGGAAAAGAGCGCCGGCTGAGTCTTCATCACCAGCTTGTCCATTACGGCGATGCAAGGGAATTCAGGGAAGACGATGACCGTTCGTGTTACCGATTGCACGTCCTCGTTGACCAAGGAATACGCCGGGGTCGCGTCGCTGGCCCAAAAGAGATAATGGCCCCTGTCCCCTTTGCGCACGATCTTGGCCGCCGCCAGGGAGGCGTTGGTCCCCTCTTTGCCGTCATGATACTGGTGGCCTTTGCCGTCGATCATCACGGTGTTATGCGCCGGAGAGGTTCTCAGCACCCAAGCCGGATGCTTGTTGTCATAAGGAGGATGTTTCACGTCCGCCAGCAGAACTTCGCCATAGGCTTTGAGCAAGATCGAATTGCGATCGGCGTGCTCGTGGTTGGACGGCCCGCCGCTGCGCATGGCCACCACCAAATCGTCTTCCTGATAGCCGGTGCGGGCAATGATCCAATCCAAATCCAGATGCTTGAAATACTCCTGCTTGGTCGGAGGCGTGGGCCGGACGGTTGGATCGTACCAAATCAGCGCGTAATGGCTATGCTCTCGGGAGTGATTTTCAGCTACGTACTGCGCCAGTCCATCGCGCGACTTTTTGGCAATCCAAAAGCCGATGCCGGATTCGAAGCTGCTGCCGGCGTCGCCGAAATTCACGCACTCGCGAGGAAATCCCTTGTGCGGCATCTGCAATGCGAGGATGAATTCCATCATGCCCGGAAAATTTACCGCATCGAATAACTCGAGTCCCGCTTTGCGCTGCAGGACTTCCACCAATAGAGCCAGGTGGGAGGCAGTGTAGGCCCAATAGGATGAGCCTTCATTGTAGCTCCCATCCGCCGCAAAGTTCTTGACAAACTCCCGATAGCTGTGGACGACCATTTCCAGCCACTTTTCGACGCGATCGTCCTTGCCCCAGAGCGTGGCAAGGCCGATGGCCAAGGCGCCCATGGGAACAGCCTTGAGATTGCTCTTGTCCAGAATGAGAGGCCAGCGGCTAAAATCGCGCTCTTCGCTGTAGGTGCTTTCGGGATCGAATCCCCAGCCTTTGACGCGATCCGGATAACGCATGCCGTACAGGGCGACGTAACACGGCTGGCAGCCTTTGTCGCCGATTTGCCGCAGCATCTCCTGGCGTTCTGTTTCAGAGAGCACGTCGCCCAGCCAGTCATAAGCCAAGCACATGGCGATGGTCGAACCCGGCGCTCGCTGCAGGCCAAAGGTTTCCTTGCCGCCTTCGATAAAATAGTCCCATTTGGGATATTCGAGGATTCGTTGCACTGCCAAATGCGCCAGTTCCCCCCGCCGGCGATCACCGGACATCAGGTAGACAAATGCCTCTCGCTCGAGGATGGTGTAGGCTCTAGCGATGTGGCGAACGTGGTTGTGCAGATCAATCTCTTCCTGCAAGAACTTGAAATCTCCCGCGGTGTCCATCTTGACGAGCGCCTGCCAGTACTTTTCAAAGAGCGGATGTTTGGTGCGGGATCGGATGGTCTCCAAATCTTCCTTGCCGAAGAGCAAACCAAGCGGCAGGCTTTTGTCGCCTATTGGCTTGGCGAATAAGGACATTGGGGAAGGAAGCACGGACAACGCGCCGGCAGCCAGACTACCGTCGCGCATAAAGTCCCGACGACTGATGGAATGATTAAAAGCTCGCATGGTCGATATTCTCCCAGTTGTTTTTGAAACAGAATTAAGGTAACACCAACTCAAAGATCAAAAAGCAAGAAGCAGAATGATACGGTAAAATCCAAATTGCAGGGGCCGAACACCGGTGTTGAAGACACACAAAACCCACACAGATGTCGTGCTGAATTCCGCACCGCCTTCACGCCGAGTTCGCAGAGGAAAGACCGGGCGATTAGCGCCTGACTTTGAGAGAATGGAAATCGGCATGCTTTCAAGGAGAGACCTGATTTGACAATTCTCGGTGTACTCGGCTCGGCATTTGAAAAACAAATGAGCAATAGCAGGAAGGTTTTGCACTTTGATTTGTCATTCTAAATTTTGCTATTTGATTTTTGCATTTCCTCCCTTACTTGCCAAATTGATGCTTCACCACATTCCTTGTCCGCTTGCAATAGGCCTTCCACGAAACGTCGTTCCCGGCGCCCGCCGAAATAATACAGCAAAAAACCGATGATCAATAAAAGCGCTCCCATCCAAACAAAAATGACCCAGTCATTTTTCGCCACCGGTCCCAACATCAGCAGCAAGATGAAAAGGCCGATGACCATGGTGAAAACACCGACAATGGGGAATGTGCTCACTTCTTTCCTGCCGGTCGCATAGACCTCCTTTCTAATATCAACAGGGATGGAGAGGTGGTGGAAAAATTTGTCCACGACTTCGCGGTCGTTCTGGCTTTCATTGGCAAACAGGCGGGAGAAAAACAAGAGTCCGGCTGCAAATACCGCAGCGGCCATGGCCAGCAGTATCGTCCGCGAGGCCGACAAGGAGCTTGTGGCGTAGAGCAGAAGAAACTCGATCAGCGTCCAAGCCAGAATCATGGCGGCGCAAAGAAGGCGGTTCCGGCGATATTGCCGCGACAGAGTCGGCGAAAGCAGTAGGATAGCAAAGGTGGTAACGGTGGTGACATAAATGTGCGGACCGACAGTCCAGCCCAATACGAACTTGGCCGTCACGCTGATGAGCAGTCCCAAGGAAATGGCGCTTGCCGCGGACCAGCGGGGAAGCTTCTTGAAAACCAGCCCAAAAACCATGGGGATGGCGACCGGCATGTGCAAGAGAGCGATAAAGATGACCATCAGATTGAAAATCCCCAACTCGCTCCTCGCATAGATCATGGCCGTGACAATCGTGACCACGCCGAGAATGACGGTGGAAATCTTGCCGGCGCGCAGGATCTGCTTATCGGTGGCATGCGGATTCACCAACCCGCCGTAAAGGTCGCGGGAGATGACCGAAGAATCGACGTTCATGGTGGTGTCGATGGTGCTCAAGGTGGCGGAAAACATGGCGGCGAGGAAAAATCCAATCAATCCATTGGGAATGGTTTTCATGACAATGCCGAGGTAGACTAGATCTTCCGGCTTGAAAACATTAGCGAAAAAGGGCACCGTGGACAGATCCGGCCACAATATCCGCGCTGCCAGGGGCGGGATGCCGAAGAGTATGGGCGCTGTCAGAAACAGCAGCCCGGTGGTCAGGCCAACCCGTTTGGCGTCTTTTTCATCTTTGACGCTGTAATATCTTTGCGCTGCGCCCCAGTTCGAAGACATGATGTTAATCAGGGTAATGGCAACCAGATAGTGCACATCGTACTTCATGCCGCTGTAAACGTGCTCCATTTTGAGCTCGGGCAGATTTTGCAGGAACGTTCCCATCCCGCCTACGACTTTAATGCTAATCGGCATGACGATAAGGGTGATGGCAAGAAGAATGATGAACTGCACGACGTCGGCAATGGTGACCGCCCAAAGTCCTCCCAGCAGAGTATAGAGTAGAACGACGATCCCGGCAATCAGGATCACGTAATCAATATTCACCTGAATGGTGGAAGAGATCACCTTGGCAACGGCAGTCAGAGTGATGCCGCGACTGAGCAAACCGCTGAGCACCATCACATAACCAACCAGTTGCTGTGTAGTGACGTTGTAGCGAGTGGAGGTGTATTCGATGGGTGACATGACCCGGGATCGCCGCCAACGCGCCGCGGTGATGCGATGGCCGATCAAATAGGCCAGTGACCAGGTGAAAAAGTAGATGATGCCAAAACCACCGGTGAAATAGATGAATCCGGCCGCCCCGGTAAAGGTCCAGGCGGAGAAGCTACTCATGTACAGGGAAATGCCGGCCACCCACCAGGGAATCATGTTCCCGCCGGTGAAGAACTCCCGCGCCCCTTTCACAAACTTGGCAAAGTACAGACCGACACCAACCAAAAGGACGGCGTAAAAAATCAGAACATAGTAATCCACTGCCGCCAAACTGTTCATGCAAAATCCTTCGTCAATTGAGGAGGAAATTCATTTGAATCTTGTCGTGGAGTTGCTATCTTTAGCAGGCGATCCTTGATCAAACGACCTTTCGCGAATTTGCTCATAATCTTTAGCGGACAGGATGGACCGGATTTCAAGGATCGACAAGATCATTTTCAATGCCACCCGTTGACCCGGTTGCAACAAGGACCGGATCCAGTCGATCCGCTCTGATCCTGGACATCCTGTCATTTTGGTCAACCTCGGCTTTTGTGTCGGCTCTGAGCCATTTGATTAGAATTTTATCAAAAGTGAATCCAGTCGATCCGCTCTGATCCTGAGCATCCTGTCAACGGTTTCTTGGGAAAATCAAAAATGACAAATCGAACCCAAACACACCTCGAAGCATCACTCCACCGCATTCCCTGGGCCACGCAAACCAACGCCAAACGCCTGAAACCGGAGTGGCCGGACATGCCGGCATTCATCAAACGCGCCAACGGCTGCCGTATTTGGGACTTGGACGGCCGCGAATATATCGATTACCGCTGCGCGTTGGGTCCCATCATTTTAGGCTACCGGTACAAAGCCGTCGATGAGGCCGTGCGTGCGCAGATGGAGAACGGCGTGGTTTTCAGCATGGCCAGTCCCATCGAATTGGAAACCGCCGAAGCGGTCATCAAGAACGTTCCTTGGATCGAGCAGATTCGCTTTATGAAAACCGGTGCGGATGCCTGCACGGCTTGCATCCGCTTAGCCCGCAGCCACACCGGTCGTGAGCATATTCTCTCCAGCGGTTATCACGGCTTTCATGATTGGTTCGCGGTCAATTGGTCGAATGCCGGAATTCCGGCGGCATTGAAACAATACGTCCACGAGGTATCTTACGGCGACGTCGCCGCGGTCGAGCGCGTTTTCGCGGAACACGGAAATCAGCTCGCCGCCGCCATCATTGAGCCCTATGACTGGAACGAAACGGTAGCCAGGGACTATCTGAAACGCCTTCGGGAATTGTGCGACGCGTATGGAACGCTGCTTATTTTCGACGAGGTCCTCACGGGATTTCGTTTGGCCCGCGGCGGCGCACAGGAATATTTCGGCGTCACCCCGGATTTGGCGGCCTTTGCCAAAGCCATCGCCAACGGCTATCCGCTATCGGTCTTTGCCGGCAAGCGCGAATACATGCAGACGCTGGAAAAGATGATCATCACCCTCACCCACGGCGGCGAAACCCTTTCTCTGGCGGCCTGCAAGGCCACTATGGAGATCATACAAAATGAGCCGGTGCATGAGCACATTTTCGCCATGGGCAAACGCCTGCGTGACGGCTTTGACGAGATATTCAAAGAAATGCAGATTCCGGCGTATGCATCCGGGGTAGAACCTGCTCCGTTCATCAAATTTGCCGCGGGGATGGAACGTGACGAGAAGGAACTCAAGAACCGCTTATTCACGCGGTTCTTTGCCAAGGGTATCTTTGCAAATGACCGGTGGTTTATCAATTACTCCCATCGAGAGAGCGACATAGACGAGACTCTGGACAAAGTGAGAGAAGCTTGCAAAAGGATTTAGACTTAGTTTTGATCGCTGTTCTGCGTCCTCAAAGAGAACCAGAGTCACGAGGTGAATTTGGTTATGTCGGGCAATCTTTGGTTGCGGGTGACATTCTAAGATTTTTTTCCTTTTAAAGCAACATGAATTCTTGCGATGCCGGTTCTTTTCGCGGGAAAAAGAATTGGTCCGAGAATCTTGGCGAAAAACAGCACCGAGCGCAAACGGCACCCATTCCGTAATTTTGCAAAGATGCTTCCAGCATGACAGTGTGGGCAGACGTGCAATCTTTGGCGGGCATATAAACCGGAAACCAGCAACCTGATGGAGAGAGGAACCGATTTATGGGCTATCTTCGCGTTTGGGATTATGCCATTTTTGTGGGATACTTTTTGATCCTCATCTCGATCGGGGTGTACTTTCGCAAAAAAGCGGCCACCAGCATCGAGCATTATTTCTTAGCCGGACGTAAGATGCCCTGGTGGGCGCTCGGTCTGTCGCAGATGACCTTTTGGTTCGATATGACCGGCACCATGATCATCACCTCCTTCCTCTATCTGCTGGGGCCGCGCGGCATCTACGTCGAGTTTCGCGGCGGCGCCTGCTTGGTGTTGGCGTTCATCATGCTATGGGTCGGCAAATGGCATCGCCGCTCCGGCGTCATCACCGGCGCCGAGTGGATGATCTATCGCTTTGGCACCGACAAGTGGGCGCATTTTTCCCGACTGATGTCGGTCGTGTCGAACGTAGTTTTGTTGTTGGGCCTTTTGGCCTACTCTTTCAAAGGCGCCGGCCTGTTTTTGTCTATGTTCCTGCCCTTCTCGCCCTTTGTCTGCTCCCTTATCATGATGGTCATGACGGCGATCTACACCATCGAATCCGGCTTTTACGGCGTGATCGTCTCGGATATTTTTCAGTCTCTCTGCATCTGGCTGGGCGTCGGCTTTGTGGTTGCCGTGGCCGTTGCGGCGTTGAGCGGCGTTGGCGATTTTGGCGCGCTGGCCGCCTCGGTCACCGGCAATCCGCAATGGCTCAGCTCGGTGCCGCAGATTCACACGCCCATGCCCACCGGCTATGAAGAGTACAGTTGGCTGTTCATGATGATGCTCTTCTATTTCGGCAAGTCCATCATTCAAGGCTTGGGAACCGGCGCGGACCCGCGATATTTCGGCGCCCGCAGCGACCGGGATTGCGGCCTGCTTTCGTTTCTCGCCGGCTGGACCATGGTTTTGCGCTGGCCGCTCATGATCAGCTTCGCCTCCCTCGGAATCGTGCTGGTGCACAATCTCTTCCCGGATCAGACCGTGCTGGTACAAGCGGCCGCTTTGATCAAATCGCATGGGGGAAACGTGCCCATCAACGAGTGGCCCGACTTGCTGGCCAACATTGCCAATCATCCGCAGTCCTTTCCTGCCGAGCTAACAGCCGGGTTGGCTCATCTTCTTGGCGCCGACTGGCCTTCCAAGCTGAGCATGCTCAACTATCACGGCAACATCGATCCGGAGCGCATTCTCCCCGCGGTGCTGCTTTTCAGCATTCCCGCCGGACTGCGCGGCTTGATCCTCGTGGCGCTGATGGCCGCGGCCATGTCCACTTTTAACGCCATCACCAACGCCACGACCGGATTTTTGACCCGAGATTTGTACCAGGGTTACCTGCGTAAGAACGCCGGCAACAAGGAATTGATCTACGTGACATACGCTTTTGGCGCCATCGTCAACCTCCTCGGTTTTGCCATGGCCTACTCTACCCGCAGCATCAACGACATTTGGGGTTGGATCACCATGGGTCTGGTGGGCGGCGTGACCGTGCCGACCGTGCTGCGCTTCTACTGGTGGCGCTTCAACGCCGGCGGCTTTGCCATCGGCACGCTCATCGGCTTGGCGGCTGCCCTTTTGCAGCGTTTCTTTCTGCCGTTCATGCCGGAGTGGCAGCAGTTCGTCTACATCCTGGTCATCGGCACCGCCGGAAGCATCCTCGGCACTTATTTGACGCCACCAACGGATACGGGGGTCTTGCAGAATTTTTATCGCACCACCAAACCCTTTGGGCTTTGGAAGCCACTGCGCTCCCTACTAAGCGCCGCAGAAAATTTGGCCATGCAAAGAGAGCATCGCAACGATCTCATCGCCTTGCCCTTCGCCTTGGGATGGCAAATCACCATTCTTATGCTCCCGATGCAGCTTATCCTGAAGCAATATCACGACGCGACGATTACGGCAGGGATTCTAATCGTGTCCCTTATCGGCTTGTATTTCTTTTGGTACCGGCAATTGCCGCCGGCTAAGGAAATAACCGCATGACGGTTTAGCGGCTCGCATTTTTTCCTTCAGCCAAGCTCGCAAGGCTTTCTCCTTTGCAGACTTTGCGTGGCGTAACGCTCTCGGTCTTTTGCAACGCTGGCAAGGAGGGGAAGTATGCGATCTGCTGGAATGTGAAGCGGCCTGCGCCATGGTCTTTTACCCCCGGTGCCGCAGGGCTAACTTGGTGAGCATGCAAACCATTGGCGCCAACGATGGTTTTGACCTGTCCTTTTACCTCCTGCCCAAGGACAAGGAGCAAAGAAATGAGCTAATGTGGAAACTGGCACTGAACTCAGACAGGGTTTGAAACCCTGTCAGAGTTGAGAATGAGCAACTCATTGTAAGAACTGTTTCAAATTCCCACCTAAAACCGCAACCATCTCTTTGTAAGCCTTCTCTTTGCCTGCATTACTAACCCGAATATCGTAGAGACTCTGTAGCAAAGAAAATGGCCCGGCGAGATTTTCCTCATTCAGCCCGGATCCGTTCCATGAGTTGAACGAAAGATGAATCCTTTCACAGTCGAAGGAATCCATGATGGCGAAGAGGTCTTCCATTCGGCAGCCGGGCGAGCATTCAATGACCAGCAAATGCCGTTTCTTATCCGTCCGTTTTTTTATCCAATCCATGAATTGGACGGCTTTATCGGCATGCATGCGAAACAGGGCCCGGCCCCCTAAATCCTTCATGATGATTGCCATGAGCTCCGTATCCTGAACAGTGCAATCCAGCAGCACGTTTTCCTCTTTGCAAATTTGCAGCACCTCTTTGCCAAAAGCACCAAGACTGTCTCCCAAAAACATGGGATCAGTGCGGGAATGATCGATGGTGAGAAAGTAGACAGACCCTCACAAGGTCACGGCAGGAGTCTGCGGTCGTGCAGCGAGTTATCCAAAGAGGAAATGTCCTCGCCAATAATCATCTCCAATGAAAACAAAATTTCTACTTGTTAATCGGTTTATATTTTCTTATAATTTGCCAGATTGAACGAGGTAGGAGGGAGCGTAAATTTTAGCACTGGTATAAGCAAAGCACGGGAAGAATCGAACAACTATTCCTACAATGCCTTCCTGTTTTAGGGATGGAAGAAACAACGGAGGCTGTAAGAGAACAAAAGTGGGAGAAAACATCCGGTAATAGGAAATTGCTTTTCCGATTAACAGAAAAAACGAAATGAATTTCCTGAATAGTGAACTATCTCCAAATCAGCAAAACATGCCGTCAGTGAGCTTGCTACTGAACGAACCGAATTGGTCGTAAGGATGAGCCGGCGCGAACCTGCGACAATTTTGTACCAGGGGGATTGATTCAAAACCAAAGCTAAAGCAAATGACGATTTGGCAATTACTAAGAAACTATCTCCATTCAATTCTATGAAGCTTCGAGTTTACACAGATACTTCAGTACTCGGCGGATGTTTTGATAGTGAATTCAGCAAGTGCTCAACAGTGCTCATTGAACAATTCCGAAAGGGCGAGAAGATACTGGTTGTCTCTGACCTCACAATTCAAGAGTTGCAGAACGCGCCGAAGCAAGTCCTTGAACTGTATGATTCAATACCAGCGCGATTCAATGAGGTCGCAGTACTCGACGATGAGGCGAAATTTCTAGCCAAGAAATATATTGATGAGGAAGCCGTAACTGAGAAGTTTTTGGTCGACGCTCAGCATATAGCTATCGCTTCTATCAGTCGAGTGGATGTTCTGGTAAGCTGGAATTTCAGACACATTGTCAATCTCAGACGAATACAACTTTATAACGCCACAAATCTAAAATACGGTTATCCATTGATTGAAATAAGATCACCAAGGGAAGTCATCAATGAAAAATGAAACGAAGAACAAAACCTTCGATGCCGTCGCCATGATGAGAGAAATCAGGGACAAATTGTCCCAAGAATACTTGGAGAACCCAGATAAGGAAGAAAAGGATTTGGCTCAGATTCGGAAGAAATACGGCATCAAGTTGAGGCAAGAAGTTAAGGGCGGTGCAGCGCGGCGCGCAATCGGCAGCTAACTTGGCATTGAACGGACGAGAGGGTTGTCCGCTTCTAAGCGAGTTTTCTGCCTTTTCAGGGATTTAGTCTTGACAGCAAGTTGAGTGCTGCCAACCCCCACCGCTCACGTTGTCCTTGTTCCCCAAATTTCTCGCAGCTAGGATTCACGGGACGTCCTCCCGGTAGGTCAACAATTGGGAAATCATCATATCTCGTAAATGACCGCTTCGGCTGACCTCTACGATCGCTTTGCCTCGCTGGTGGCTTAGCAAACTCTGACAGGGTTCCAAACCCTGTCAGAGTTGTTCGCATTAGCTTTGAAAATCGGTTATTTTTCCCCTCTGCGTACCGGCGCCCTCTGCGTCTCTGCGTCAAATTGTTCTCCAAACAACAAGCCATAAACAAATCATCAAGTTGCAACCGACTTAACCCTTGCAACCTGATAACATCTTTACTATATTTGCCCCATCAACTCCGGGTAGCAAGAGTCAGTGGTCATCACAGACAGGAGGAAACACCCATGAAAGCAAGAATCGTCGATCTCGCTATCATGTTCGCGCTAATGGTCTTTGTTTTTCTGTCCTGTACTACCAAACAAGCCGAATTCGATCCCATTCACAAGCCCTATCTACTGGATGCCGGCGTAGCGTCCCGATCCATCTCTTTCGAGAATCCCGCCGGCGCCAAAGGCGAAGGCGGTAAGGCAGCCAGCAACATTGGTGTCGGCAGAAAGGGCGCCCCGGCCAAGACCATCAAGCCGGGCGAAACGGTGCAGTTGTGCGACATCGAAGGCAACGGCACCATCAACCACATTTGGATGACCACCAGCCGAGACCCGCTCAATCTGCGCAGCATCGTCCTGGCCGGCTATTGGGAAGGTCAGACGTATCCGAGCATCGAGTGTCCGGTGGGCGATTTCATGGGCTTCGCGCACGGCAAGGTCATGCCGTACATGTCCGCCGTGCATTCGGTCGGCGCCAGCGCTGGGATGAATATCTGGCTACCCATGCCGTTCACCCAAAGAGCCAAATTCACCTTCACCAATGAAGGAGCGAAGGAGATACCGCTTTTTTACCAAATCGACTACACGCTCGGCGCTCGGCATCCTGCCGATGTGGGCCGGCTGCACGTGTTGTTCCGCCGGGAGAATCCCACCACTTTGAAACAAGACTTTACTCTCCTGCCCAAACGCTCCGGCAAGGGCCGCTTCATCGGCTCGGTCATGGGCATCCGCTCGCTGGACAAGGAACATTGGTGGGGCGAAGGCGAGATCAAGGTGTATCTGGACGGCGATACCGAATTCCCCACCATCTGCGGCACCGGCAGCGAAGATTATATCGGCCTTTCCTGGGGCACGCAGCAGACGCCGTTCTTCTACAACGGCTGTAGCTTGGATCAGAACGGCTTTGTCTCCATGTATCGCTGGCATTTGCCCGATCCCATCTATTGGCGGCAGGATTGCCGCATCACCATTCAGCAAATTGGTTGGAAGGATGGATTGTATGAACGCCAGGACGATTGGTCCTGCGCGACATTTTGGTATGAGCCGGTTCCCAGCGCGCCGCTGCCGGAAGCCGTTGGAATCGATGCGAGGACGGCAAATATCTGGCAGGAATGAATTGTTCTTGTAAGTGAGTTTGATGCCGCTGCAACCGATCGGCACAGTCGCCCGCGAAATACACCCAAATGCACGAAAGCCCTCCGGACTTGATCCTTGCATGCTTTGGGCAATTCAGTGGACGGAATTATCAGAGTTTCGGGTGAAATAATTTTTGCAACAGATTGTTGAAGTAGTCTCGAATTTGCCAACTGGGCGAATTCGAGTCACCCCAAAAAACCGAACCTAAAAGGAGGAATGGATATGTTATCGAAAACAGTGGAAAAGGAATTGAATTCGCAGATCAACAGAGAGCTGTATTCCGCCTACTATTACCTGGCCATGGCGGCCTATTGCGAAAGCCAGTACCTGGACGGATTTGCCAAGTTTTTCAAAACCCAGGCAAAAGAAGAGATCGGGCATGCCGACCGAATCTATGAATACGTCCATGAGCAAGGCGGCCGGGTGGTCTTGGATGCGATTTCCAAGCCGCCCACGCGGCTATAAGGACGTGGAAGAGATCTATCGGCTGTCGTTGGAGCACGAGAAACTGGTCACCAAAAGCATCCACAACATCGTCGCTTTGGCGGAAAAAGAAAATGATTATGCCACCAGCGCCTTCTTGGCTTGGTTTGTGACCGAGCAGGTAGAAGAAGAGGCGACAATGGACAAATTTCTCAACAAGATTCGTCTGGCCGGCAAGCAGGGCGCTTCATTGTTCATGCTCGACGCCCATGCAGCCTCGCGGGTAGAGTAGGAGCAAGTTGCCGGTCGCAAGTCTCAGGGTGCAGGCTGCGGGTTGCGGGCAGCCAGCAGCCTGTTGCGGGGGTGCCTCCCCGCCTTGCAATTTCTCATTGAATGCAGATCAGTGAACGTTGGGCAGCGACAACAAAAACGATCGATGTCCAACGTTCAATGGTCATCTGCCGACGATCAGCAGATACGGCAGCGATGCAATTACGGCCTGTTCTTGGTCTTGCAAGGATTGCCGCGGGAATAGAGCTTATTTGCATTGCTCAGGATGATTCTCCTTAACCGCGAAAAAAGCCAAGATCATTCGATCGCAGCGCTATGTCGACTTGCTCAGAAGGTAGAGAATGTACATCCTCAGCGAGCCTCCTTTGGGCATTTTTGCGATGACCAAAAAGGTCCTTGTTTCCGTCATTATCGAGTGATCGTGCAGCCATGGACCTTCCTGCTGAAGGACCTGTTGCGTTTACACAACGGTCGGGGAAGACGAGTACGAGCAGGAGTAGGAGGCTTTCGGTGAAGAATCTTCAGGCGGGCAAAGCCCGCTGCTTTTCTATGCGTCAAGACACTGTCGATACCTATTTTTCGTCGAGGTACACTGATGCAGCAGCTTGAAAAATACTTTGAGCCGTTCAGAAGAAACATTATCGGCTACAATCAGTCTTTCGCCTCCCCCTATGGAGAAAAGCGCATTGTCTACGCCGATTGGACGGCCAGCGGGCGCTTGTATGCGCCGATCGAAAAAAGGCTCAGCGAGAATTTCGGCCCCTTTGTCGGCAACACCCATTCCGAATCCAGCATTACGGGTACCACCATGACCAAGGCCTATCACTTGGCCCACGAGATGATCAAGAAGCATGTCAACGCTGGCAAGGACGATGTGATCATCACGCCGGGATTCGGGATGACGGCGGCAGTGTGCAAATTCCAACGCATCCTCGGCCTCCGGGTGCCGGAACAGCTCAAAGACTTTATCAAGCTGCCCAATGAGTTGAGACCGGTGGTCTTTCTCACCCACATGGAACATCATTCCAACCAGACCTCCTGGCTGGAATCTATTGCCGAGGTGGTATGCATCGAGCCTGACTCTGAGGGATTGGTCGATCTGAACAGCCTACAGGAATTGCTGCGCCGGTACAAGGATCGCAAGCTCAAAATCGGTTCCTTCACGGCATGCTCCAACGTAACAGGTATTCAGCCGCCGTACCATCAAATGGCGAGAATGATGCATGAAAATGGGGGCTTCTGTTTTGTGGATTTTGCCGCCTGCGCCCCATACACGAACATCGATATGCACCCGGCGGATCCGTTAGAGAAACTGGACGCGATCTTTTTCTCGCCGCACAAATTTCTCGGCGGGCCTGGCAGCTCCGGCGTCTTGATCTTCGATGCCAAGCTGTACCACAACCGAGTGCCGGATCACCCCGGCGGCGGCACCGTGGACTGGACCAATCCCTGGGGACAGCACAAGTTTGTCAATAATATCGAAGCCCGCGAGGATGGCGGCACACCTGGCTTCCTACAGGCCATCAAAAGCGCCTTGGCCATTCAGCTCAAAGAAGAGATGACGGTTGAAAAGATGCTTGCGCGGGAGAAAGAGCTGCTGGCAATTCTTTTCCATGAGCTACAGCAAATACCGCAAGTGCACGTTCTCGCCGACAACGTTCGACAGCGACTCGGCATCATTTCCTTCTACACCGAAGATATTCATTACAATTTACTAACAAAACTGCTGAATGACCGGTTCGGCGTCCAGGTGCGCGGCGGCTGTTCCTGCGCCGGCACTTACGGACATTATCTGTTGCACGTTGATCCAAACCGCTCGCGCCGCATAACCGAGAAAATCAATCGCGGCGATTTCTCAGAGAAGCCGGGGTGGGTGAGACTCTCCGTGCATCCCACCATGACGGATGACGAGGTGCACTTTATTATGCAGGCGCTCCGGGAGACGATCAATCATGGTAAAGATTGGGGGAGGGATTATGCCTATTCAGCTTCGCTGAACGAATTCAAAAACATTCGCGAGTCAGCAAAGGACGATGAAAGCTTACGGGAATGGTTTCGCTTCGAGCAGTGAGCGATAGCTTCCGCGGCCAAAAAGAAGTTGACAATCAGTCAAAACTTTATTACTTTGGCCGCAGAAATCAGAAAAAACCCTTTACGTTAACAGGAGACCTTAAAAAGCGATGGAAGCGCTGGGACTTATTGAAACACGTGGATTGGTTGCTGCAATCGAAGCTGCGGATGCTATGGTCAAGGCAGCTAAAGTGACTCTTCTTGGCAGCGAAAAGGTCGGCGGTGGTTTGGTAGCCGTGATGGTACGGGGTGACGTAGGCGCCGTCAAAGCCGCTACCGATGCTGGCGCAGCGGCTGCAGAAAAAGTAGGCGAATTGCTTTCTGTGCATGTTATTCCGCGTCCTCATAATGAGGTGGAAACATTGTTGCCAAAGGGTGCTGCTTCCGTCGCTCCCAAGTGAGGCATTCGGAACCTTTGGCACCAAGCAGATACTTCTTTCTTTATAGAAAAATTCGGCGATGTCTTCTGCGGTGTCTGCAAAGGTAAGCTCACTTTCGATATGAAAGTGAGCGTTTTCGGCGAAGACAAAAAGTAGCAAGCCATTTCTCTTTGGGGCTAACCTACCAGACCAAGGCAAGAATTGGAAGGATTGGGTGCTTGACCACAGCCGATGGTGCTATAAACATCGGCTGCACCATTTAGAGGTTGCGTCCCTCCGCCATCATCACGCCGGTCTTGGTGCAAATCCGATCCTCCGGCATGCAGAAATCAAGGTCCGTCATCAGGCATAAAAATTGACTTTTGCTTCTCACGCCAAAATAAACTTGGGACTGCGTGTCCTTGGAAAAAGACCTGATGGATATCACGAGATAGAAACCCTATTTCAGGAAATCTCGTTGAAAGACGAGATTGACATCGTCCTGACAGAGGGCGGCATTTCCGTCAAATGTGACCCCGCCATCTGTCCTGAGAACAGAGACAACCTCGCCGTTCAAGCCGCCCTATTATTGCGGCAAAAGTCGAATCGCACCGGCGGCTGTCGAATCACCATTCACAAGAACATCCCGATTGGCGCCGGACTGGGCGGCGGCAGCAGCAACGCAGCCACCACCCTCAAAGCCCTGAACCGGATGTGGAATCTCGGATTGACCGAGCACGTTTTGGAGGAATTGGGAGCAAGCTTAGGCTCGGATGTTCCCTTTTTTATCAAAGGGGGCACCGCCTTGGGGTCGGGTCGGGGAGAAAAACTACTTCCGGTCCGCCTCCCCATCCAATATTGGGGGCTGTTGGTATGCCCGGGTTTCAGCGTGTCCACCCGGTGGGCCTATCAATCGGCCAATTTTAGCTTGACAAAGACCGCTAAAAGTAGTAAATTTTTTCGGTTTTTAGAGAAATTGGATGATGTAGGGAATTGGAAAGAATTCCTTCCTAACGATTTAGAAACGGTTGTATTCTCCCGTTATCCTACGCTGCGAACAATCGTTGACAAGTTGTATGAAGTGGGCGCATTTTACGCGCGCATGTCGGGAAGTGGGTCATCTCTTTTGGGGCTTTTTTTGTCTTTGGAAGCGGCCCGAAAGGCAGTTTCGGCATTTAAAGACTCAGCCAAAGTATTCATTTTTGAGCCGGTGGTGACAAAGTAGAACCGACGAAGCGTTCGGAGCTCGTTCATTGATTTGGTGCGCTCTCGACCTGGTGGATGAAAGCATCGAGTTGTGTTAAGGACACGGTCCCGCAAATGATTGGCAACAAATTCAATAGGGAGCCACATGCAAATAACAGAAATTGTTATTAGCCTGAGAGATGAGGACAGATTAAAAGCCTTCGTCAATGTCACCTTCGATAACTGTTTCGTCGTTCGCGGAATGAAAATAATCGAAGGCAGTGAGGGCTTGTTCATAAGCATGCCAAGTCGCAAAGCAGAGGACGGCACCTATCGGGATGTTGCTCACCCTATCAATAATGAGTTTCGCCAAAAAATTGAGAAGGCGATTTTGGCCAAATATGAGGAGGTCCTCGCGGCATCTCCCCTGAAGCCCTAAAGAAATCACCGTGGATGATACCAATCGTCTTGTTCTCTGAGAAAGCATTGAGCCACCTTGGGTAGCTATTTCATAAATTGGGGCGTCGTCAAGTGGTAAGACACGGGATTTTGGTTCCCGCATTCGGAGGTTCGAATCCTCCCGCCCCAGCAATCACCCGGTCCGGTGCTGCCATGACCTGCAAAATGGCGAAGATCTGTCTTGATTTTCGTCATTTTTTGTGTTTGAAAACGCTTCACAATGGAACCAACGCGACCGAACCTTGAAAGGGTTTCCCGAGGCTCGCCAACGCTAAGAACCGGATAGCGGAATTCACCTTGGTCGAGAACAGCGGTCGGACGTGAACAAAGTTTTGCATGGGTGCAAGTCATCTGAGCGCTCATCTTTCTGCGAACAGGCGAAATGAGAAGAGAAGCTAAGCTTTTTACTGGTCGATCCAACCCTCAATTGGCGGAAAAAATTGCCGGCTATTTTGGCAAGCCATTGGGGAACTTGACGATCAAGAACTTTTCCGATGGCGAAATCTGGGTAAAATACGAGGAAAATATCCGCGGTACAGACGTATTCCTCATCCAATCCACCAATGCCCCGGCAGATAACCTGCTCGAGCTCTTGATCATGATCGATGCGGCAAAACGAGCTTCAGCTTCCCGCATCACGGCCGTCATTCCCTATTTTGGCTATGCACGTCAAGATCGCAAAGATCAGCCAAGGGTCTCGATAACCGCCAAGCTGGTGGCCAATTTGATTGCTCACAGCGGCGTCGATCGCGTCTTAACCATGGATTTGCATACTCCCCAGATTCAAGGCTTTTTTGACATTCCTTTGGATCATCTGTATGCAGCAAGCATTTTTATCGAGCACGTTAGAAAGCTAAACATTCCCGATCTCGTGGTCGCCTCTCCGGATATCGGTGGGGTCCATTTGGCGCGATCTTATGCCAGACGGCTGGGAACGGAATTGGTGATATTGGACAAACGGCGGCTAAAACACAACGTGAGCCTGGTGACTCGTCTCATCGGTGACGTCAAGAACAAAAATATTCTTCTGGTGGACGATTTGGTGGATACGGCCGGCACACTGGCAAAAGGATCGCAAGTGTTGAAGGAAAACGGCGCCAAAGACGTCTTTGTCGCCTGCACCCACGCCCTGTTGTCGGGATGCGCTGAGCAAACATTGCAAGCGGCACCCATCACCAAGCTATTTTTCTCCGACTCTTTGCGGATTGCCGGCGATTGCCTGACCGATAGGATGGAAATTCTCACTGTCTCCGGCCTTTTGGCCGACGCCATAAGACGAATTCATGAAGAGAGGTCTATATCCGATCTTTTCCCGGAAAAGGGACCGATTCTATAACAAAATTGACATTACACAAGCTTATATATTGCTTGACGAATTAACCGGAGTCTCACAATGGCAGAAACCTTAAAACTGGAATCACGCAAAAATCTGGGAACCTCAAACGCCAAAAGATACCGTCGAGACGGCAAGGTGCCCGGGATTTATTATTTTCACGGCCAAGAAGTTACGCCGTTTACTGTGGACAGAAAAGAGCTGTCGGCGCTGCTGGGCCAAGAGTCCAGCCTGATTGATGTAGTCTTTGATGGCAAAACACGAAAAAAATGTATCATCCGGGAAATCCAGCTCGATCCCATTGATAATTCACCACTGCACTTGGACCTGATGGGCATTATGCTCACCGAGAAAATTCATGTTTCCGTGCCGATTCATTTGCTGGGGACTCCCACCGGCGTGAAAAATCAAGGCGGCATTATGCAGCAGGTATTGCGCGAATTGGAAATAGAATGCCTGCCAACCGAGATACCCGAACATATCGACGTGGACGTGAGCCATTTAGACATTGGCGGCTCGGTGCACCTTTCGGAGCTGGACCTTCAGAGCCTAAAGGTCGTCGGTGACCTTCACCGCGTCATTGCAACGGTCAGCGCACCAAGAATTACTGAAGAAAAACCTGTCGAGGCTGAGGTTAGCCCGGCAGAGCCGGAAGTGATCAGCAAACGACCGGAGAAAGAGGAAGAAGAGAAATAAATTCATACTGCCTGTCTTTCATTTTGTCTGCAATGAATGTCTGACAAATACTGCATAGTAGGCTTGGGCAATCCAGGAAGACCGTACAAGCTTACCAGGCACAACGTCGGTTTTATGGTCCTTGATCGTTTGGCTGAGGAGTCGGGGATCAGCTTTAGAAGAAAAGGCGATTTTGCAGAGATAGCCGAAACGACCGTCCAGTCAAAGCCGACGCTTTTAGTCAAGCCGCAAACATTCATGAACCGCAGCGGGATAGCCTTAGCCGGATTGAGGCGGCATTTCCCATACGATCTACAGCATTATCTCATCGTGCTCGACGATGTGAATTTGCCCTTGGGCAAAATAAGGATTCGCGGGCGAGGAAGCTCCGGCGGCCACAAAGGCTTGGCATCCATCATAGAGCACGTGGGTACACAAGACATTGCTCGGCTACGGTTAGGTGTTGGCGCAGAGGTAGGGAAAGACGACATGGTCGATTTTGTGTTGTCCAAGTTCTCGAAAAGTGAACGAGCACTGCTCGAATCCATGATCACCCTTTCGGTGGAAGCTGTACGCACCTTTATCTCTGAGGGCCTCGAGGTCGCCATGAATCGCTTTAATGCGAACTCGTGAACGGTTTCTGCCCGCCCGCAGAACGATGAATCGGCTGTTCATCAAAGCGTAACCATTTAGCCAAGCGAAGTTGAGGTAGAAAGCTGGAATTTCTCTCGACTACATTTATTTCATTTACCGAAACAACTGCATCTAAGCAAAGCCAGGTTTCTATTCATGGCCTGAACGTTATCGACAATTCGCAGTTGTAAATCAACCAACAATCTGACCAACCCAATTCTAAGGAGGAATGTGTTGCGAAAATACGAGACCATCATTGTAATTGATTCGCTTTTAAAGGCTGAAGAAACTGAAAATATAGTCAGCAAGTACGAACGCTTCATTTCCGCGAACGGTGGGCAGATCGAAGCCATCGAGCATTGGGGCAAAAAGCGCTTGGCTTATGAGATCAAGAAACGACAATACGGTTTTTACGTGCTCATCCGCTTTAACGGCCCGCCCACAATGATAAAACAGTTGGAAAGAGAATATCGCCTGAACGAATCGTTGCTGCGGTATGCCACCATCAAGTTAGATGATCGAGCTCTAAGGGCGTTGGAACGGCAGAAAGATCTTGGCTACCTGTCAAAGCCCGGGGCGATCGAGACGAAAGCCGATCCTCTTGCGGGAGTTGAACCGGATTCCGGCAGTGCAGAACTCGTGGAAGAATTGATCCCCAGCACCAGCGACGCTCAGATCGGCGAGACGGAAGTGGTCGCCAAACTCGATGCTGCTCCAATTGCAGGCTCCGGCAAGGCGGCGACTGAGGAGACATAATTCTTGGCGCGAGCCGTCGGCCTTTTGCACCATTAGGACAGCTCTGGCAATCCGGATCGTCCCAGTGCTACATAAGCGTCTTGCTCACCAAGAATCGACGATAATAGAAGCTTGATTGTTCATGTTCTTTACCATAGACCGGCCCGGCCGAGATGGCGATCGTTTGCTGCGATGAAGACAAAAAGATTCGCGCTGGCCGCCCCTCGGCAGGCTATGTTTGCATAGATCATGGATGTCTAAGGTGCTAACCTCTGAGTTAGAGAAAGCGTAACCATTTAGCCATTTTAGGCCGAACTGGTCGTTTCGCCAAGGCGCATTGACGAAATTGCTCAAGTGGCTAAATGGGTGCAAGAAAGTAGGAGTATTTGATATGCCGGACTTGAAGATGCCTGATATTAACAATGTACTTTTAGCTGGCAATTTGACCAGCGATCCGATCTTTAGGAAAACATCTAATGGGACTTCAGTCGTCAATTTCTATATTGCCTCCAACCGGAGGTACCGAGATAATTCTGGCATCTGGCGCGAGAATGTTTGCTATGTAGGGGTGGTAGCCTGGCACAAATTGGCGGATACCTGTTTTGAAGTGCTAAAGCGAGGCAATTCTATCCTGATCGACGGCGAGCTGCAGAGTCGCAATTGGCGTAATGATGACGGCACCAGTCGAAACATCGTGGAAATCCGCGCCCGCCGAATCCAATTCTTGGACAAAAAAGCGCCCAAAGACGTCGAAGAAGTGGTAGTAGCAGCAAGCGATGATCAGGCGCCGTCACCTTCCGCAGGCGATGAGGCTCATGGACCGACCCCGGCGTCCTCCCCTTCCAAAGCGGAAACGCTAAAGGTCGAGCCGACGGATTTTGATTTTGGCTATCAGGATTTAAAATTATAGGGAAACAAGGATACGTTCGAATAGTAACCCCAAGGGAGCTATCATGCTTAAGAAAAAACGAATTTGTAGATTTTGTGAAGAAAAAGTCGAGTATATCGATTACAAGGATGATAAGCGGCTTATGCGCTTCACTACCGAGCAAGGTAAAATCCTACCTCGACGTACTTCGGGTACGTGTTCAAAGCACCAACGTCAGTTGATAACGGCCATAAAAAGAGCCCGTGAGCTTGCTATCATTCCCTACGTCGCTGAGACAACGAAATAAGTAATGGTCAGAAAGGCAATATGAAAATTATCCTCAAAAATGATTTGGAGTTGTTGGGCAAAGCCGGAGATGTTGTCGAAGTCAAGCGCGGTCATGCGAGAAATTTCCTCATCCCCAAGGGCTTAGCGCTTGAGGCCACTCCGTCAAACCTGAAAATTTTCCAGGAAGAGCACAAGCTGCAAGAAGTAAAGACGAAACGCCACATAAAGGAAGCGTCCGAATTGGCCGACAGGCTCGGGAAAATTTCCGTTACCGCCGCTGTGCAAGTTGGAGAAGAGGACAAGGTGTTTGGCTCTGTCACCAGCCAAAACATCGCCGATTTGCTCAAAGAAGCCGGCTTTGAGATTGATCGCAGAAAGATCGTATTAGACGAGCCATTGAAAAGCCTGGGTGTTTATGACGTCCCGATTAAGCTTCACGCCGAAGTGGACGCAAAGATCAAAGTCTGGGTTGTTCGCCAATAAGTGACTAATTTTTATCTGCAAGATGCCGGAGCCAATGGGGCCGCTCTTTGGTTATGATTGGAAAACCACAGCCATCGGGGAGCGATGGTCGGTGAAAGAGCCGTCGGAGGCGAGGAAGAACTGGCGCCAGCGATACCAATGCTTGCGAAAGGAAATAATTTTTAATTTCAACAAAAGTGGAATCGGAAATGAAGGTCGAGCCGATGGCGAGAATTCCATATTCTAAAATAAACAGTTGAATTTATGAATTATTCTCTATAACTTTACTTCGACAATAGCATTCTTTGCACTCACATCCGCATTGCTCACAAGTACGCGGGAAACGCTCAGTGGTCGCAATGCTGAGAGCACTCGTCACGCAAATCCTCGCTTTCTTAACGGCATGCTTTGAACTTTGACAAGGATTGGGAAATGGAAAAGGGCTACCCCGCATGTTTGAAATGCAAGATTGGTGTACTCATTCCCTTATCTGACTATGGGCGAGATGGCGCTTCCATTATGTATAAGGCTTGGGTATGTACGAATCCTGAATGTGGATTCAACATCCGTATCGACAATGGCGAGCTGAGCCGAGGTAGAGAGGTAAAAGAATCCTTCAAATAAAAAAGCGAAGAATCGGCACATTATCACCTGCTTATTGGTTTGAGTAGTGGGGATCTGCAATACCATTCGCACGCTACAAACAATTGAAGAACGTCCCAGGAAAGGACGCCAGGTGTCGCCGGCAGCCTTTCGCAGGGGCCGGGCTTCCCTGCTCTTTTGTACCATGGCAGCCGACGTACTGAGCAGTTTCGTCTTGGCCGCACCTTAGATCTCATTGCCCCACCGAATATCAGATCACCAGAAACATTTCTTGGTTCTCAGGAAAGTGCTCAGCGACATGCTCAAAAGAATTTCGGCAGCCAAAAGACAATATTTCTGGCGTCACTATAAAGCAAAGATCGTGTCGACTCTGGTAGCCATTTTGGTATGGTTCCTCATTGTCAGCGGCGGAACATTTGACCATGTGGTAACCATCCCGATCGAGCTGCCGCGGATACACGAGAACCTGATCGTTACCAATTCCACCCCAGAATCTGCCAAGATTCGATTGCGCGGCAAAGGCATGACGATCTTGACCTATCTTCTCTTCCGTGAAGGCCGGCTACGACTCAACTTCCATTGGCAAGAAGGGAAAAAAGTAGTTCATCCTACCAAGGACGACGTAATACTGACGGGAAGCGCCAAAGACTTGACGCTTCTGGAGCTTTTGGAACCAGATTCCATTCCGTTGGAAATTGAGAAGCTCACCGTCAAAGACGTTCCTGTCCGCAACCAGGTTATTCTGAAACCTCGAGCCGGATACACGATCGTTGGTGAAATCAGCCTTACACCTGCCAGAGTGCCAATCAAAGGGCCGAAATCTCTGGTTGACAACCATGATTCTGTTCTCACCGTCGCCGCCTCTTGGCAAGAGTTGCGACACCCTTTCCGTAAGCAGGTCGAGCTGCTCACTCCTGACAAAGAGCAGGTCGAGCTCCTCATGAAAAGCGTTTGGATTGCTGCCGACATACAAAAGCTTATGGAAAAAAAGATTACCGGAGTGCCTGTTTCCGTTGCCAATCTTCCGGCAAATGTCAATGCGCTGGTCATTCCTTCGCATCTTTCACTGGTAGTGGAAGGCGGCGTCAACGTCGTTTCCTCCATTACCGAAAAAGACATTACCGCTTACATTGATTTGCAGCGCTACCCTAAGAACAACGGCCATGACTATTTCGCCTATATCGAGCCATTGCCGGAAATACGCTTCAGGGACATTAACCCAAAGCGTTTCAAAGTGGTTTTTGAAAAAGAATAGTCGAGTTCTATCCGTACGGACCTGATGTGTTAACTTTGGCCATTGAAACTTCCTGTGATGAAACCAGCGCCGCTGTGCTCAGCGAATCAGGCATTCTGTCCAACATCATCGCTACGCAAGCTATCCACCACAAGTATGGAGGCGTGGTTCCTGAATTCGCTTCCAGAGCGCACGTCCGGCAATTGTTGCCCATCATCGAAGAAGCGCTACGTCAAGCAGGGAAAAAATGGACGGATTTGCAGGCGCTGGCGGTGACCTACGGCCCGGGCTTAGCCGGCTCCTTGCTGGTCGGAGTCTGCGTCTGCAAGGGAATCGCATTGAGTCTCAGGTTGCCGTGGATCGGGGTAAACCATATTGAAGGTCATATTTGGGCCGCGGCTGCGGAACGGGAGATCGACCAGTTTCCGTTCATAAGCTTGGTTGTCTCCGGCGGGCACTCACTCTTGGTTTTGGTCGAAAAGCCTCTGAAATATCGTATCGTCGGACGTACGATTGATGATGCCGCTGGCGAGGCCTTCGACAAGGTAGCCAAAATCCTTGAGCTCGGCTATCCTGGCGGACCGGCCATCGAAAAGGCCGCCGTTTCAGGTGACGAAAATGCCATCACTTTTCCCTTGGCGCTGATGGAAAAACAGAATCTCGATTTTAGCTTCAGTGGTCTCAAGACTGCGGTATTGTATTATGTCAGATCTTTACCAAGAGGAAGAAGGAGCGCCGAAATACCGAGCATCGCCGCGAGCTTTCAACGCGCGGTCGTGAATGTCTTGATTGAAAAAAGCTTTAGAGCGCTGGCTGCATATCACTGCAAAACACTGGTTCTGGCGGGTGGCGTCGCTCGAAATTCAGCGCTCCGGCTTCAGTTCGAAAATCGCTGCAAAATTGAAAATATTGAATTGTTCGTTCCCTCGCCGGAGCTGTGCACGGACAATGCCGCCATGATCGGCAAAGTCGGTCTTATGCGCCTTGAAAGGGGCGAATATTCCAGTTTCGAATTGGACGTTGCACCTAACCTCTCCTTGGGGTGATCGTCCTCGATTTTCCGTTGGAACCCACGGCGCAGATTTACGTTTCATCTTCGTCACAGAACAGGCCAAATGAAAATCGGCCCGGAAAGTTGCCGTACTCCTCATGTTGTCCCTGGAAATGGAACTCTTGATGACAAGCCGAGACATTGGACTCGGGTTCACAGGTTAATTGGAATGGCGATTCTTCGGGTTCCGTCAGTGCCAAGCACAAATTTGCCGGCCTTCGCATCGCGCATGAGGTAAGAGAATTTCACTCAGTTCGGAGAATTTTGCCATTCTCTTTGTCCAGTACTTTTAGCATAGAAAATCATGCCCATTCTGCTTGCTCAGACCGTCCTGACTTTTTCCGCTCAACCCTGGCTACTGCTGGCAGCCGCTCTCCTCGCCATCGCCTACACCTTGTCCATCTACCGCAGAACCAATCCTATTGTCAGCGTCATCGTCAGGGGCTTTCTTGTTTCCGCCCGTATCTTGGCTATATTGTGTCTTCTGTTGGTCATATTTGAAGCAACCTTCAGCTTGAGCTTCACCCGTTCGGAACCGCCGGTTTTGGCGATCGCTATCGACAATTCCGCGAGCATGGCTATACGGGACAAAGCCGGCGCCCGGAACGAAATCGTCAGCAGTATCCTTCATGCCGATGAGCTGGAACTGCTAAAGAGAAGGTTTGATTTGAAATACTATAGTTTTTCCGATCACGCGCGAATGTTGTCTGTCCAAGAGTTTGACTCTTTACGTTTTCGCGGAGACATCAGCAATATCGCCGAGAGCTTGGAGTTCATCAAGGGAGACTTGGCCGAGGAGAATCTGGCCGGAATCGTGCTCCTCTCCGACGGCAATTATAATGAAGGCGGAAACCCGGTTCGATACGCAGGTGAGATTGGCGTGCCGATCTACTGCATAGGAATCGGCTCGAATCAGACAAAGCCGGACCTTGCGCTCACACAGGTCGAAGCAAATGCCTTCGCCTATGTCGATGAGCCGACGCCGATGACATTGACCGTGCGAGGCCTGGGACTTGAGGAGCAGAAAACCGCCCTCACGCTCAAGGACGAGAAAAAGACCATCTCTTCGCAAATGATTACCGTCCCGCCCTCTCCCTCCGAAATGCAAATACCCCTCAGCTACCTGCCAGAAACGCCTGGTCGGCACAAGTTGCTGATCGAAGTGAATCCGATTGCCGGCGAGCAAACAGTCGAAAATAACAAGCGAACCATCTACCTTGATGTGCTCAAGTCCCGCCTTCAGGTCTTACTGCTTGCGGGGAAAGCTTCTCCCGATATTTCCTTTTTGCGCCGGCATTTGTCGGCCAGTGAACGCTACCAAGTTCATTCTCTAATCGAAAAGGCAGATGGCACCTTTTACCGAATGCCTATCACGTCGAGTCTGCCGGAGCATCTGCCGGATGTTGACATATTCGTGCTCTATGATTTTCCTACTAACAAAACCGCCGGTGATTGGGTCGACCGCTTGCGAGGAGTGATTCAAGCCCAAGCCACGCCAGTATTATTTATTCTGGGAAAGGAGACGGCTCCGCAGAGACTGGACGGTCTGGAGCAATTCTTGCCGATGATGGCGAAAAGCCAAACTGCGAACGAGCTTCAGGTGTACCCTTCGCTTGCACCTTCGGCGCAAAGTCATCCAATCACGCAAATCGGGGCCGACCGGTGGTCCGCGGCGGCCGCATGGAGCCAGTTGCCGCCGGTGTACACGTCCAATGTCTTTGGCCAATTCTGGCCAAACTCTGAAACTCTGGTCTATGCAACACCCGCCAACGTCCCTCCTCCCAGAACTGCTGAGAGCAAAAGGCCGTTGCTGTTGATTAGAAGCAATGGCGCACAAAAATCTGCCGCCCTATTGGCGTACGGCATATGGCGATGGGATTTGCTGATGTGGGGCATCGGCAATACCGATGACATGTTCTCCCAATTGATCAACAATTTGGTCAGATGGATCGAATCAACCAGACCTGACGACTTGGTGCGGGTAGAGATCGAAAAGACGAATTTCCATTATGGTGAGCCTGTCAACGTCAAAGTAGAAGTTTTCAATGACGAACGAAAGCCCATCAGCGACGCCGATGTCAAGATTGCGCTCGCCCATCAGTCCGGGCAAGAGGAGTTCTTAGCTACCCGCGCAGGCGAGGGCAAATACAATTTGACTTTGCATCCGGAACAGCCAGGTGATTACACGATCGCCGTTACTGCCCAGGAGGGTGATCGCAAATTAGGTGAAGCAAGCGCTTTGTTTTCCTTGGGTGAATACAGCAAGGAATTAGCGGACTTGCGCGTACAAGAAGTTCTACTGCGCAGCATTTCCAAAACCAGCGGCGGAAGGTACATTTCTCCGGATTCTTTGTCCGATCTCCCTGCGGCGGTTGCCGGCCAAGCTAGGGCCGTGACCGAATCAAAGGAAATCGAGATCTGGAATGATCCCTACACCTTAATGGCCATCCTTTTGTTCTTATCGGTGGAATGGTCCGTCCGTAAGAGAAAAGGAATGGTTTGATTCTATAGCGTGGACGATCCTATAGCAAGTGGAGACCTTTGCTCAGGTCCGAACAAGGTCAGGTGAGCAAAAGCAACCAAGGATGCGGCGTGATATTGACTATCCCAAAGGATGGACAAAAGTCGGCTGCTTGGCCGTAGCCGGAATATTTCCAAGTAACGGTCTACTTACGCAAAAGAACCTGCTCGCGCATATAGTAATATGCTGAATCGCTGCATTGTAAAAAAGTGTTGCAATTGTTGGGACAGAGTTTTATATTGGACGCGTTAAGAGGGAGAAGTCGAATTCAATCCCTTTTGAGCTTTGGGCAAACAATACCTCAGGGTTGTGGATGAGATGATGGAGGGCTACCTTCCATTGAGTTACTTTCCAGGAAGCGCGTCGGGCAAAAATTTGCTTACATTCTAATTACGATGGGAGACATATTGAATTGAATCTCAAGAATCTTCTTGCAATCGTAGCTACCATTCTGGTTATTTCCGTTGTCATACCCTGCCATGCACAAGTAACGATGAGCGGTGCCAAGGGTTTGCTCCGCCTATTTGACTCAGAGTCGGTGTACCCAGGCCTGTTTTACATCAACCCGTCCTATTTGGCGTACGCGAAAAAATCGGAAGGCAAGAACGGCGAAGAAATCGGATTTGCCGAGGACCATACTCTAAACGTCGGTTTTACGCTCGGCCTCTCGCAATCCTTCGAGCTACTCGCGCAGGTGGTGCCCTATCAAGACGACCAACACCATATTTGGGGGCCCATCGGCGATACTAAGGTTGGGATCAAATACCACCTGCCGCGAAAGAAAGGTTTACTCCAGCTTGGCCTGTTGGGATTTGCGACTTTTCCCACGGCGCCATCGCATAATGTCCGCTTCGAGCCGTTCAGCGTCGACAAGAACAGTTGGGGATTGGTCGGAATTACCACTCTGGATTTCAAAGCGGCTGCGGCAAACATACCGCTGAAGATATTCATCAATGTCGGTTATCGCGACCTTGACTGGCAAGATCGGTTTTTCCAGGATAAGAAAGATCAACTGATCGGCGGATTTGGTCTCAAATTCCCTATTCGCTCGTCCGTGGTCTACTCCGAGTTTAGCGGCGAGGTTTTCATCAACAATTCGGATCAGGTTGCCTTCAGCCAGAACCTCCTGCGATTCACCCAAGGATTTAGGTTCCTCGGGCCCTGGCATCTGATCGTTGATATAGCCGGCGATCTCGAGCTAGGCGACCGGGCACCCAGTGATGCCTTGCTGGCCGGCAATCCGTTCCTAAAAGACTATGCCGATTGGAAGGTTATTGTCGGCGCGACTTATCAAATGACCTTGTTCCGTTATTTGACAGCGGAGGAAAAATTGGCCAGACGCCAGCGACAGGAAGAGCAAAAAAAGCTGGACGCCATCCGCGAAAAGAGAGAAAAAGCCGCCAAAGAGTTAGAGGAGATGAAAAGGAATCTTGACAAGGAACGCCAAAAAGAGCCTTGAGCCTGAGCTTTCGTGCCACTCTCGGACAGGCGCTCAAGCCCACTGACCCTTTTCATCCATTACACACCATTCTGATTGGAATTCACAACAGATCGCCCATTGACCATGAAGACTGCCGCCGATAAACTAAACAGAGCGATAACCGGTTCTATGGCGCTGCTTGCCGGTCTCGTGCTCACATTTTTTGCTGCTCCGAATGACGCCAGCGCGCAGCGCGACGCGGCAAAATCCACTCGCGCGCAAAGGATGGCCGCCGAAGAGCTTGAAAGGGCTTCGGACAAGCTGTTCTATGAGGCACAACGGCTATTCGAGCAAGGCGATTATTGGGGCTGCGCCAGAGATCTTATCATACAGATGGATTTCAATCCGAACTATTTCAGGATTGACGAGGTCGTCTTCACCCTCGGCGATTGCCTCTACGAGCTGGGGCTGGAGGATGGAGCCGCCAGGCTGTATAAGCACCTGGTGACCAAGTATATTCGCAGCCCTTTCTTACCGCGTGCGCTGCTCGGCTTGCAGCGGCTGGAATACGACAATGAAAATTTCCCCCGTTGCCTCGAATTCTATGGCGCCATCAGTCGCGGCAACCCCAGCGAAGACATCTTGGACGCCTCGGAATATTTTGCCGGATTGAGCTACTATAAGCTGAAAGATTATCCAAGTGCTATCCAAATCCTTACCAAAATCAGCGACAAAAGTCCCTATTACGACTATGGAATGTACGCCGTCGGTCAATCAATGCTGCGCATGAAAAGCGTGCGCAAGGCCATCAACACCTTTCGCGACATCTGCCGTCTTCCCGTCATGAGCGATGAGCGGCGAAAGGTGATAAATGAGACCCATTTGACTCTTGGCTATTTGTATTATGAGTTGAAATACTACAAACAAGCGCTCAGCGAATTTCGCGCTGTCACCTCAAACCACGATCACTATGCGGACGCACTCCTAGCCGCCGGATGGGCCGCCACCAGATTAGATAATTACGCCGAAGCCATTGCGCCGCTGACCACCTTAATCAACCGCTTTCCGGAAAACGAATCCAATGAAGAAGCCTTTTTTCTCCTTGGCCGCTGCTATCTAAAGCTCGGGCTTTTCGATCAGGCTTTGAAAGTATATGAGCACTTGATCGCGGTTTCTCCCGACCGAGACGTAGTTCCGGCCATCCTTCGAGAAGTCAATCAAAGCCTGGCTGCGGAAAGCACAAAGATCGAAAAGATTCGGTTGGATTTGTTGGTATTGGAAACAAAGCTGCTGGATTTACTGCCCATCAATCATGAGAACAGTCTGCCGGCAGCGGTCCGGCAAGAGAAGGAAAGGCTTGCCGAGGTTCGCGGGGCCCTGCTAAAAAGGATTCAAGAAGAAAGGCAGACTTTTGACGTCCTTTCCGCGCAGATGAATCAGCTGCGCAATTTGGCAACTTTGAAGGAAGATCGGCGGGACTGGAAAGCCTATGCAGAATATGGCAAGTCCCGTGCTTTATTCCTTAAGCAAATGCAATAGCTTCAAGTTGGTACAGGCATGTTAAGCATTCCCAGAAAACTCCGCTCTCGGGGGTCTTTTGTCTCGGTCCCGTTGTGCCGCAGTCCAGAATATTGCCTACTGGTCTATCTCACCTTCATGGCATTCATGGGATTGGGTTTGGCGCAACAAAGCACCTTTGTTTCGGCCGTTTTGCAAGACGCCGGCGGCAATTTGACCAAACTCAACAAAATAATCGAGCAGCACCAGGATTTGCTCGCCAAATATCCGCATGGCGAGTTCGCCGCCACGGTCATGTTTCAGCTTGCCGAGCTGCATGCACAAAAATCAAATCTGCAATTCCAGCAACAGATGAGCGCTTATGAAAAAGAGCTGGAGAAATTCGATCGCGGCGAGCTCACCGTCGAGCCGATTATGCCCAGAATCAGTTTTGCCGAAACCATCGACTACTGCTACAAGCTGCTGAATGACTATCCGAATATTGCTTTCAAAGACAAAATCCTGTACACCTTGGCCATGGCTTATCTGCAAGAAGGCAATCGCAGTAAAGCTAAAAGCTATTTTGACGACGTCATCCAAAACTATCCCCAGTCTTCCATTAATTTGGAATCGCATTTTCGCATCGGCGAATATTATTTTGACCGTCGTGAGTACGCGGATGCCATCACTCACTACCGTTTTTTGATCGGCAAATGGGACAATCCCTACTTCGACATGGCACTCTACAAGCTGGGCTGGTCGTACTATAATCTGAACGACTATGGCAACTCCATCAGCACTTTTGTCTATTTGATCGAAGACGTGTCGATGATGGAAAAGACCGATTCCAAGATCATGGGTAAGAGCAAGGCAGATTTGCGCTCCGAATCCATTCAATACATTGCGAGCTGCTTCACGGAATTTGGCGGCCCATCAGCCGCCCGGGAATTCATCGAGCCGCGAAAAGAAAAGGACTATGCACTCCCCATTCTGATCAAAATGGGTGAGATTTATCAGAAACGTAACTATTATCCTGAAGCCATTCAAACCTATGAAACGCTATTGAGCATCTATCCTTTTTATGAGGATGCACCGGATATTTATCAGTTGATCGTACACAATTATGAGTTGGACGGCAACACCGAGGCTGCCAATAAGGCGAGAGAGCAGATCGTCGAGAAATTCGGCCCCGGCAGTCTTTGGCAGGCGCACTATACCGAAGGTGAGCTGAACAAGAAATCCAACGACATGGCGCGTGAATCGCTCGTCTATTTGGGCACCCATTACCAGGCCGAAGCGCAAAAAAACGAGCGAGCTCGCGACTATTTGCTGGCGGTAGACAAATATCAGCAGTATCTACAAAAGTTTCCCAATGCGGAGGATGCCGCTCGCATCCATTACCTTTTGGCGGAATCTTACTACGGCGCAGGAGACTTCGCCAGCGCTGCCAAGAGCTACAATGATGTGGTCGTCAAGTACGATACCTCCCGCTACCGTGAAGAAGCCGCTTACAATCGCATCCTCTGCTATTATCAGCTCACCGGTATCGACCAACCCATGGACAGCGTCACCATCTATATCGACGAATTCTTGGGTTCAGGTGAGATTTTGACTGTCAGAGTCGGCCGGCAGTCGGAGGTTGACCTACTGCGGGCTTGCAATGATTTTGTCCGCCTGTTTACCAGCAGCAAATGGTTCGATCAGGTACTCATGAAATTCGGTGAAACTTTGCACGAGCTTCACGCTTACTTGCCGGCGGTCAAAGTTTACAAGAAAGTCGCCGAGCTTGGAACAGACAAGCCTTATCACCTAGCGTCCATCATGAACGCCGGACAATGCTACTTTGACGGCGGCTATTATGAGCAGGCAGATGCTTGGTTCAGCACCTTGGTGAACAATTTCCCGGATTCCGCGAGCTATCTAGAAAAAGCCAAAAAGCTGATGGTTACCTCGAAATTCAAAATCGCCGAAAAACTGAGCAATGAAGGCAAGACCGCGGACGCTGCGAATCTGCTCAACACCATCGCCCAAAGCTCCGAGGATCCGCAGTTTCGCGAACGCGCCCTCTTCGGCGCCGGAATGCAATTTCAAAAAGTGGGCGACCTGCAGCAGGCAGCCTTGACGTTTGAGAGTCTCGGCAAGACGCTCAAGAGCTCCCAGCTTGCCGATGAAGCCCTCTACCGCGCCGCCAGTATTCGTGAGAGCAATGAGGAGTGGAGTTTGGCGGCCGCAGATTATCTGCTGATATTGGACAACTTTCCCCAGTCGCAATTTGCCATGCGGTCGATGAAAAACGCCGCCGTATGCTATGAAAACCTGCAAGACTGGTTCGCCGCCAAGCGAATTTATGACCGTTACGTCTCCACTTATCCTGAGACGGGAAACGAAACGCTGGAATGCCAATTCAAGAGCGCAGAGCTGACTTATAAAAACGGCAAACCACAAAATGCCTTGGGCGAATTCCAAAAGACCGTTTCCACCTATCACTCATTGCGGTCGAAGGGCAAAGAAGTAGACAGCTATTTTGCCGCCCAAGCGCAATTCATGGTGGGAGAAATTCTGTTCGATGAATACAAGCAACTGAACCTCGTTCCACCCTTGGAAACCAACTTGAAACGCAAGGTCGCCAAGTTCCAGCAGGTGTTCACCGCGTACAAGGGAGCGTTGGAATTCCAGATCGCCGATTGGAGCACCGCCGCTTCCTTCAGAATCGGCATGGCCTTTGAGGAATTTGTACGCGCCTTCATGGAATCGCCACTTCCCTCCGGCTTGAAAGAGGAAGAGTTGCGACTGTACTCACAAAAGCTGGCGGAAGCGGCGAGGCCTTATAAAGAACGGGCGCTGGAGACTTACAAACGCAACGTCGAGCAGGCTGAAGCAAATCATATCGAAAACAGTTGGATTGCGGAAAGCCGAAAGCGTTTGCAGGTTTTGGTGATCGAGCTTGAGCTGGGTCGAAAGAGCGACTCGGAAGGCTCGCAAAACTCAGAAACCGGACAAGGCAATTCTAAATCGTGAGCTTGTTAATGAAAAAAGGAATACTCATAGCCATATCGCTTCTGGGCCTGGTGGTGTCATTTCTGCCCCAAGCTCTCCTCTCGCAGGAGCAAACAGCCAAGACGAACCAATCGGACACGACCAAAAGTGTTCCCGGTGAAATTCCGGTCATTGATGACGGTACCATCAAGCTTTTCTTAGACAAGATCGAAGTCATCGGTAGGCTGGAAAAGCCGCAAGCCGTCTTTATTATTCCCGGCACCAATCCCGAAATCGACGACATCCGCATAGAACGCCAGTTCTTGAATGACATTTTTCGCCCCATGGAACGTAAGGGAAGAATTGTGACCAAGAGCTCCGAACAGCCCTCCAAGAGCCGCAAGGACTATATCCCGTGGTAGATTAGCTCGGAGGCCTTTGGACGGGTCATTCAACGCCAAGGGCCATCTCTCCCTCTGTTCGAAAAGCAAGGTAACGAATGTTTGCTTGCTTGACAGGCCGCGTCACACTTTTGCTTGAACGGGAAATCCCAATTTTGACGAAATTCAGCCTTCGGAAGACGTGTTTCTGTGTCATCGTCAAAATATCAATGCGCTGGCCTTGAGACAAGAAAGCACAGCACAAGTTTGAGGAAATAATGCACGATGATTTTAAAAATGATGCTAAAGATCTGCTCAAGACCCGCCAGCGCCTGGTGGCGCTGCATGCGGCGCTGTATGATCGAATGTTTAGCATCTTTAAGGAGCATAAACTCGTAGAAGCGCGCGAACAACTAAAAGACGCGCAGGTACGACAATATTGCCTATCCTATCAATTCGACCGAATCACAAAGATCGAGTTGGAAGTCATTGTCTCGCAGTTGCGCCAGTTGCATGAGGCGACGGCCAAACTGGATGCCCAGATCAAGGCTTTGCGGGCGAGCCTGCAGGCGGATCGCGAGGCCATAACCCGGTCGGGGCCTGCCAGTCGCACGGCAACGGGCCTCGAGTTGGAGGGATACGGCGCCCCGGACTTGAAGCGCTCCGGAAAAAAGTTCATGTCCTGGGCCCTAGGAATCGCCGGCGCCTTTCACTTCACTTTAGTCTTGCTCTATTGGTTGGTGGTTAGTCTTCAGCCGCCTCCGGAAAAACCTCGCACCGTGCGTGTTTACAAGTATGTCGAGCTGGGCCCCCCACCCTCCATCACGGAAACGTATAGGTCATCCGGAGTTCAGGCCAGACCCCCTGCCGGCGGCACGATGACTCAGATTGGGGTGTTGGGCATGCTCGCCCGCATTGTCCCGGTCAATCAAAAGAACGCGGCCAAGAAGGGGACTTCGCTCCTTATCGATGACGATTCCTTGAATGATCTGGATCGATTGCTGGCCCAGACGCCGTTTCAGCGCGGCGGAAGTATCGGTGACGGCAGGGGCGGACTCGGTGGATCAGGGCAAGGATACGGCAGCGGCTCAGGGGGCGGCTCCGGTTTTCAGGCTGACGATCAAGTGGTTTTGGACGATTTCAAGTTCGAAGAGTTGAGTAATGTGGATCAACTGATCGGCGAAGATCGCAAGATCGAGAGCGTGACTCTGGAGAAGAAAGGTCAGGTCAATATCCAGCCGCCGAGCCAAATGCGGGGGTCGCAAGCTGCCATGGGCCAGCGGAATGCCGAATCGGTGATGGCGATCATCAACTCGCAACAAGGGCGAATCATGTATGCCTATAACAAATACCTGAAAACCGATCCGAGTATGGGCGGCAAAGTAAGCATGGACGTGACCATCGAAGCCAACGGCACCATCTCCAAGGTAGGGGTTGTCGAGGCCACCATCGAAAACGAGAGTTTTATTCGTGAATTGATGAACATCATTCGCCGGCTCAAATTCGAGCCGATTCCCGAAGGCTCTATCACTGTCAACTTGCCGTTCGTCTTCAGCCGGGTCGATTAGCCGTCATCCGAACAAATGCGATCACCCTTCTCACAGAAAAGCCCCGCCGTATAGCGGCGGGGCTTTTGTATTTGGCGACTGCATCAGACCTCCCGGGTTCTTGCGCTTTTGCCGAAATAGCTGGCAGTCTTCGAAGGCCGAAAATTCGATTACACAAATTTTACATTGAGAAGTTGCAGCACCGTCTCAATCGGATTGTAGACCGTGACCTCATCGGAACCGGCGAACAACAGCCCTACGGCGCGATTTTGCTCGTCAACCAGCAGCGACCCGGAATCACCCGGATCCGACATGTCATTGGTGAGCAATTGATGCTCAAAAGTGGCCACGCGACTGCCGCCGTATCCCACGTCGATGGTAGCGTCCATCACTGTAATTGTCCCTTGGGTCAATCCGGTGGTCCTTCCGCTTTTCTTCACCGCCATACCAATGGTCGCTGGAACGGTGCCTGTCACCTTGCCGATCTTTAGCGTGTTCTCATCGATGGCCGAAGTCTGCCACGGCTTGGCGACCGCCGCATCTACCAAATTGGTTGCTGCGGCCTTGACGGCCGTCAATCGCGTTTGCGAGCCAAGAATGGAGGCCATGGCGTTCATGATCTTGGAAATCACGTTGGCAAAGGGACACTCGCTTCCGTCGCCGCCATCCCCGCTTTTGTAGTTGATCTTGACAAAGCGTAGCAAATCCGCAATGCGATCTTGAGGTGCTTTCCCGCCATCAGCAGGGCCGGGCTGCAAAATGGTATCGCCGGTCTTGGCATCGTTGCTGTTAGCCATCACATGGTTGTTGGAAAGAATCAGCATTTCGTTCGTTGTCGCATCCCGCACTACGGCGCCGAAGGTTCCGGCGGTGATGGAAAAGTGCCCGATGCTGCATCCCGGTGGTGCCGGACGAAAACGGTTGGTAGGGCTTTGATAGGCCACCACCTTGCCAACCCGTATGACATCCGTATTAACTCCATCAACTTTTTTTGGCACAACGTCCTTGGCAGATAAAGATGTGATGGGCAGCTTGTCTTGCACCAGGACCACCAACGCCAACTCGTCCGACTTGATGCCGGCCGATTCCTTAAAGCCGATACCCATACCGACTACGTTTGCCTTTCTCAAAATCTTTTTCTCGAACCCTGGGCGTAGCTCTGATATCCGTTCCTGATCGATCATGTCTGTTTTCCTCCTGAAAACGTGCGAGCCTCTCATAGGAAGTGGCGAGCAAACCTTCCATGCCAATTATACAATGCTTTGCTGTAATGCTCTTCTCTTTTGAGAAGGCACACCCAATTGTAGTGCGCCCTGACGGCTTATCCAATTCCGGGCGGGAATTTACACAATTAACTTACATTGTCCAATGAAATCCTTGAAGACATGACCATGGCACATATGACCCTGCCGGATCTGCTCAACAATGCGATTGATTTTGAGTCGCGGAATCCTTATTATTTTCGCCAAGATATTGGGATTGCTTGGATTTCTGATTTCAGCGAAAAGGCATGCGTAAGACAGTCTTTCTGGCGCGTTTGGTTGTTCTGACTTCTCTAACGCTCTCTTGCGAGCTGGTCGGCTTACCACAGCCGGTCACCGGGCCGTTGGTCAATTTGATGCTGTTTTTGACTACCATGGTCTTGAATCCCATCTCAGCCATGGCCCTTGGCTGTGTAACCCCGCTCGTGGCCGTCATTCGTGGTCAATTGCCGGCCGTTCTGCTAACAATGGTTCCATTCATTGTTATTGGCAACGCTCTATTGGTCTTGTCCTTTTCTTTCACCAAACATGCGCTAGAAGGAGTCTTTCGCCCCCGGGTGCCGCAAACCAAATCGATTCCTCATTGGCTGGGAATTATTGCCGGATCGACTGCGAAATTCCTGTGGCTTTATGCCTCGGCGAGTTTTGTTCTGCCGGTAGCATTCGGCAAAAAGCTGCCTGCCGAATTCATTGCCATGATGACGTTGCCGCAGCTCGTGACCGCGCTGATAGGCGGAGTGTTGGCCATGCTGATCTATGCCATGCTTTTGCAGCGCTATTTCCCTGCTCGTAAACTGTAAGCTCACCTGACTGCATTTTTCACCTTGAACCAGCAGGTGATCGCGCCGCAAGTGCTTCCGGCGCGGAAAATTACCGCGGACTCTTGTCAGCTCTTTGATTGCCCCCAAAACGGACAAGAATTAATTTGAATAATAGCGCAGAATGTATTATCTTTTGTGCGTTTTTTTAATCCATCGGAAACAGCCCCAACCGGCATGTCCCCTATAGCAACTCAACCTTTCCGTTGGGAGGTACTTTGAATTGACCAACTTAATTCCCAAGCGCATGTTCTTCACCAAGGGGGTCGGCTATCATCGTAACAAGCTACAGAGTTTTGAATTGGCTCTACGAAGCGCCGGCATCGAAAAGTGCAATTTGGTCACCGTATCCAGCATCTTTGCTCCTGACTGTAAAATTATTTCAAAGAAGGAAGGGGTGAAAGAGCTGCACCCCGGAGAGATTACATTTGTAATCTTGGCGAGAGAGAGCACCAACGAGCCGAATCGCTTGGTTTCAGCCGCTATTGGTCTGGCGCGCCCAAAAGACAAGAATCAATACGGCTACATCAGCGAACACCACGCTTTTGGCGAAACCAACAAAAAGAGCGCCGACTTTGCCGAAGACTTGGCAGCCACTATGTTAGCATCCACCCTGGGTTTTGAATTAGACCCGGACGTTGCTTGGGATGAACGCAAGAAAGAATACAAAACCGATCAAAAAGTCAATTTTGTCAGTCGCAGCATCGCGCAATCCGCCAAGGGACATAAGGACGGCTTGTGGACAACGGCAATAGCCTGCGCCGTGATTTTGCTGGACTGACTCATCGTTGTTCTGCTCTTAAAGCTTGCCGGCTGCAACAAAAGTAGAATTCCCAGTCTCATACTTGACGCGAAAAAACCAGAGAGGTTATGGCGTTAAATAAGTCCCTGTTCAAAGACGCTCCGGACATCGTCCCCGTTTCTCTCTCCAAAGGGATGACTGTTGCGGATTTCGTCAACGCAATCGGACGGACGTCCTTCGAAGCGCGCAACGTCTATCGTGGTGCCCGGCTCTTTCAACGCATGATCGACGAAGGTGACACCATCTGGCTTGGCATTGCCGGCGCCGGCATCGCCGGCGGCATGGGGGGAATGGTCATTTCCCTGATGCAAGCGGGATTCATTGACGTCATCTGCTCCACCGGCGCTCAAGTGTACCATGACCTGCATTTTGCCTTCGGCCTGCCGGTCAAAGCCATTCACCCTTCAACCGATGACAACGCGCTGAGGCAGCACGGCGACACGCGCATCTATGACATTGGCATCAGAGAGAAAGAGACGTTGGAAGCTCAGGATGCAATCATCCGCACATTCATCAAAGAAAAGCACGCGGAGCTTTCGCAAGGTTCTCTGGCAAGCTGGGAGTTCAATTATGTTTTGGGCCTGTGGGTCGCTGAGAACAGCAAATACCCAGAACGCAGTTACGTAGTCGCGGCAGCCAAGTTGGGTGTCCCTATTTTTTGGGATTCTCTTTCCAATCACTCCATCGCCATGAACTTGGTGGCCACGGATCGGGAAGGCTATCATGTGAATTTGTCGGCGCAAAAGGACATTCTCGACTCGGCTGCCATTACTTTTTCTTCTCCCAAAACTGGTTTCATCGAGCTGGGCGGCGGCGGACCGAAAAACTTTATCCAGCAGACCGGGCCGACGATCAGCCAAATATTGCACATCGATTTCGAGGGCGCCGATCGCGGCCTACAAATCAGCACCGCCGTGGAACGTGAGGGCAGCCTCTCCAGTTGTACCTTTGGTGAAGCCGTGACCTGGAGAAAATATCGTTCAGCGGATGAGGACAAGCTGGTACAAATTTGGGGAGAGTATAGCATAATTTTCCCCCTATTGACGGGGTATGTTCTGGAACAAAATGCAAAGCGATCTCATAAGAATCTCATTAGCCAATTGCCTGCTTTTAGCAAAAAGCTCCAAGGAATGATGGCTTTGTTTTGTTAGACACGATGAGCTGTCAGAGAGGACGAATTTTCACGGATTCTTTTGAAATTGATTCAACAAAACAACTTCAAATTAGTAACCCATAACGGGGTGTTCTGCCAGTTGTGTCATTCCTGCCGATGCAGGAATCTCCTTTCCATGACACGGCAGAAGGAGACCCCGGCATACGCAGGGCTGACCGCAGCCTGTGATTGGTTACTCAAATTAGCTCATAAATTGGTGGCAAAAGAATGGATTGGCGACAATATATACATTCCGACCCAGAAATTTTGCTTGGAAAGCCAGTCGTTAAGGGAACCCGGCTGTTAGTGGATTTCATTCTTCGGCTTTTTGCTGCTGGATGGACGGAACAACAGGTATTAGAGAATTATCCTACGCTCACCATGGATTCTCTGCAAGCAGTGTTTGCCTTTGCAGCAGAATGTATGCGTGAAGAGGCGTTGTATCCGCTCACCGAAGAGGCAGTGTGATCAAGTTCTTGGCAAATGAAAATTTTCCCAAGGTCAGCATCCACCTTTTGCGTAAAAGCGGATAGGAAACCGCAGCGATTATCGAAGACTCGCCTGGTGCAAATGATCAAGACGTTTTGGCACGAGCAAGCCGCGAAAAGAGAATACTTCTCACTTTTGACAAAGATTACGGCGAACTAATTTACCATCAGAGGCTCCCGACGCCAATGGGCGTCCTTTTCTTCAGATTTGATCCGCTTACACCCGAGGAACCAGCAGAGCACATATTCCGTCTATTGACTTCTCCTCCAGTTACCATAGAAGACAAGTTTACTGTTGTTGAGCGTGCGCAGGTGCGTCAACGATCATTTCCTGCGTCGAGATGAAAAAACGTACGTTGTTTGAATGACACTTTACCATAAGCAATTTCTATCCCCAGATCCGGAGTTTTCAGTTTTTGAAACCGCCGCGGTGGCAATTCTCCCCTTTCCCTATGAAGGCGGAGTATCTTATGGCAAGGGCGCAGCCCGTGCTCCCGAAGCCATCATCGACGCTTCGGCCTTTATCGAGTTCTATGACGAAATATTGCGGGGTGAGCCGTATCGCATGGGAATCGCAACAGTCGCTCCGCCGGCGATCCCGTCCCATCATCAGGGAATGATCGAAGCCATTTACCATGCCGCCAAAGGGCTGATCGAACAGGAGAAATTCGTCGTGGTTCTTGGCGGCGATCATTCTATCAGCAGCGGCTATTTTTGCGCCTTGCGGGAAAAATACCCGACTCTCTCCGCGATTCAGTTGGATGCGCACGCCGACCTCCGCGACACCTACGAAGGCAGCCCGCTCAGCCATGCTTGTACCATGGCTCGGATTAGAGACTATACCCATGAGACGTTGCATATCGGCATTCGCGCCATTTCCATAGAGGAGGCCGAAAAAGTAAGCCGTGAAAGCATCTCACTGTGCACCATGCACGACTTTCGCACCGGTCAATTCGACTTGGATGCCGCGCTCGCAAACCTGGGCGATCCAACTTTTGTCACGGTGGACGTCGATGCATTTGACTGGAGCGTCATTGCCAGCACCGGAACTCCTGAGCCGGGCGGCTTTCTTTGGGACGAAGGACTGGACCTGCTGCAAAAAATCTTTTCTCGCAAAAATGTCGTCGGCTTTGACCTCGTAGAGCTGTCGCATTCGGAAAATGATCGCAATTCGCCCTTTGCAGCGGCCAAGCTGGTTTATAAGATGCTCGGCTTCAAATTGGCCTCTGAAGTGAAAGCAGGTCGCCTCCAGTGGCCGGAGAAGCCGGTCGGCAATCTTTTTGTCCCTTAGACGCTTTTTCTTGCCGCCCGAGTGACACGCCGTGACGGCGCTCAGGGGAGTGATTCCATTACAGCGGGATCATTCTGGAGTCAACCTAATGCGGATAAGCCGCAATCAAAAAGACTTCTAAACCGCGAACGGACGCCAATAAATGCCAATCGGGAAACTCGTGTCTATTCGCGTTCATTAGCGGTTGGGATTTTTGCCCAAAAAGCACGAATTTCACTCTCGAGGGCCTGAGATTGAGAAGAGTGCCTCTGAACATCAAAATTCAGTAGAAGACGAAATGCCTTTTCAATCCTACGATACCTTGCTTCGCAATGCTCATAACGGGGGCTACGCGGTCGGCGCATTCAATATTTTTGCCTTGGAGTTCTTGCCAAGTATCCTCAAAGCCGCCGAAGAGCTGGGCTCGCCGGTGCTGCTGCAAATCAATCCCATTCATTTCCACCTCATGGATTTGCCGGAATACCTTCGCTACGTCAAGGCGCAGATGGCCAAAGCTACGATTCCCGTAGGATTGAATCTTGATCACGGAAAAAGCAAGCAAGTCATTTTGCAAGGCATCCAAGCCGGATTCCCTTCGGTCATGTTTGACGGCTCCAAGCTGCCCTACTCAGAAAACCTACGCCAGACAAAGGAAATCGTCGAGCTGTGCCACGCGGTCGGCGTTACCGTGGAAGCGGAACTGGGCACTCTCAACGACGAAGGATTGGAAATAACCGCAGCCGTGCGCGACAGGCTGTTCACCGATCCCAATATTGCTGCAGAATTCGTCGCTGAAACCGGAGTCGATGCTCTCGCGGTGGCCATCGGCAACGCCCATGGCTTTTACAAAGGCGATCCTCACCTGGATTTCGAACGGTTGCAAAAGATACGGGAAAAGGTATCGGTGCCTTTGGTGCTGCACGGCGGCTCCGGCATATCCGATGCCGACTTTAGAAAGGCCATTTCGCTGGGCATCAGCAAAATAAACATCTATACCGATATGAGCGCCGCGGCTTTTCAGCGCGTGAAGGAGATTGCCAACTTAACTGACCAGCCGGGTGATTATCCGTCGATGCTTTACCAAGCGCGGTTGGCAGTGGAGAAGGTGGTCAAAAAAAAGATGGAAATATTCGGGAGTACAGGTAAGGGGGAATGATAGTCAACCGATTGTCAAGCCATGGTCAAGAATGGTCAAGGGTTGTCAAGAGTGGTCAAGAATTGGCAAATAGGATACCTGTGGTTAAGAGGTTGTCAAACGATGGTCAAACAATAGTCAAATGTGGTCAGGTGTTGTCAAGAATGGTCAGGAATTGTCAAGAGTAGTCAAGATAGGGTCGTCAGACATGGGCAAACGATAGTCAAACGTTGCCAAGAGTTGCCAAGAATAATCAGGACCGTTGTAAAGGCCTAGAAAAATGGAAAAGACATTAGACCAAAAAATCGCACGAATTTTGGCGGATGGTAGCTGCAAGGATTTCATGCTGGCGGACGCCAAAGATGCGGACATGGCCTATGGCATTGCCGCGCCTGGGAAAAGTCCGGAGCACCATGCGCAGGAAGGCAAATTCCGCACTCTTGCAGAGTACCGCGAACAAATCCGCCAGGTGATTCGTCAGGCCAAGGTGGATATTGTTCTCATGTCTGCCAGCACCAATGAGCTTTTGACGATCGAGGAGCGCTTGTTCGATGACAGCCCGGTCACCCCGGCGGCTCGTGCCAATGACACCACCGATATTCACTGCGTCACCGGCGGGCGTTACATCACGCAACCCGCTCTCCCTTTTCGCACGGCTACTATCGATCACATCCAATGCGGCAAGTATGAATGTAGTCCTGACGAACGAAAACTGGGCGCCGACTTGGGCCTGTATTCCGTGACCTACAACAACGACTTGCAGCTCGATCTGCACACCTTGGAAGTCTTTAAAGAGTTCCGCATCGAGGCGGAGAAGAAAGGCTTCCGCTACTTTCTGGAGGTTTTCAATCCCAACATGCCAAATGCTGTAGAACCTGACAAGCTGGGTCAGTTCATCAACGATCACATTGTCCGCGACTTGGCAGGGGTGACAAAGGCGGGACGTCCGCTGTTTCTCAAAGTGGTTTATCAGGGCCCCAAGTTTATGGAACAATTGGCCACCTATGATCCGGATCTTATTCCGGGCATTCTGGGCGGCTCATCGGGAACGACCTACGACGCCTTTAAAATGTTGGCGGAAGCCAAAAAATACGGCGCTCGCATTGCCTTATACGGACGCAAGATCAACAACAGCGAGCATCAACTGGCTTTCATCTCCTTCTTACGCTTGATCGCGGATGATGAAATCGGCCCTGAGGAGGCGGTGCGCGCTTATCACGGTGTGCTGCAAAAGCTAAACATCAAACCCTACCGATCATTACAAGAAGATTTGCAGCTTACCAATCCGGCGGTGTCGTATGGAGCAAGCGGCAG
>DYKH01000196.1 GCA_020722685.1 Caldithrix sp. | reverse complement strand
AATCATTCAATTCGCGATAAACGATACTCAAATGCAACAGATCGTCAACCTCATCCTGAACAGCACCAACCTCGTGACTCAACTGTCTTGCATTTTCCAGCATTACAATCGCTTCCGTAAATGCCCCCATTGCAAAATAGACCATTCCTAAATTGCCAAGCGCAACTTCTTCAAATCGCTTCTCGTCTCGCTTGGGATGGATTTCTAACGCGCGGAGATAACAGTCACGCGCGCGCGGGTAATCGGCAAGTGCACGATAGACATTTCCCAATCCTCCCCAATGGCTGGCAATGCGACGCGGATCGCTTCCATCATCGTGCGTCATTGCCTGTTCATAGAGGACACGCGCTTTGTCGAAATCAAAACGGTCAAATGCGACGAGCGCAAGATTGCCAAGCACAGCCACATCATTCGGCAATATTTGCAACGCGTGCATCAAGACATCTTCTGCTTCTTTGTAGTTGCCAACGGCCTCAAGCGCCTCACCCAAATTGTTCAATGTGCGCGCCAGGTTGGAGTGGTCCTGGGCGCGCTCGAAATACATTGCCGCGTCACGGTAGTACCGGATCGCCGTATCCATTGAACCTTCTGCGCGTGCAATCATACCGAGAAGAGCAGCGCACATTCCCGCTCCGCGTTGCGCGATTGGCTCATCGCGCTCAGCGAACAAGGGCAAAGCGAGAGCGTACAACCTTTTCATGTTTGTCTGTTCGCCAAGACGTTGCCATCGCGCAGCGAGACGATACAAGATGGCTGCCTGTTTGAGAGGCGAGTCAGCCTGCGCGGCGAGTTCTTCTAACGCATGGCTCAAGTTCACCGCGATCTCACGCTCCCCGCTTGTCCAACTCTGTTCAATTGCTTCAAGTTGCATTTCAATCGGATTACGCCCAGTGTCATGAGCAACCATGTTACTTCCAACCCGCACGCCGTGAGTGTGTGTTTTAGGCAAAACGTTTCTGGCTCTTTGGGAATTGCCGTGAAAGGGCGCATCAATGCGCTTCACACAACCAGTTGTGGTACAGAAATTCATGAGCACTATATCTGGGACCGAACAATCGTTCGCCACGGCAATTCCCAATGAACCACGTTTCTTCTGCAAGTTGAATGTTCTGTGGGATTTGGCTGACGGATATGGGACGTTCAAGCAAGCGCAAAAAGTCGCTGAATCTCCTCCACCGATTTCCCATTCAACGCAAGCAGCGAAAGACCGCGCCAAACGATTGCGGCCTGCAAACTGCTTTCGCCTGTAGCGTCGGCTGGCAGTGCGCTGTACAAATACTGACAAGTTCCTTTATGGTCTCGTTATCTTGGACAGATGTGGTTGACTGAGCGCACGAAAAAAAGATGCGCTCCTGTTGTGCGTCACGCAACAACAACGGCACATCCAATTCAGTTGTATGTCCATTTGGGCAGATGACGTTGTGAATACTAGGTCGCGTACGCGTGCCCATAAATCGGGACGTTCGTTGGAATCTACAATGAGCCAAACGTCTGTCGTAGATGGCGTGCCACAGTGAACGCACTTCAATTCCTCACGCTGCAAGTACGAGATAGACATGTCTACTCGATACGACGCGCGAGTACTACTTGCGCGTCGTGTGTTTTCGCCAAAAATTCAAGCCAACGATTTGCAGGGATGGCAAGCACGACGACTGCATCCTTGTCATTCGCCTGCATCTCTAGTACAAGCACGGCATCGAACAAGATGGTTGGCGCGGTGCTCGTGTCCGAAATTGGTACCGTCGCCAAACTCACCACGTCGCCCGCGCGCAATTTGCCGCCAAGAATCGTTGCGCTGGTTGTGGGAATCGCCACAGCCAGTGTGTTGGAAATCAGGCGTGCATCGGCAACTGCGGCAATTTGGTTTCCACGAATAGGTTTGCCATCTGCAATTACTTCGCGCGTGTATCGCCCGACAATATCCTGCGAATTGCGCACGGTGTTGCTCACAATATCACTGGGACTGACAGACCTGGTGATGACATCGCTTGCCGTGATGAGGTGATACGGCGGCAGTTCGCGCACCGCCACAGGCAGATTCGTCTGCACAGCGGGTTTGGTTGCCATCCAGAGTGCAACAATCGGGACAACAATGAAGAAGAGTCCCCAATAAATCCAGGGCAACAAATCGCGCGGCGGCTTGGGCACTGCGTTCATTGCTGTTCCTCCTTCTCGCGGTCAGAGTGGGGAGAGGCGATTTTTTCCAGATACCCTGCCAGCGCGTTGGCAACGCGTTCCCAGCCTTTGGGTTGGACTGGCGCGGGCGGCAATGGAGGAATCGGCAGATTACGATAGAAGAAACGCGAAAGGCGTAACCATTCTTTACGCTCCGTTTCTGTGTCAGACGGAATCGGGCGGTTGAGTGCTTTCAACAAGTCATTGCGGTAGAGATCAAAGGTCGCTTTCACTTGCTCTCCGTACGCAAGCGCACTCTGCACTGCATTCTGATAACAGATCCACGCAAGGGGTAAGCCAAGTGTACAGAGGAGAAACAAGTCCCAGCGATTCGTGAAGATCGCTAGAACAGGGCACCAGGTGAGCGTAAATAGTATCCCGAGAAGGGACATCAACAACATCAATTCAAGCGTAGTCTTCTTGTCTTCGAGGGGTGCGATGGCTTCGGATTTGAGCAAGGGACGCAGCCGTGGCCAGATGATCGTGGAATCAATACCATAACGATCATAGGCATGGAGTTCTGCTGCACGCAGGATATTTCCTACTTTCGTCGGCATCATTTTGTCGAGATGATTAGGAGGCGGATAGAACGCGAGTTGTTCAGCGGTAATCTCATTGGCTTCTGTGACTGTGCTTGCCGACTGCGCTAGAGTGTTCAAGTGTTCCCAGCGTTTTTTATACAGATCCACGCGGAGATTCCGTAGAAGGGATAAAAGTGGAATTCGCGACCAATAACCCTCGAAAAGCCGCGTGATAGAATACTGAAAATTGTCAGTCAAATACGCTAGGAACGCGACGACCACTAACCCAGCGAGGAGCGCGACGACTTGGATCAGCGCCGAGAGTTTTTCCCACATTGCCAGCGCCGCGCCGAGTCCTTGAGTGATCTCGAAGAACAACGCAAGGCTGGCTCCCGAAAAGATCAGGAGTGGGGAAAAAGCGGATAGCATAAAGTCGCGCCCAAAGTATCCCTTGAGTTCTTGCAACACAGTCGAAAACATCGTTGCCTCCTGAGACGCGCTAACTCTCAACGGGCTTCATCAAATGTCCCTTGCTGCATCTCGGTGGATGCTGTGGATCGTAATACGCCACGAGTTTCCGTTCGTGATCCTCGATGCACTCGAAGAATAACGTATCCACTGGCGCACCTTCGAGACGATCTACAGTCCCGCGTGTCACTACGCGCGACGCATATTCAACAATCGTCTTGCGCGGTAGGACACCTTGCACTTTACCCTGATCTTGCACAATGACTCCCGAGAGATCAGGGTTGAGGACAAGGTCTTTTGCCAGCATTTTTACGACATCGTCAATCGTTACGCTCGGTTCAACCGTGATTGATCGTGGAGTCGTCACGATCAGTGACTGGACACTTGCGTTTTTCTGCGCGGCATGTAACTGCTCAACTGTGACTAACCCCAGCGCTTGACCTTTCTCATCGCTGACGACACCGAAAATTGCCTCGGTTTGCTCTAGTTTCGTCAGTGCTTCGCTGACCGTCATGTTGGCTTCGAGAACCGCAACTGGTAGAATTAATTCTTGGACTTTTGGCATGTTTGTCTCCTCCTATTTCCAATCACCCACCAGAATAAACGGCGCCCATGCGGCAAGATGTGAAAACGGGCGCCACTCTTTTGCTTCCGCGCGGTGAGGGTTATATCTCTCTGCGGCAAGCAAACTCGGGTATGTAAGTTCTCCAAACAATCGGGCGCGATGATCTTGTCCTGTTGCATTTAGATGATCCAAGCGCGCGCTTATATAGCCACGAACCTTTGAAGCGGTCATGTTCATGAGCGCGAGTTGGGCTTGTTGCAGCGCCTGCGCTTTATTCAAACCATTACCCAACTCGCGGTAAAAATTCTCCATCAATATCAGTGTTGAAAGGTCGTTGACCTGCCACAAACTTACCAAGACCGACGGTGTTCCCGCGTAGATCAGTGCACGCGTCAAACCAATCAACTCGTCACCTGGCTTACGTTCATTCACTCCACTTTCGCATGCGCTTAGGACAACCAAATCAGCATGCATCTCTAAACCGAAGATTTCTTCGGTGGTAAGTTTCGTGTCTCCATTTCCGTTCTTCGCCAGGATGATCCCCGACTTCAATGGTTGATACGGGTCAAAATATCCGTGACAGGCGAAATGCAGAATATCCAATGTCTCCTTCTCTTTTTCCAGTTTTTCTTTCAATAGTGTTTTCGTTGCCTGCTCACCCAGAATGGCTTGGGTGTCGAATCCTTGCGCTACTGCCAATGCCTCTTCGCGTGCAAACGGCAAATTGTTTTCTGAATCTCCTAACACGAGCGCATTCTGGCGCGGGCGATTCGTGCGTTTCGCCTGACAGTACTTCATCACCGACGCGCTCGGTGTGTATAGAATCGGGTGCCGCTCAATGAGATATTTGCCGTCCAGTTGCAGCGCGTGGAGTGGCAAATAGTGCAGCACATCGTGGGGCACAAGCCAAAGAATGTCTCCTTCATCTGCCCACTCGCGAATCGGCGCGATGAACGGCGCGAAGAATTCTTGCCACGTGGCGAGATCGAGTGATTGCACCTTTTCGTACACCGATGGCGCAGTGGCACGCTCGCGCGTCGTTTGCACGCCGAAATGCTCGATGACGAACGCGCGAATCTCCTTCAGCGGCGTGGCAATCTCCACAACCTTGGGCTCATCCCAGTCCGCGCGGACACCAAAGACGAGTGTTACATCGTCGGTGCAAAAGTACTCAGCGAGAACTATACGTTGCGAAGACACGCTTGGGTCTCCTCAAAAGTAATGACGGCGGATTCTCCGAACCACCTGGGGTTTCGGCTTCGCAGCCTGGTTTTCACTTGGGCGAGTTGTTTACGGCTCAGGTCCAGAGCGCGCATTAGGTACTGTTGGAATTGTTCCTCTTGCATCTTGGAATCAGACTGCCAATTCCTTGAAATCAGATTGTGTTCAAGCGCGCGCACCTCGGCAGTGAGTTCTCGATATTCGTCGTACCCTCTGAGATAACCAAGCAGGGTGGGGCTAGCCGCAAGTTGATCCAACATATAACGCGCGCGACTGCGTTCAACGATATTGAATCCGCTGACACTCTGCTTTAATCGTTGGCTGGCTCGCAGGATTGCCTGAAAGAGCGACTCCCATGCGCCGATCACGTCTTGACGCGATCCTTCCGCATACGATTGAGCGCGTAATCGTTCGAGCGAAGCGAGTGCGCGCAAGTAATGGCGCAGAGCATTGGATGGATCATTCCGGTTCCATAGCACATCGCCCCACCATTGGTCCACCTTGGCGGATTGAGCATACAAACCCACCGCGGCAAAGAGCGCGCGTGCTGCTTTGAGGTGAGCGAATTGTTCGCTTGGGTGATCGACCAGCCAGCGCGCTAATCTCCAATGCACATCTGCCACTTCGGGCAAGACGAGCAAGTGGGAAAAATCTTGGAGAATGCGTCGATAATTTGCAATCGCCATAGGCAGGTCACTGACAAGTCCAAGCTGGGTCAATACCCATTCGCGTGGATACACTTGGGATGAAAAAACGGTCTGGCATTTCTGAAAGCACTCGCGCGCGAGTTGTTTGTACGCTTGGGCCTGAGCAGGATCTGCGTTTGCTGCAAGGTGAACATAGCAGTTAGCCAAACCATAGTTCACCAACCCCCAATCTCGACTCGCATTCTCCGCGTCCAGGACTTGCAAGGCGGCGCGATAATGCTGGACCGCTTGTAACAATTGCGTGACGTCATCGGCGGCTTGGCTGTAGAGATGTCCCAGTTCGATCTGTGTCTTTGCCCAGATTGAAGGCGCGTTGGTTTTCGATAGTTGCGCCGCGCGCTCCAAACATAGTTTGGCTTCCTGCCAATTGCGTCGTGGGTCGCCCAGCGTTCGCTGGCGGTACGCTTGACCCTGATACAACAACACTTCAGCGTAGAGATCAGGGTGATCCTCCTGCCAAAGCGCACCTGAATCTTTTTTGCTCGAAACAAATTCACTCAACGCGTTTTCCGCACAAGCGATGGCTGCCTCAATATTTTCGCGCCAATCTCCTTCAAGACGTAAGAGATACAACCCTGCTAGTTTCATTTGTATAGCCAGCCATTCGCGGGGAAAACCGTCGGCAGTGTATACTCTCTCGGCTTGCAAAAAATGCCGACGCGCGGTCTCGATGTTTTCCGCAACATCGCCGGTCAATCGTTCAAGGTACACATATCCCAGGTTGAGATGAAGCGCTGCCCACACATTATTCGGCACACGGATCAGCGCCAATGCTTGCTCGAACGCCGCGCGCGCATTCTCTAGTTCGCGGGGACGCGCGGGACCTGCCGCACGCTCGTACGCTTGGACGCCGCGTTGAAACCACATCTCTAATTCAGTCGGCATTGCGTCTGGTCCTTACAGGTCAATGTCCAGGTGTTCCTTGACCAAGTCTCGCAATCGATCTAGATCCTTTTTTGTGGGCGCTGCATTCTTGAGCAGTTGCAAGCCGCGCACCGCATCGGCAGGCATCATCGTCAGTCCCTCGGTTCCATAAATCGTGCGTTGATAATATTCATCGCGGAGGCACTTGACGGCATACTCAATACTTTGGGTCTTCCATATCACTTGCGCTGCCAATTCACGGATCGCGGAGGAGGAATCCGCCAAGCGATCAATAATCGTGCCCGCCACGCCGATGCTACGCGCGTTCGCCTCGCCCCGATTGAGTATGTGAAGCATTGTCTCGCGGACTTGGGGATCAGGATGTTCAAGATAAGCGATCGTCAAATACATTTCCTCATTCGGCGACAGTTTCTGGGAGATCTTGCTCCACGTATGGATGCTGATGATCTCTCGACCAATGAGTTTGCCGAGCGGCACAAACGTGCGGGAATGAAGCGAATCCCATTGCCGTTGCAGAAAACGCTTGGCGGTGCTATGCCAAAACGAGCGCGCGCGTTTGATGTCCGCAGGCACATTCGGATATCTTGGCACAATCAACGGCGAACCATCACCCAAGCCCCAACGATTGGAAATTACAACCATGCTCTTGGCTTGCCTAGGTTGTGGCCTGATCCGCAACGGCTCACCTGTTTCTTGCATTTCCCAAGAACCGGCAGGGAATAGACTTGCTACAGCTGCTACTGCCATTTGATGATCGCGTTCGCTCGGATCAATCAAATAGTACTGGCGAGTGATTTCTGCCCAAAGCGTCTTTAGCCAATCGGCATCGGTCGTTGGAATGCAAATGCCCGGCGACTTGACAAGTTTTCTTTCTTCGCCGACATACACGAGGAGTTTCCAACAGTGATATACGGTGAGAAACTCGATGAAATCTTGAAGGTCGCCGCCAGTGACTTCGGGGAACGATTCGATGATGAGATATTTGGTGGGGTGATCCAAAACGCGCAACACCACCCGCAACACGGGATATGTGGGCGCAAAGATGCCGCCAATTTCCAATACGATGGCTTCTTGCTGAATTGCGGTTTCAAGGTTCTGCCATTGACTCTTGGAGAGTGGAGGCAGCCGCAAAAGTACGTATGCCCACCCTTCAACCCCGGTCAGAAAAAGTGTGTTGAATTCGCGCTTGACGATAATATCTTCAAACGAACCGAGGACGTTCACATCACCTTTGATGTCTTTGGCGGCAAAGCCGTGTTCGATTTGTTCTTTGGAAAGTTGGCACCGCTCGGTAAAGGAGGGTGATGCGCGCGGCAGACGTTCGGATGGAATGGTTGTTTTTGGAAGTGGCATCGGTTTTACCCCGTTCGGAATTGTAGCAATCGCTTACGCTCGCCATTCACCAACATTATTCCACACTCGTTCGAGATGCTGGGCAGGCAACTTGCCTAGACGATCCATCACCCTGTAATAAACATGGCGCATTCCTTCGATACCGTACTGCTCGTTGATTTCCGCGCCAATCTGTCGAGCCGTTCCCTTCGCCTCGCCCTCAAAGAAACCACTGCTGGGCTTGGGATTTTTAGTGGCAATTTGTTCGAGGCGAGTGACGAACACCTCTAATTCAGGCACCAGTTCTATCCGACTGGGTCTGGGTTCACGTTCCAGCCGTCGCCACAAAATCTGCATCTTTGTTCCTCCGACTTGTTAGCGGAATAGACGCGGGTCAAGTAGTTCGTTGGGAGTGATGAGTTCTCTTTTCGTGATACCAGCATAGCACATCGTCACACCCAGACTCTCGTTACGTTCGTCATAGCACACGAACACGTGAATAAACGCCGATGCGCCAATGCTCTCTGCCTTGGAAACATACTGGGGCAACAAATCTTCATAGTTACCCAATTGGCGACGAAAGAAACCTTTCAAATCAACGAGCGCGCAGGGCCAACACGAAACACTGATCATCGGTCCACCCTTGTCGAATTGCAGTGCCTGACTGTGCCCGCGACCGTCCCCCTGGGAGAGAAGCATCTTCTCAATAGCGACCTGACCAAGTTCATCCAGATGCTTGGGGAGTTCGCGCAGAGCCACTTGGGTTTCACGATCTTGAGCAATGGACGACATTTTTTCAACATGCTTTTTGATGACTTGGCCAATGCGTTGCCTTTGGCGAGCGATATCCTCGCAGAACTCGCTTTGGGACATGACGGTGACCGAATCCCCTTTATTCCAGATAATCGTTGATCCATCCTCCTTGCGATTTTTCTTGTTTTTCAGAAAATC
>DYKH01000034.1:34142-43197 GCA_020722685.1 Caldithrix sp. | reverse complement strand
GCTGCTCGCCGTTCTTCAAACTGGAGGTGTACTATCAATGATACGCTACTTTAGAGCTTCTATGATTCTCATCCTGTGGTTATGGCTCGGTTTTTCAGTTGCTCACTCGCAAACGGAGCAAAGCATCATCAAGGAGTGGTTGGTCTTGGGGACGTTTCCTTGCGATACGATTGATCAGGCAATTGACAGATCATTCATTGCGGACGAGGCGGGCATTATGCCGGAAATAGGCGCCATCGATCAGCCATCCGGTTTGACTTGGAGGAAAGTCGAGGCAGCCGCAACCGGCGAGATGAATTTTCTCGATATGAACTTTCCGTATTCCGAGAATTGCGCGGTCTATGCGGCAGCTTACATCTACTCGCCCACCGAGCGCAATGCCAATCTTTTGATCGGCAGCGACGACGGCCTTGCCGTTTGGCTCAATGACAAGCTGGTGCATCGAAATTTGGTTTATCGCGCATTGCAGCGTGCAGAGGACAAAGTCCCGGTTCGCTTTGCGGGTGGCTGGAACCGATTGCTGGTCAAGGTTTTTAATGGCAGCGGCGGCTTTGCGTTAGCGGCGGACATTGTGGATTCCAAGATGGATGCCTTCGACGATCTGGTCGTGACCAGCCGTCATCCAGAAAGACTGCAAGCCGCGGAGGCTTCGGCTTTTGCGTTCATCGCTAACCTGACATTGGGGCCTAGCTATCAGGTAGGCAAGGATTGGATTTATCCTTTGACGGTGCAGGTCAAGAATCTCGGCAAGGATGGATCGCATCGGGGCACCGTGTTTTTCGATGCCCGGCGCATGCGTCCCAAGCGACAAGAGTTCGAGCTAAGAACCTCCACTCAGGTGATTGTTCCGCTCAAGGCACAAGAAGTGAAAGTCATCGTCGGCAAAAGCATTGGCGTAGCGACTTCCCTCGAAGGCCGGCGCTGCGATGAGCAGTTCTTCAAGGTCACGCCGGAATGGGTGTTGCAGAGTCTGTTCAGCTCGCAGCAGCTTCCCATCGAAGCGGCGGTGTTGAAAACGCTGTACACGAACTTGGAAGAGAATGCGCGCTGGTACAGCAAATTTACTGGCAAATCATTGGAAACTCGGGAAGCCTCGCTGATTGCCTGCGTTAATCATGCTTTGGACCAAAACTGGGATGCTTTCCTCAAAACCTTGGAGAGCACTTTTGGCGAGTTGAAGGGGTTTTCCTCGGTCATCAAGCAGGACACTCTGCATTTGATCGGCCAGTCACACATTGACATGGCCTGGCTGTGGTGCAAGGAAGAGACCGTGGAGGTGGTTCGACGAACCTTTCAATCTGCTCTGAACTTTTTCAAAGAAGAGCCGGAGTACAAGTACATCCAGAGTCAGGCGGCGGCCTTTGTCTGGATGGAGAAAAGGTACCCAGAACTATTTAAAGCCATTCAGGATGCAGTGAAGCAAAAACGCTTTTTCCTCGTCGGCGGCATGTGGGTGGAGCCAGATTTGAACTTGGCGGGAGGAGAAGCGCTGGTACGACAATTCCTGCACGGCAAAAGATACTTTCGCCAGAAATTCGGGGTGGATTGCATCACCGGCTACACGCCGGATACCTTTGGCTACACCTGGACTCTGCCGCAGCTATTAAAGAAGGCCGGCTTCAAATATTTTGTCACTACCAAGATCCGTTGGAACGATACCACCCAGTTTCCTTATAGCCTTTTTCATTGGGTATCGCCGGATGGCTCGGATATCCTCACCAGCTTTCCCATGTCGTTGAACAGCGATTGCAGTCTTGATGAGGAGGCTTCCCACCTTTTGGCTTACAAAAGGGAAGGCCTAACCGATTTGCCGGTTCTTTACGGCATTGGCGACCACGGCGGCGGACCCACGCGCCAGCATTTTGACAAGATTAAGCAAATGCAAGCGCTGGCGGCTTACCCGGCCGTGCATCACACCGATCTGGACAGTTACATGGAGGACGTGGAGCATAAATACCCCAACGTGCCGGTCTATAAGGATGAGCTCTATCTCGAATATCACCGCGGCACGCTCACGACGCAGGGACTCATCAAGCGGCGGAATCGAAAGAGCGAGATTGCCCTGGAGGAGGCGGAAAAATTCGCCGTGTTTGCCGGCGCCGTGTATCCGCAAGCCAAATTGGAGGAGGCGTGGAAGGCGACGCTATTCAACCAATTCCATGACATTCTGCCTGGCTCCGGCATTCCCGAAGTGTACATCGACGCCAATCGAGACTATGACATGGTGGAGGAGATCACCCATGACGTCATCGGTCAATCTCTGCGGGGCATAACCGACAAAATTCATCTGCAAGGCAAGGGTATACCGGTGGTGGTCTTTAATCCATTGAGCTGGGAGCGCAGCGATTATGTGGCTGTTAAACTGCCTGCAGGTCAATCCATCAAAGAAGTAGTGGATAGCAAGGGTAAAAAAATGGTATTCCAGCAGTCCGGTGATCAAGTCACGTTCATAGCGGCTCAGGTTCCTCAGAGCGGCTACAAGACATTTTGGCTGCGTGAAGGCAAAGACAAAAGCGCCAAGGGACAATTGCTCGTTTCTCAGACTACGATGGAGAATCCGTTTTTCCTCATGGAGATTAATCCTGGCAACGGCAACATACGGCGGCTGTTTGATAAACGAGCGAATCGGGAAGTGCTGGCGGCTGGACAGGAGGGTAACGTCTTGCAATTCTTGGGCGATGCCCCCAAACAATACGAAGCCTGGAACATCGGCTACACCGGCAAAAGCGCCAATTGCGAAAAGGTCGAGCAGGTGCAAATCGTCGAGACCGGTCCGGCCCGTGCGATACTACGCTACGTGCGAACCTACGGCGATTCCAAGTTTACTCAGGACTACACCATGTATGCGGACATTCCTCGCCTGGATATTGCCACGCAAGCTGATTGGCACGAGCGCCGTACTTTGGTGAAGGCAGCGTTTCCGGTGAATGTGAGTGCCGATTACGCCACTTTCGACATTGCTTACGGCAGCATCCGGCGCACCACTCATCCGCAAACCGCGGAAGAAAAAGCCAAATGGGAAGTCTCCGCCCACAAGTATGTGGACCTATCGCAGGCCGACTACGGCGTGGCGCTGCTGAATGATTGCAAGTACGGCCACGACGTGAGGGACAATGTGATGCGCTTGACCTTGTTGCGCTCGCCGCGCACGCCCGATCCCATTACGCGACCTCAAGGTTATGAGAATCCCTATGCGGATCAAGGCCAGCATGAGTTCGTCTATTCTCTCTATCCGCACGCCGGCGACTGTCACCAAGCGCAATCCGTTCGCCGAGGTCATGAATTGAACTATCCTTTGCTTCCCATCATAACCGAGCCGCACAAGGGTTCTTTGGAGCAGACGAATAGCTTTATAAAAATCACTTCTCCAAATCTGATTCTCACCGTAGTTAAAAAGGCCGAGGATTCTCCGGCTCACATCGTCCGGCTGTACGAAACAGACGGCCAAACTGCGGCGGAAACCATTCAGTTCAACTGGCCGATAAGGAAAGCATGGGAAGTGAATTTGATGGAAGAAAGAGGCAAGGAGCTGCCGGTCACGAACGGAGCCGTCTCCATTCGGGTCGAGCCTTTTGCGATATACTCTCTTTTGGTTGAATAAGTATCTCGAAGAGCGATCGAAACGTGCCGACGGTGGCGTCTCGATCGCTCATCGATTCCTTGTCGGTCTTGACAACACTTGACAATTCTTGACCACACTTGACAATGCTTGTTGGGATCACTTGTCTACCTCTGATCGGCTGCCGGGGACCATCGTCTCTGCCAAGCGGAATCCCGTCCGGTTTGCTCCTATCCGATGGCAACCCCATCTGTTTCCCCCGTCCTGATGCGGACACACTCCTGCAACTCCAGAACAAAAATTTTTCCATCACCAATTTTGCCGGTTCTGGCGGCGCTGGTGATGGCCTCGATGGTGGGTTTGAGGTACTCATCATTCACCGCGATTTCCAGCCGCACTTTTTTGAGCAGACTTCCGGCCTCTTTCACGCCACGATAAACCTCGGACACTCCTTTTTGCCGGCCACAGCCGAGCACATTGCTAACAGTTTTGAGATAAATCTCCCGCTCATCTAATGCTTTTAGAATATCATCCAGCTTGTGCGGTTGAATGATGGCGATTACTAATTTCATTGTTCCTCCAGTTCAGTCAAAATGATTTTAGTCAACCAGCGTGTAGGCGCTTTCCTTATGTTGCGTGTGATCCAAGCCCACAACCTCCGCTTCTTCTTCTACCCGGAGACCCATCAGTGCATCTAATACTTTGAGCAAAGCGAAGGTGATCAGAGCGGCGTAGGCTATCGTCGCTAACACTCCTACAGACTGAGTGGCGAATAAGGCGGCATTTCCAAAAAACAGGCCGTCCTTTCCTGCAGGATTGACGACTTTTTGCGCAAACAAGCCGGTCGCCAAAGCGCCTAAAGTGCCGCCAACGCCGTGCACTCCAAAAGCGTCCAGACTGTCATCATAACCGAATCTTTGTTTGACAATCGCTACGGCCGTGTAGCAGACAAGTCCTACCAAGAGACCAATGATGATTGCCGAAAAGGGGGATACGAATCCCGATGCCGGCGTTATGGCTACCAAGCCTGCCACGGCGCCGGTAGCACCGCCCAGAACGGTCGGGGCGCCGTTCACAATCCATTCGATGATCATCCAGGTCAGCGCTGCTGCGGCCGCGGAGGTATTGGTGGCCACAAAGGCGGAAACGGCTAGCTCGTTCGCCCCCAACGAGCTGCCAGCATTGAAACCGAACCAACCGAACCAAAGCATGCTCGCGCCCAGCAAGGTATAGGTCATGTTGTGTGGAGGGACCGGATGCGCCGGATAGCCTTTTCTTTTTCCCAACACTAAAGCGCAAACCAATGCGGAAATGCCGGAAGAAACGTGTACCACGGTGCCGCCGGCGAAATCCAGCGCACCCATTGCTTTCAGCCAGCCGCCGTTGCCCCAAACCCAGTGACAAATGGGATCATACACCAATGTCGCCCACAGCAGACTAAAAACGGCAAAGGTTGAGAACTTGATCCGTTCGGCGAAAGCGCCGGTGATTAGAGCCGGGGTGATGACCGCGAACATCATCTGATAAATCATGAACAGTTGATGCGGAATGGTTACGGCATAATCGGGATTTGCCGTCATTCCTACTCCTCTGAGACAAAACCAGGAAAGGTCACCGATGAAATGGGCGACATCCGGTCCAAAGGCCAAACTGTAGCCCCAGAGTATCCATTGAATGCTGATCAGGCAAAGCAGGAAAAATGATTGCATCATGGTGGACAGTACGTTCTTCCTTCGCACCAAGCCGCCGTAGAAGAAGGCGAGCGCCGGGGCAGTCATGAACATGACCAGCGCCGTGGAAATCAAGATCCATGCCGTGTCACCGAAATTGATTGTTTGCATGCGAGTTCACCTCCGTTGTTTTGCTTTATCTGCGGCTCTAATTTGCAAAAGAGATTCAGGCCGACTGGCGGTTATGAAGTCTTCCTATTCAATTGGAAAAGGAAACGAAGAGTCAGGGTTTAGAGGAACGAATGGAAAGGGCAAAATATAGAATAAAATAATTAAAAAGCAATGTATTTGTTAAATAAATTAGGTGATGAATGCAAATAAGATAACTAATGCATGCGTTCATGTTTGGCTCCGGCACACTCTGCACAATTGGTGTCCGAACGAGTGGAAAAGTTCGTCTCTGGTGGCCGAGAAGTAGTTTCCGTCCCTAATTGGAGAGACTCAAGAATCCTTCGACTCTGCTCGCTGCGCTAATGGTGATTGGAAGGAGACTTCCGGCGGGCACACATTTGCATTTAAGCACCCACGGCTGTTGCAAAGGTATCCCCAAAAAATCTCTTGACATTCTGTCCTTTGCCACATAACTTTGGCTAAGCATTTGGGATCTCGTTTATCTTTCCCTAAACAAAAGGGAGAACGCGGAATGGACGCACTTCTTTTATCGCGTCTGCAGTTTGCGCTTACCGTAGCCTTTCATTACATATTTCCACCCGTGAGCATTGGCCTGGGAGTGTTGTTGGTCATCATGGAAGGGCTCTATCTTAAGACCAAGAATCCGCTGTATCACAACATCACGCGCTTCTGGGTTAAGATTTTTGGCTTGATCTTCTCAATTGGCGTGGCTTCCGGAATTGTCATGGAGTTCCAATTCGGCACCAACTGGTCGGGCTATTCTCGTTTCGTCGGTGATGTGTTCGGCAGTGCCTTAGCCGCCGAGGGCATTTTTGCTTTTTTTCTGGAATCCGGCTTTTTGGCTATCTTGCTGTTTGGCTGGAATAAGGTGAGCCGCCGGACGCACTTTCTTTCCACGATCATGGTCTGTTTAGGAGCCCACTTTAGCGCCATCTGGATTGTCGTGGCAAATTCATGGCAACAAACTCCCGCTGGGCATCATGTCGTCAGCGGGATGTCCGGCCTTCGCGCCGAGATTGTGGACTTTTGGGCGATGGTGTTCAGTCCCTCTTCACTGGACCGGATCAGCCATGTCTATGCAGGAGCCTGGCAGGCTGGAGCATTCTTTGTCATCAGCGTGAGTGCCTATTATATGCTGAAGAATAGACACCTGGATTTTGCTAAAGCTTCGATCAAGATCGCGCTTGTGGTTGCTGCAATCGCCTCCCTTTCTCAATTAATAGCCGGTCACTCTAGTGCCAAAGGTGTCAGTCAAACACAGCCGGCAAAGTTGGCTGCGTTTGAGGGTCATTATCCGTCTAATGAGCCCGCGCCCATGTATTTGTTTGGCTGGGTGAATGAAAAACAGGAAAAGGTCCAGTTCGGCATCAAGATTCCCGGCTTGTTAAGCTACTTGACCTATGGCGACTTTGATAAGCCCATTACTGGCTTAAGCTCCTTTGCTTCGACTGACAGACCACCGGTCAACATCGTCTTCCAATCTTATCATTTAATGGTCCTTATTGGTATAGGACTCATCCTCGTCTCGTGGCTTGGACTGATATGGTGGTGGCGCAAATCTCTCTTTGGCCGTCGCTGGATTTTGTGGGTATTCGTCTTTTCAGTGCTAGGGCCGCAATTGGCCAACCAATTGGGCTGGATTTCGGCTGAGGTGGGCCGGCAGCCCTATATTGTCTACAACCTCATGCGAACATCAGAAGGCTTGTCCAAATCAGTTGCACCAGAGGCCATCCTCACCTCCATCATTTTGTTTAGCCTCATTTACGTTCTCCTCTTTGTCCTTTTCATTTATTTGTTGAATGAAAAGATACAACACGGACCGACCGAGGAAAAATTTGTAGCGGAGGGACATCGAGCGTGAATATAGCCTTTGATTTGAATACCATTTGGTATGCACTGATCGGAATCCTTTTTGCCGGGTACGCGATCTTGGACGGTTTTGACCTGGGCGTCGGCGCGCTGCACCTTTTCTCCAAGGCGGATCAAGATAGACGATTGATGATCAATGCCATTGGTCCTGTTTGGGATGGTAATGAAGTTTGGTTGGTCACAGGCGGCGGCGCTCTATTTGCGGCTTTTCCGGAAGTATACGCCACGGCTTTTTCCGGATTTTATCTTGCCTTTATGCTGCTTTTGTTCGGCCTCATTTTTCGGGCCGTGGCGATCGAGTTCCGCAGTAAGCGCACGGCTGCGGGATGGCGAAAATTTTGGGATATTAGCTTCAACGTAAGCAGTGTCGCTTCCGCGATGCTTATCGGCGTGGCCTTGGGAAATATCGCTTGGGGCGTCCCCTTGTCCGCAGATCATGAATACGCCGGCTCGTTTCTCAGTCTATTGCGTCCTTATCCGCTTTTGGTCGGCATCACCACCGTCGCGCTTTTTGTGATGCACGGCGCAATCTATGTCGTGCTCAAAACAGAGGGCGCACTGCACGAGCAGGCGCGGGATTGGGTGCGGAATGGCATGATCTTTTTCATGCTGAGTTACGCGATCACTACTTTTATGACCCTGTTATTCGTCCCGCACATGACCAGTGTGATCCGCGCATATCCGGCGTTGGCCATAGTGCCGGTCTTGAATATTTTGGCAATTGCCAACATCCCGCGGGAGATCTTTCACGGGCGCGACTTTCGCGCTTTTCTTTCTTCTTCTACTGCCATGATTGCCTTGTTGGCCTTATTCGGCATTGGCATGTATCCTAATTTGATTTACTCGCTACCAGCGCCTGAGAACAGCCTGACCGTATACAACGCAGCTTCATCTCCCAAGACGCTTAAGATTATGCTAACCATCGCCATACTGGGCGTTCCGCTGGTACTGGCTTATACGGTCAGTATCTACTGGATCTTTCGCGGCAAGGTCAAACTGGATGAGTCGAGTTATTAGCTCGCCCGATAGAAATGACATCAAGGTCATGAAGCCGGAAATCAGAGGTCAAAGGCTCTGCTTCTATTCCCGGGAAAACCACAAGAGCCCTTTTCAGAATTGACGGAGGTCAAGATGGTGCAGGGTGATTTCAAGCGGTTGGGTGTGATGGTATTCCTCATCATCGCCATTACGACAAGCTTTGCTATTGCCGACGTGTTTATGAAACAGAAACATCATACCGAGGGCTTTCAGATGATGGGGCACGCACAACCGGCGCAAGACGCGATCCAGTCCATTTGGATAACGCCAGACAAAATCCGCAGCGATGGCGAACAGCAGTCTTTTCTCGTGCGCATGGACAAAAGCGTCATGTATGTGATCGACCACAGTAAAAAGACGTACATGGAAATGCCGGCGAATTTGGGAGACGTGGTGGCGGAATTGAAAAAGAACGATCAAGATGAAGAAGATGCAGCCGAGATGCAGAAAATGATGAAACAGATGATGCAGGTGAAAGCATCGGTTACCGCTACCGGGGAAGCCAAGAAAATCGGTAATTGGAGCTGCAAGAAATACCTGCAAACTTTGCAAACAGCTATGGGGACGATCACTTCGGAAATCTGGGCCACGGAAGATCTAAAAATGGACCCCGAATTGTATGCCAAGTTTTCAACAGCCATGTTGGCCCAGCAGCCCGGCATGAAGGAAAGCATGGGCGACCTGGCGAAAGAGATGAAAAAGATCAAAGGCGTTGCAGTTCTTACCA
>DYKH01000034.1:2828-34042 GCA_020722685.1 Caldithrix sp. | reverse complement strand
CAATCCGGCAAGCCGGTGGCAGTATTTAAAACGCACGAGCAGGCGCCGAGGGTGTTAATCTCCAATGCCATGCTCGTCCCCAAATGGGCGACTTGGGATGAGTTCCGGCGCTTGGAAGCCTTGGGGCTGACCATGTACGGGCAGATGACCGCCGGCAGTTGGATTTACATCGGCACTCAGGGCATTTTGCAGGGCACCTACGAGACGTTTGCAGCCTGCGCGGAGAAGTATTTCGGCGGTTCCTTGGCCGGACGGTTCTTGCTCACGGCCGGACTTGGCGGCATGGGCGGTGCGCAACCATTAGCCGCTACCATGAATGGCGCAGCCTTCTTGGGTGTGGAGGTTGATCGCCAGCGTATCGAGCGCCGCTTGGCTACCGGCTATTTGGACCTGATGACCGACGATCTGGATGAGGCCCTGGCAAAGGTTTTAGAAGCCAAGGAAGAAAAGAAAGCCCTTTCTGTCGCGCTCTTGGCGAATGCGGCCGAGGTCTTGCCCGAATTGGTAAGAAGAGGAATCAAGCCCGACATCGTCACCGATCAAACCTCGGCCCATGACACCTTGAATGGCTATGTGCCGCACGGCATTCCTTATCCCGAGGCCTTGGAGCTGAGAAGCAAGAATCCCGTCAAGTACGTGGCAATGGCCAGACAATCGATTCTCGCCCATGTCCGTGCCTTGCTCGATTTCCAGAAAAGCGGGGCCGTAGTTTTTGACTATGGCAACAACATCCGTGGTGAAGCTCTGGCCAATGGCTTGACCAATGCCTTTGACATTCCTGGCTTTGTCAGTGAGTTCATCCGTCCGCTTTTTTGCGAAGGTAAAGGGCCGTTTCGCTGGGTGGCGCTGAGCGGCGAGCCGGAAGATATTTATGCCACCGATGAGGCGATTCTTAAAACCTTCCCGGAAAATCAATCTTTGCGACGCTGGATCACCAAGGCGCAGCAACAAGTCAAGTTTCAAGGCCTGCCGGCGCGAATCTGCTGGCTGGGCTACGGTGAACGCGCCAGGATGGGCAAGGTTTTCAATGATCTGGTCAAGTCCGGTGAGGTCAAGGCGCCTATCGTCATAGGCCGGGACCATTTGGACACCGGCTCGGTGGCGTCACCGAATCGAGAAACGGAGAAGATGCGCGACGGTAGCGACGCCATTGCCGACTGGCCGATTCTCAACGCGCTGATCAATGCTGTTGGTGGCGCAAGCTGGGTTTCCGTGCACCACGGCGGCGGCGTGGGCATGGGACTCTCCATTCACGCGGGAATGGTCATTGTGGCGGACGGCACCAAGGAACGAGAGAAACGCCTCGAACGGGTGCTAACAACCGATCCGGGTCTGGGTGTGGTCCGCCACGCTGATGCAGGGTACCAGACCGCGAAAAGAGTTGCGCAAAACCATGGCATCAAGATTCCGATGCCGAACTCATGACTCAATGGACAAGGTAATTTGGACCGTAAAGCTTGCAATGAATTGCCGGCCAAATCATGGCAGATATCTTCATCCAAAATGCTAACGAGATAATAACCTCTCCGGGTTGCCCTGCTCGCGGCGCTACTCTTCGCAAACTGCGAGCTTGGAAGGATGGCTCAATTCTCATAAGGGGGGGCCACATAGCTGCAATTGCTGGATCCATTAATTCTACAGAACTGGAGCGCGACACCGTCATCATCGATGCCAAAGGCAAAACCGTTCTTCCGGGCTTTGTCGATTCCCACACCCACCTAATTTTCGCCGGCACACGCGAGGGCGAGTTTGCGATGCGCATTGGCGGAGCAACCTATCAGGAGATTGCCGCCAAAGGTGGCGGCATTCTGAGCACAGTCAAAGCCACTCGCGCCGCCGGCAAGGATGAGCTGAAGGCCATCGCCACACATTATCTTGCCATCGCTTTGGCGCACGGCACCACGACCATGGAGGTGAAGAGCGGCTACGGACTGGATCTGGAAAATGAGCTGAAAATATTAGAGGTGATCGAAGAGCTAAATGAGGAGCAGCCGGTCGAATTGATCCCTACTTTCATGGGCGCTCACGCCGTTCCGCCGGAGTGCGGCAAAGCAGATTATGTTCGCAGGGTCGTGGAGATGCTGCCGGTCGTTTCTCCCAAAGCCAAGTTCTGCGACGTTTTCTGCGAAGATGGATATTTTGATGTCACGGAAAGCCGACTGATTCTCGAAAGAGCCAAAGAATGCGGCCTCTCTCCGCGGTTGCACGCAGACCAATTTACCAATAACGGCGGGGCAAAACTGGCCGTTGAATTGGACGCGGTTTCAGCAGACCATCTGGAAAAGATTTCCGATGAGGAACTCGACCTGCTGGCGGCATCGAATACGTGTGCAACCTTGCTCCCCGGCGTTTCCTTTTTCCTCAACTATGGCTATCCGCCGGCGCGAAAGATGCTTGATAAAGGCTGCATCACGGCATTGGCCAGCAACTTTAATCCCGGAAGCTGCATGACTCTTTCCATGCAAATGGTCATAGCCATTGCTTGCACGCAAATGCATATGACTCCGGAAGAAGCGATCAATTCAGCCACCGTCAATGGCGCTTATGCGCTGGGACTCTCACATGTAGGTACTCTTGAAGTCGGCAAGCAGGCGGATGTGCTCATTCTGGATGTTCCCAATTACCGAATGATACCCTACTTTTTTGGCGTCAATCATGTAGCCACCGTCATCAAACGAGGTAAGATCGTTAAGAGTCGATGAGCATTTTTTGAAAGGCGTTTCATGCTGGAAAGCATACGCGGTTTGTCTCCTTTGATGGTGTATGTCCTGCTGTTTTTGGTCACACTCTTCGCAGCATATTTTCTCATTGGAATCGGCAATTTTTTCAAAAAACTCTCTACCGTCGGCAAGGGCGGGCGTCCCGGTAGCCGGTTGGGATGTATGGCTACCGTTTTGCTCCTCGTGGTCCTGTTTGGCTTGGTTTTCATTGCCACTCTTTTGGGGCCTTTTCATTCTTTTAGCAAACAGGAATTGGCGGCTATTGTGCAATGCCAAAGAACTGAGGAGGGAGAAGCGGATTTTGATCTCTATTTGGTCTTGGTAAGAAACGGCGTGCGTCAGGACGCTAAGATTTTTTCCATGCAGGGGAATGTCTGGGCTTTGGAAGGCGAGGTTTTGCAGTGGGGTAGTTTGGGTCGATCCATGGGATTGAATTCCATGTATCGATTCGCCGTCGTGGAAAGCCGGCATACTCCGCAGTCGAGCTCCGGCAGCAGAGCTGTAAGCCAACATCCATTGTCGAGAGAAGAAAAAAGCGGAACCTGGAACGCCTTACGCAAACTCGCGCAGGCGATGCCATTTTTCACGATCTCGAAATACGCTACAGATTATGTCAGCCCGAATTTTGCTGGCGCCTATGAGGTCGAAGTTAGCCAATCCGGTTTTACTCTGCACGCGGTTGATGAAAGAATAGAGGCGCTGTCGAAAAGCGACAAGAGCAGGGAGAAAGAGTAAGCTTGATCGGGTTGGCTGGCAAGAGATGCAGGGCACTGCCTGTAGGGCTACAATAGAATGCGCATCGTTGTCCCCTTGCCCACGTGCGTTTCCTTGATGAATAGCTTGCCCCGGTGGTAATCCTCGACAATCCTTTTCGCGATATTGAGTCCCAATCCCCAACCGCGCTTCTTGGTGCTGTAGCCCGGCTTGAAGATGTCGTTGCGCCGTTTGGCGGGGATGCCAGCGCCGTTATCGATAATGTCGATGAAAATGCGGCCGTTTTCCGGCAAGACGCCGGTAGCCACTTCAATCATTCCATTCTTGCCTTTGACGGCGTCCAGACTGTTCTTGATGAGATTCTCGACCACCCACTCGAACAAGTCGCGGTTCAAGGGGACCGGCTGTAGTGAGCCATAGGTCTCCACGATTTTGACCTCCTTGCCGGACTGCGGCAAACGGCGCCGAAAGTAGGCAATGACATCGCGCAAGATGGCGTGAACGTCCTGCGGACGAAGATCTGCTTCGGAGCCGATCTGAGAGAATCGGGCGGCGACTTTTTCCAATCGCTTGACATCGGATTCAATATCGAGGGCGATTTGGTGAACTCTGTTTTCGTCCATGGGCATGGTGCGCATGACTTCCAGCCAGCCCAGGAGGGAGGAAATGGGTGTGCCCAATTGATGGGCGGTTTCTTTTGCCATGCCCACCCAGATGAACCGTTGCTCGCTGCGCTTGATGCTGCCAAAGCCCAAAAACGCCACCAGAACCAGCAGCACCAGGCCGCTTAAGGTGATGTAAGGAAGATAGACGAGTCGGGTAATAAGCTTGGAATCCCCATAGTACAGATAGTTAATCACCTGCCCATCGTGGGTGATGGCGACGGGCTTGTTTTCCTTCCTCATTCTCTCCATGATGTTCTTGACGCGTTTTAGGGCCTCGGGCGAGCGGTCGTCTTCCGCCACCTCGATCCCTTTCCACGAATTGGGCTCACCTTTGATGTCGGTAAGAATAAGCGGGAAATTGGTTCGGCGTATGACATTGACAAAGAACCAGCCCAATCCTTCTGGCGCTTCGATATCCGAGGCAATGCGCTGATAGGTTTGCGCATAAAAGTCCACGATATCCCGTGCTTCCTGGCGCAGTTCCCCGACCAGTTGCTGGGTATAGACCACAGCGCCGAGGATGCACAGCACCAAAATGACGAAGAAGATGCCCTTCAGGGTGCTGGAAAAAGTATAAAGCAATCGCCGCAGCGACATAGGATTCCCTATCCGTTTCGTCAAGGATGATTAATTCCGCATCGAACTTTCCCGAATAATGGCTTGCATACCAGCTCAAACAGACTTGGCCATTTCGACCGCCGGCGTCAAGCCTTGCTGAGCCTTGCGATCTTTCATTCTGACATACAGCGTGGTGATGAGGAGGCTCAACAATAGCAGGAGGGTCACGATACTAATCCACATTCCCAAAGCGAACGACGTTGGAGCGAAACGGAACTCGATTTTGTGCGCGCCCGGCTTGAGGAAGATGGATCGAAGGATATAGTTGGTCTTGTAGATTTTCGTCTCCACGCCGTCCACATAGGCCTTCCAGCCGGAGGGATAATACACTTCACTTAAGACCATCACCGTGGGGCGAATCACGCGCGCATCGATGGTGATTTTGTGGATATCGTATGCCGATACTGTAGCTGTGTTACTATCGGCAGGCAAGACAGCGAACGGCGCTTGCTCCTCGATGATGGCCGTATGTCGCGGATCGAATTTCCCATCTTTCATGCGGGCAAAGATGCTGCGCCTTCCGATCAGCGTCTCGACAGAGTCGGCAAAGAACGCCCTGGGCAGAACTGTTGTGTTCTCATAGACCCAAGGCTCTTGATGGTGAACCTCTCGAAAGCGAGAATCATAAATGGGCAGGCCATTGGCGATGAGGTACTTGACATTCAGCATATCGAGCATTGCGGAGTCAAAGCTGAGGCGTTGGGCCGGAATCTGTTGCACGGGAACGGGCTGATAGGCCGGCTCGCCGTCACGCATCACATAGCGCCAATATTTTAGGATAAACGCCTGACCTTGCGGATCGAATCCGGTTTCTTCCAAAAATTCCTGATAGATTCGCAGCTTGGCGGGATGGTAACCCAAAATGTTCTGGATGAGGTGGTGCATGAACCAGTTGCCGCTTTTTTCCGTCAAGACCGGGAAAATTCGATACAGCCCCTTGTCCTGCTTGATGGTTCGTACGTCTGGCGTTTCGGCAAAAAAGGCCTTTTCATCAGAGGGCGGTTGTGGATGAATGACCTTGAAATCGACCATCCAAAGATCCACCAGTAGCAAAGTAATAAGGGAAGATGCCAAAACGGTTCTCGATACCTTGTTCCTGAGATACTGGAAGATGAGAACCACACTGACGGAAGTAATGGCCAAGGTCTTTAAGCTGTCCAGCATCGCTTTGTTATAGGCAAGCTCACGCTGGGCGAAATTCAGTTGTGCCCGGGCGCTGGCCACCAATGACAAGAATCCGGAGCGGCTCAATAGAACAAACAAGGTTATGATGGCAATGAAAGCCACAAAGATGTTCAAATATCGCTTGAGTGACTTTTGCATTAGCTCGCGATCTCTTAGCTTGGTTCCTTGCACATGAAAATCAAGCAACGCCTGCAAGCCGTAAGCAGCCAAAACAACCATGGCAATATCCAGCAGAATGTGAATCATGCTGGGAACGCGGAATTTGTTAAAATAGGGTAAGAATTTGTACATGGGCATATAGAGAATGGGCACATGCTTGCCGAAAGAAACAAGAAGAGAAAAAAGCGCCAGCAAGCCAAAAAACCAGGTCATCTTGTTTCTTCTGAGCACAAAAGCCACACCCGCTAGCAATAGCACCAGCACGCTAAAGTAGAGAGGATAGTCGGTAAAGGGCATTTTCCCCCAATAGGTCTGCCCGCCGAATCCCATAAAGGCAGGGATGAAGAATGTGACCATTTCCAGGGGATGGAAGGACCAGTTGGAGGCATAGTCAAAATTTAAGCCACCGCCGGCGCCGCCGCCGCGGATGGAAAAGCGCTGATAATCAAGTACCGACACATACAACACGGAGGACAATAAAACGCCGGCCAGGATCGCGCCGGCCATCAGCGCACCGCCCAGCAACATGGGTTTGGCTTGCTTTGTTTCCCGCCATTCTGCTGTCAATTGAAAAAGAAAATACAATCCCAGCATCAGGAAGGTGTAATAGCTCACCTGCACGTGCGCCCGCATCATCTGCAAGCCAACGACCAGCGCGGTCAAGCTAAAGTACAAGGCGTTGCGCTTCTCCAAAAGCTTGGCGGCTAACAAGAAAATGAGGGGAATGAGCACCAGTGACAAAAACTTGGTGCTGTGTCCGAAGGCGGTGAAAGCGACGAATTGCGGCATAAAAATGACCGCGATGGCCGCGAAGGTGGCAGCCAAGGGCGCAATTTTCTGGCTGCGCAACAAAGCATACATCAATCCGGCGAAGAGCAAATAATTCAAAAAAAGGATGGTAAACTGGTTGAGGGGGATGATGCCGTTTACAGCATTAAAGACGGCAAGGACGGTGGAGTCGATCAGGTTCACTCTTGGCGCAGTAATAAGGCTGCCGTAAGAAGGCATGCCGCCAAAGATGTAGGGACACCATAGGGGATAGATTCCTCTGTTGAGGGCGTCTTTCATGAACGGCACCGCGGCGTTGGCCGTCAGTTTATCAGGCGCTTGGAACGTCATGCCGCCCAACATGACTTGATGGTAGAAAACGAGCAACAGCACCAAGGCTGCGATCAGGGTAGACAAAAGCGGATGTCTGGAGATCAGGTTTGCCTTTTCGGCCTGGATTGGTTTTTGCTCAGCCGGTTTCACCAACTTTTTCTTGGACACGGTCTCCTCGTTTGCTTAGATGAGAGGCTACTAATTGGAGAGATGGAACGTGTGAAAGCACGCCCAGCCAGAGACTTGGGCGCGGGGAAAATAGTGCAAATTTCCATAAAAATCCAGTCAAAGTTTGCTTGAGAAGGCAGTGCAGACAGCAAGGAAGCTTTTCCTTAACACTACTTGCTCGAAGGTTTTGATATATTTTTTCTGTAACCAATCACGGGGTGTCCTGCCAGTGCGGTCATTCCTGCGAATGCAGGAATCTCCTTTCCATTACACGGCAGAAGGAGACCCCTGCAAACGCAGGGTGACCGCATCCTGTGATCGGTTACTTTTTTCTCCTGGCGTTAGGGCTATCGGTTCTTTTGCGCATAATACTCACTGCGCAAAACGGCCATCACGTAGAAATCACAATAGCGGTCATGATGATACATGGCCTGCCGCAAGGTACCTTCGATGCTGTACCCGGCTTGTTGGTAGGCGCGCACCGCATAAGTGTTTTCACAGGCGACGTGCAATTGGATGCGATTGAGATTCAGGATTTCAAAGCCGTAGGAAACCATCAATCGACTGGCTTCGCCGCCGTAGCCTTTGGCCCAAAATTGCGGATCGTAGATGGCGATATAGAAAACCGCCGCCCGACTGACATGATCGATGCGCACGAAAGCCGTCTGCCCGACCGGCTCATTGGTTTCTTGGCTGCAGATGGTAAACAGGACGGTCTCTTTGCTCTGACTCCAATCCTTCATTTCCCGCTGCACTTGTTCTATCGTCTGCGGCGCAAACAAGAATAGCGTTTCCCGAACGTCCGCATTGTTCTTGCCAAAGTAGACCAGCTCGGAATCCGCATCCTCGACCGGTCGCAAATAGACTTTCTCGCCTTCCACAAACTTGGTTATCCGCATGGCTGTTGCCCTACTATGGTCACATATTCAATACCGGTTTAGCGGCTGCACATTTTTCTTGGGTCAAATGTACCCATTTCCGTGCACTCTGACAATAGGAAATATTGTTTCTTATCGCAGATGTTTTTATCTTGGCCGCAGCGATTGCCGGAAAAATTATTCTGCAACCATTTCTGGTTTCAAGAGTCAGATTGTCCGCAGCGGGGGCGCATGAAGCATGGAATCCCCGCTGAAAACCGCTTAGGAGTTAATTGATGACTCTCATAAAAAAGATGTTTGTCGGCTTGTTTGTCGTTTTGCTCTCCACAGCGATCTTTTACTTTCTAATCAAAGATCAGAATTTAAAAACCGATATTCTGCGCACCACTCTCGATCTCTTTGGCAAGCAGCTTTTCGCCGTAGTACCGGAAGGAGAACAAAAGGCCTCGTTGCGGCGACTCTATGATGATTTCATGCGCAAGGCCGAAAGCCGGGAGCTGCCGCCGGAGGAGATTGAACGGGTGGCCGCTACCATCTTGAACCTGGCGAATCGGGACACCCTGATTTCCGCCGATGTCGCCATGTCCGCCTTGGCGCTTGCTAGCGACGAGCAGGCTGCACGCACCACGGGATATGGCAAAGCTTGGCCGGCCCAAGCTCTCGAGGCTTCAGCACCCCCAAAAAGTTTCTACAAGGAGGCGGGCTGGCGGGAAATGGCTGAGCGTCTGAAATCTATGCACGAGTTCAATTTCGAGTATCAGCAGTGCCTCGAGAATGACAGCAGCTTCAAGCCGTTCAAGCACCAAGTCTATTTCCTCGCAGATAGCGGCTTACGCGTCGCCATCGGTGTAGAAATGCGATCTGCTTTTGAACGCGCGCCGGCCGAACGCTTGCACGCAAGCATTCGGGATTTGGAGCGGAAGAAATGGATCTTTTGGGAGAAGCAGGCGGAGCTGAACAAAATTGAACAGGAATTCCGACACTTCCCCCACAGGGTTTTACTGCCGAAAGAGGCGATGGCTATCGAGCTTGCTGAGATGCGCAAACGCATCAAGGCCGACTCACTAAGAGCCATCATTGAATCCCGTCAAGCCGCGCTGGAAGATTCCATAAACCAGTAAATGAAATTGCAAATAAAGATTCAACCCCGAGAGCCATAACACAAGGGCCGTCTTGCGATCCGGCAAACGTCTTGAATCACGGGGAACCTCATGACGAAATATCGTGCTTCTGCCCATTGTTAGGAGGGCAGGGTGTTTACTCTACCAATGATGATTCGATTTGCAATGCCGGTAGTTTCATCTTTTGCATCTACCTGCCTCTTTTCCGTGGAACCTTAACTCAAGAGGTGATATCATGAATCGAAGACAATTTATGGAGAAAAGCGTTGCTGCCGGAGCGGCTCTATCGCTGTTTCCGAGTTTGCCTTGTGGGGGATCACAAACGCCAGACGCAGGTGAAATCCCCAAGCGTTCCCTCGGTCGGACCGGTGAGAATTTGTCGATCATCGGCTTTGGCGGCATCTTGGTGAGTGGCGAGGAACAAAAAACCGCCAATGATTTGGTCGCCAAAGCTTTTGCGCGGGGCATCAATTATTATGATGTGGCTCCCACTTACGGCAATGCGCAAGACCGGCTGGGACCTGCCCTTAAGCCCTATCGTAGTAAAAGCTTTCTGGCGTGCAAGACCACCCAGCGGGAAAAAGCCGGTGCGGAAAGAGAGCTAAACGAGTCCCTGCAAAAGCTACAGACCGACCATTTTGATTTGTACCAGTTGCACGCGATCAAAACCCGCGAGGATGTTGAAACGGCCTTTGCTCCGAACGGAGCGATGGAAGTATTCTTGCAGGCGAAAAAGGAAGGCAAGGTGCGCTTCTTGGGCTTTTCTGCCCACTCCGAAGAAGCCGCCCTGCTGGCCATGGAAAAGTTTGATTTCGACACCATCCTTTTCCCCATCAATTTCGTCTGCTGGCATCAGGGTAACTTTGGGCCAAAGGTGGTGGCGAAGGCAGTTGAAAAGAAAATGGGAATTCTCGCGCTCAAGGGATTAGCATACGCGCGGCTCGGCAAGAATGAGAAAAATCCCTATAAAAAGTGCTGGTATCGCCCCGCTGTAGATGACAAAGTTGCCGACTTGGGTTTGCGCTTTACACTTTCGCAGCCGACCACATCCGCCGTTACGCCTGGAGAGTCGGTCTTTCTGTGGAAGGCCGCGGAAATAGCCGCCCGCTTTAGGCCGCTCAATGACGAAGAGACGGTCGCTGTACAAAAGCTGTCCCAGGGTGTGGAACCGATCTTCAAGACTACTTGACCTCTGCTCTGCCGGGGAACGGGTAGATAATCAGTACAAAAGACTTGCAAAGGCCACGATGCATCGCCGGTCTCGCCGCGGGGAGTGGGCGAAACAAGGCGGGCTACAAAGGTTCGACGAACACTCCTTTTTGCCCCTGCTGGTGGAAGCGGCCGATTTTCGCTTCATTTGGCGCAAGTGTTACATTCCGGCCGGAGGGAAGAGTCCTTCTCTTCCGAAAGGGAGGAAATGTAAGTTCGTTGCTTATAGATTTTTCGTTCGTCAAGGCGAACTCGAAATGACCCGTCCTTCAGAATGCTAAGCAGTTGCTTTGTAGCTTTGTTTTTGTTCGGTCTTTTTCTATTCCTTGGCGGATCGCTTTAGCGGCAGAATTAGATTCAGCGCCATGCTGATTTCCGCGTCGGCAATTCCGGCATAGGTGCTGAGATAGCGAACGCCAACATCCCAGGAAATCCACTTGGCCATAAAAAAGCGTACGCCTGCGATACCTGCCCAGGCTTTAGTGATGTCGATGGTCATTTCGGCGACATTGTAGCGGAAGGTTGGTACCACGCCCAGCTCAGCCATCACCTGCGTCGCTTCATTGGCATTTATGAAAACACCGCCAAAGGGATCCAAGAGATTCTTCTGCTTTGCCGGGATGGTGTGATAATTGTACATGAGGGTATTTTCATCAAAGATCCATTGACCGCCTCCCTTGGTGCGGACATCGGTCAGGCTGATACCCAGATGAATCCCACCCAAATCACCCTCCTTGCCGGCGGCCAGATGCAAGGTGGTAAAACGCGTTTGCAGGCTAAGGCCGTCCAGGCGCATGTTTGAGTAATTCTTGGCATAATCGTCCCGAACGGCGGGAGCGACCGCGTAGTCGCGCTCGACCACTGATCCCCAGGAGGTCGTTCGTAGTTGTGCTGCAATCGATGGGATGAAGGAGCGTTCTGCGAACCGCGCGGGCATCAGATTGACTTTGAAAGTACGGGCAGGAAAGCGCGTCTCTTTTCCGGTGAGCTGATTGATGACCTGTGTCGTGCTGAATTCAATTTCCGCCACGCCGCCCAATCCAAGTCCGCAGCGCGCCAGCAGGCCGCCGCTTTCCTCGACGCCGAACGAGCTGCCGCCGCTTAGAGAGATTTCCAGAGAATTTAAGACGCGGGCGGTCGGCGCAAAAAAGAATTTGGAAGGATGCGACGCCGTCTGCCAGACGGTTGGCAATCTATGGGGGAAATGGTTCCGCAACTCGTCTTTCCGTAGTATGCGCAGGGTGTCGGATGCTTCGTTCGCGAGGGCAGATGCCGGAAGCGTCGTGGCCATCAATGCGATGAGCGCAGCGAGAATTCGATTCAAGATATTGCTCATTCGTCTCTCCTCTGAAATATTGAGTGATAATTGAAAAGTGTCTTTTGCCTTTCGGCAAGCCTTGTGCCAGCGTTAAGAGCGTTTTTTCACCTTGGCCGTCTCGAGAGTAGGCTTGGAATTTGGCGCCGATCAAAGCACATAAAAAGGCGGCCTCAGATATTTGAGGAAGCTTTCAAATATCTGAGATACATTCAACCTTTCTGCTCTGCCAATTATAGCGCAGCCGTTTACTGCAACCAAAACTATCAACCACTAATAGACGCTAATAAACACGAATACGGTCATGACTGGCAAAAGCTTGCACAACCGCACAGACTTAAGTCTAAATGATCAAAGGCACAATCATATTGACTCTAGTGATTTTGACTTTGGGTTGCTGCATCGACGCGCTTGAAATTGGTTTACATTTGCGGTTAAACATCCCTGCGATCGTGATCGTTTTTGCGGGGTAATACCATAACTCCGGTTCGCCGCTTCCATTGAGTTGAGACTCACCATACCGGTAATCCTCGCGGGCTCTTCTAATACAAAGTTGTTGCATCCCTAAAAGGTTTTTCTTACATTGGAGTAGCAGCCAAGAACTTACAGCAGCTCGATGGCATCGGCTTTGCAAGAGTATCCCACATTGCTACCTATCTTGAATTTCAACGGACGTGTGCACCATGATTTGCCGGAAATAGTTTTAGGGTGGAACGACTGAGGCAAATTGAAACACATCGGCGGGAGAAAGGAGCAATCGTTGCAGGCCAAAGCGGCCATATCGGCTACGGCAAACTTCCGATTGACAGAAAATAACAAACCGCTCCGTCAAACTTTTAGAGGTTGGGGATCATGAAAAGGTTCAAGTTCTTTGCAGCGTCCGCTGTGCTTCTGAGTATCGTCTCTCCATCCGCCTCTTTGGACATTGAACTGGGCTCCGGGCCGATGCGGGTGAGCTCAGCCCTGACGATTCCACGCGGTCAGCTCTATCTCGGGGCGTATTCTCGGGCCTTCTTTAAGGACGAGGTTTCCACATCCTCGAGTGGTACGAGTTCCGGGGTGACATTCTGGGATATCCAAGGCGCCCTCGGCTTGTACTATGGCTTCACTTCCCGGCTGGAGTTGGGACTTTCTCAGATTCTTTACCAAGACAATCATAAAGGAAATAAGGGCTACAATTTTCCGGACGACTTGTACCTGCGGGTAAAGCTCGGCTCTATCGGGCCAAAGACCAGCCTCATTCGGTTGGGAACGCAGGTGGATGTGCATCTACCCACTGCGGAGCACCACAATTTGGCGCTGGAGCCGTATTCTGCGGGACGCATTGGCATGGGCATAATCGGCCTGTTTTCGATCGTTTCGCAACCGTTGTTCCCGGACCTCGGTTATCACGTCAATGTTAACGCAGGAATTTTCACCCACAACGATCTGGGAATTCAGCCTTCTGAGATCACCGACGATACACTTTTGGTGCGGAAGGATACTCAAGAGTTCATCTATGGCCTCTCTTTCTCCAAGGCCAATCAGGAGTTCGGTTTTTTTGCCGAGTTGTATGGGAGAAGGTTTCTGCAGCAGCCGCCGGTTTCTGCTTTTACCCGGGAAAACTCTCTCTATTTTTCTCCGGGCATTAGCTACGCACCCAATCCGTGGCTGCATTTGAAAGTTGCCCTTGATTTGCGCTTGTTAGGCAGCAACGACGAGACCTCCTATGACGGCGAAAACGGCAGCTTGCTCGACAGGCCATGGCAGACAGTGCCGAATTTGCCGACTTGGCGCATAAACGTGGGGGCCGTTGTCGCTCTACATTCCAAGAAGCACATGCAAGTGAGGCCAAGAACCCCCGGACAAGGGGAAACGATCACTTCCGCTCCTGGGCAGGTGGATGAAAAGTTGTATAAGAGTCTGGCCGATTCGCGGCAGGAAACCGAGAATGCCGAAGCCGAACTGGAGCGAATCCGCTCGGAACGGCAACGAATGGAGGATCTGCTGCAACGCTTGCGCAGGATTTTGGAGCAGCCAGGTTCCGGCTCTACTCAGCCTCAAACAGGTACTGCGGAAAAATCTAAACAGAAATAGCTCGGCAATTTCTTGACATCGAAGGATGGGGAAACGGACGGTCCTTCTGGAGTGAGGATATTGATAGAGAATCTGCACCGGAGTCAGACGCCGTTGATGGCGGCGTCTGAACTGGGCGGGTGTCAATGAGTCGGGGAAGCAGAAGGAAACTATTGGTTTCCTTTTTCTATTTTATCGAACAGGTAGTTGAACACCCGGTCGATGTGAATCCGTTCCTGCTGCATGGAATCCCGATGGCGAACGGTAACCGTTTGGTTGGTCAGTGTCTCCGTATCCACCGTGATGCAGAAGGGAGTGCCGATTTCATCTTGCCGGCGGTAACGGCGACCGACTGCGCCACCTTCGTCGTAGAACACGGGATAAAAGGGTCGCAAGCTTTCCACAATCTTCTTAGCGATCTCTGGCATGCCGTCTTTTTTCACCAAGGGGAAAACACCCGCTTTGATGGGTGCCAATTGTGGATGGAAATGCAGCACCGTGCGTACGTCTTTTTCTAACTGCTGCTCTTCAAAGGCATCTACCAGGACTGTCAATAAAGTTCTATCCGCTCCGGCGGAAGCTTCGATAATGTAAGGAATGTAACGTTCCCGGGTCTCGTCATCAAAGTACCCCATGTCCTTGCCGGAGAATTCTTGATGGCGCCTCAGGTCATAATCGGTGCGGTTGTGAATACCTTCCAGCTCTTTCCAGCCAAAGGGGAATTCATATTGCACGTCGAAAGCCTCCGCGGCGTAGTGCGCCAACTCATCCTTGCCGTGCTGGTGGAAACGCAGTTTCTCGGTGCGAATGCCCAAGGCTTTATAGTAATGGTGGCGATCTTCCTTCCAGTGCTCGAACCATTCCTTATCCGTTCCCGGCTTGACAAAGAATTGCATTTCCATTTGCTCGAACTCACGGGTGCGGAAAATAAAGCTCTCTGTGGTGATCTCATTTCGGAACGCTTTGCCGATCTGCGCGATGCCGAATGGAATCTTCTGCCGGGTCGAATTGAGGACGTTCAAAAAGTTCACATAAATGCCTTGTGCAGTTTCCGGACGCAGGTAGACGACGCTGGCGCTGTCTTCCACCGGCCCCATGTGGGTCTTGAACATGAGATTGAATTGGCGTACTTCGGTCAATTCGCCGCCACAATCCGGACAGCGGTGATTATCCCCGATCATATCGGCGCGAAAGCGATGCTTGCATTGTTTGCAGTCCACCAGCGGATCGGTAAAGCTTTCCACGTGGCCGGAAGCTTCCCAAACGCGCGGCGCCATGAGAATCGAAGCGTCGAGGCCGACGATGTCGCTGCGGCGCTGCACCATCCACTTCCACCAAAAGTTCTTGATGTTGCGTTTCAATTCCACTCCCAGCGGGCCATAATCATAGCAACTGGCCAATCCGCCGTAGATTTCGCTCGACTGGTAAATAAAGCCGCGCCGTTTGCAAAGAGAAACAATTTTGTCCATGATTGCACTTGATAATATTGCCATACTACTTCCTCGTGATGATATTTTATTGTTGGTTTGCAGAATTCCTATCGTTCGGTCTTGCGGAAATGGGTGTAAGACTTGTCGGATAGCCATTGTGGGGAGCTTGTCTCATTCATTTTGATTCTTGAGTGCAGCCTGCAATTGCTGCAAATAGGCAACCGACCTTAATTGCTGCAAGCCTTCAATATGGTAACGCAAATAGGCCATAAGGAAAGCGTCCAGCTCCCTTCCTAACGCACCGCCTACGTTCGCCTGATGCGCGGAGGCTATGGGGACCGAAGCGAGCCAACGCAACACTTGTAGTGCGGCCCCGGTGATGGGAATGCTCGGCTCCACTTTACGCCCGCAGTCTTGGCAACTGTAAGCGCCGCGATCGAGGGCAAAATGGTGCCGTTCACCTAACTTTTCTAATTTGCAAAACGCGCAGCGGTCAAGCATCGGCTTGAAGCCTGAAAGGTCAAAAAACTTGAGGTGAAAAGCGCGGACAATGTTGCGAAGGCCGCTGTCTTCTTTTTCCAATGCTTGCAGCGTTCCTAGCAACAAGGCAAATAGCGGCGGATTGTGGTGACCGGGCCTTTCGACTTTGTCGATGATTTCACAGGGAATCGCTGCCAATGCCATTTTCCCAAGCTGCCCGTGAATGTTTGGAAAGGAGTCGACTATTTCCGCCTGACTCACGTACTGTAGCTCTCGCGTTTCTTTGTAGTAGAAGACGATGGCGATATGATTCAAGGTCTCCAGCACGCCCCAATAACGTGATTTGAGACTCCTGGATCCTTTCACCATCACGCCCAGCTTGCCGAACTCCTTGGTGAAAAGAGAAAGGATTTTGCTCGTTTCGCCCTGTTTGCGGCTGTGAAGAACGATAGCTTCTGCCTTATTAATTGTCATAGATGAGCGTCAAGATCTTTAGTCTATTGTGGTGACAGCAAGTCTGTTGGCGAGATCGATCCACTGCTCAACGCCCAATTGTTCAGGTCGCAAAGTGAGTTCGTCCTCGGTGAGTCGATCCAAGAGAAAACCATCTTTTAGTGAATTCCTTAGCATCTTTCGGCGCTGTCCGAAAGCCCGGCGCACCGCTTGGCGAAACACCCACTCGTCCTGTATTCGGTTCGACCGTTCAGTGGTGAAGGTCCATCGCACCAAAGATGAATCCACCTTGGGTCGTGGGGAAAAGACCGTGCGTGGCACTTGCAGGAGCGTTTTCACGTCGGCAAAAGCCTGGCTCATAACCGAGAGAATGCCATACTCCTTGCAGTTTGGCTTGGCGACAATTCGCGCAGCGACCTCTTTTTGCAGCAGCAGGGTCATGTCCTGCACGGCCCGCCTCGCCTCCAGCACCTTGAATAAAATGGGACTGGTGATGTGGTACGGGATGTTGCCGATGATTCTCCAGCGACGATCTGTCGATAACTGGTTAAGCTCGAATTTCAAGAAATCTTCCACCAGAAGCTCAAAGTTGGCGCAATCAACAAACTTATCTTGCAAAATGGCTGCGAGGCTTCTATCCAACTCTACCGCGATCAGCTTGCGAACCCGCGGCTGCACCAGCAAAGTCAGCACGCCCAATCCCGGGCCGATCTCAAGGACAGAGTCATTTGCAGTGAGCTCAAACGCTGCGACGATATTTCGCGCGACGTTGGGATCGGTCAGAAAGTTTTGTCCAAGGCTTTGCTTGGGAGAAAGGTCTGCTTGCAAATTCAAGAAACGACCTGTTGAATCGGGGAGGAAATAATTGGCACGCTCTCCAAATATAAGGTGTCAGGACCGAAATCCTGACCGTTCACCCATTGAATGCTGCCCAAGAAAGGCTTAACCGAGTTGAATACACTGACATTTTTCAATTCTCGGAATACTCCAAATTCCAAGTATGGCTTTACATCAAATTGTCTGACCTCACCATTGGTAAAAGTCAATAGAATCGTATAATCAGGATTAGGTCTGACTGCTTTCACTCTTGGATTCAAGGTTGTCATTCCTATCTTAAAGGATCAATCTTGAAAACATTTTCTCCCCTATTTGCTAGTTCCCAGGTCGCTGGGAGTTTTTCCCACACCATTTGTTATCTGCGTAAGCCTGAGTGCTATTTTGGTGCCCTCTGCAATTCCGCAATTCCGAACAAATTCTTGGCATTCTCCGTCGTTTGTTTTGCAACCTACTCAAATGGAACGCCTTTCAGCTCTGCGATTTTTCGCGCCACCAATTGAGCATACACAGACTCGCCGCGAGTGCCATAATGTTGCACGGAGACTCTTAAAAGCCATGTGTTTCATAAAGCCTGCCGCCAGCGAACCCTCCAAACCGTTTTCGATTACGTTAGTCGGCTTTTCCAATAGTCAGGTCGCCTGTTCAAGTGCATGACAGCAATCACACAGATTTCTTCTTCATGGATTTGATATATCACACCGTACGGAAACCTATTTGTCAGACATCTTCTGGTGTTTTCAGTCAGCTTTGGCCAAGCCTTAGGGTAATTTATGATGCGATCAATCGTCAAATGAACTTCTTTCGCAAACTCACCACCCAGGCCTGGCCTGCTACGCTGCTAGTAATCTATTGCCTGATGGAATTCCATTTCGGCTAAAGGATGAAACGAGAAATTCATGGGGCCAACCGCTCATGAACTCGTTGGAAGACAGCTTCGCCTGGAACAGGGGTTACTTTCCCCTCTTTCAGCTCTCTCACCCGTGATTCCGCCTCTTCTGCCCATAGCTCTTCAATCTCCTTTTGGGAAGAAGTCAAGCTTTTCCGCAGTCTATCAATAAGCTGCATTTTGAGATCAATTGGCAATGATTCTGCCATTTCAGTAAGCTCATCCGTTTCAGTTATGTTGTACCTCAATCTTATCGTCCTGGGACTTTTACGCCCTCGAGATTCGCACGCCACACAGAATTGCGCCAATTCTCCAGGAACATGGCTTGTCAAAGTGGCGCTTGGAATTCTTCCAAAGCTTCTTATGCGCAAGTCTGAATGTTATTTCAATTCTCTCTCTGTAATTGCAATCCCGAACAAATTCTTTGCATTCTCCGTCGTTTGTCTTGCAACCTGCTCAAATGGAACGCCTTTCAGCTCCGCGATCTTTTGCGCTACCAATTGGGCAAAAGCTGGCTCGTTGCGCTTCCCACGATGCGGCACCGGGGCCATGAACGGACAATCCGTCTCCACCAACAGTTTTTCCAGCGGCACGTGCCGCAGTACTTCGGCAGAACGGGAGTTCTTGAAGGTGATGGTTCCGGTAAACGATATGTGGAAACCGAGATTGATCACCTTGTCCGCCAGGCGCTCATCGCCGGGAAAGCAGTGGAACACCCCGCGCCAGCCGGATTTACCGCGATCCTGCAGAATGGCCAAAATGTCATCTTCCGCCTCGCGCGTGTGGATGACCAGCGGTTTAGAAGTCTCCTTGGCCCAGTCAAGAAACGTGCGGAATACGCGCCGTTGGACGTCCGGTGGCGAGAGATTACGGTAGAAATCCAAGCCGACTTCGCCAATGGCAACGACTTTGGGGTGATCCAACAGCGACTTCAGTTTCTCGAAATCTTCTTCGTTCGCTTCAGCGGCATCGTGCGGATGAATGCCCACCGCCGCGTAGACGTTTTCATGCGCCTCGGCGATGGCGACAGACTTTTGCGAGGTTTTCAAATCCGTGCCGATGTTGATGATGCCGTTCACGTCTGCTTCGTGAGCACGAAGAATCACGTCTTCCAAATCGGCATCAAACTGCGAAAAACCCAAATGCGCGTGGGTATCGATGATCATGACGTTCACTTGACTTTGGCGCCAGCGGCAATCGGTTTGTCCACGGTTAACAGGCTCAAATGACCCTCAGCATCTTCAGCGGCTAACAGCATGCCATTCGACTCCAAGCCTCGAATCTTTGCCGGCTCCAAATTCGCAACAAGGACGATTAGCTTCCCTTCGAGATCAACGGGAGAATAGTGCTGCGCCACTCCTGCCACGATTTGGCGTTCTTCGCCGCCGACCTCGATTTGCAGCTTCAGCAACTTATCCGCTTTTTCGACTTTCTCTGCTTTCAACACGCGAGCTACTCGCAGCTCAACTTTGCTAAAGTCGGCATAGGACAGCCTTCGCTTTTCCTCTGCGGGAGTCGTCTTCTTCTCGTTCTTATTCTCCAATTCTGCGGCAATCTTTTCCAAGCGTTCGATCTCCGGTCTGATTTCATCGTCTTCTATTTTCCGAAACAAAATATAAACTTTTCCCAACTCATGCCCTGCCGGTAATAGCAATCTGCCAGCATCTTCCCAACGCTGCTCGTGAACGCTGGTGGAATGACCCAGCATGCTCCAAACCTTTTCTGCAGAGAAGGGCAGAACAGGCTCCATGAGCACGGCCAAAGTTTGCGCCGCCTGAATGCAAATGTTAATGGTAGTTGCACATTTGCTCTTTTCCTTATTCACCGTGCGCCAAGGTTCCTGATCGTTGAAATATTTGTTGGCCGCCCTGGCGATGTCCATCACGGCATTGACTGCCTTGCGGAACTCAAAGGTCTCAATGAGATCGCCGACATTGGTCGATGCCCGCGCCAATGTTTCCAGCATCGCTCTATCTCGGTCATCCAATGCGCCGCACGAAGGGACTCTTCCGGCAAAGTGTCTTTTGGCAAAGGTCAGCGTCCGATTAATGAGATTTCCCAAGATGTCTGCCAGCTCACTGTTGTTGCGCTGTTGAAACTCCTGCCAGGTGAAATCCGCATCTTTGGTTTCCGGCGCATTGGTGGCGAGATAATAGCGCAAAGGATCGACGGGGAATTTACGCAAATAGTCTTCCAGCCAAACCGCGTAATTGCGACTGGTGCTGAGCTTGTTGCCTTGCAGGTTGAGGAATTCATTAGCCGGCACGTTATCCGGCAAAACATAATCGCCGTGAGCCATGAGCGTGGCCGGGAACATAATGCAATGGAAGACGATGTTATCCTTGCCGATGAAATGCACCAGTCGCGTTCCTTGGTCCTGCCAATACTTTTTCCAAAGCTCCGGGTCACCCTTTTGCTCGGCCCATTCCTTGGTAGCGGAAATATAGCCGATGGGTGCGTCAAACCAAACATAGAGCACCTTGCCTTCGGCTTCCGCCAAGGGCACGGGCACGCCCCAGGCAAGGTCTCTGGTCACTGCCCGATCCGATAAGCCGGCCTGCATCCAGCTCTGTACCTGGCCCAGCACGTTCGGCTTCCAATACGACTTGCTTCCAAGCCAACGACTGAGCTGCTGCTGAAATTCCCCTAATGGTAGAAACCAATGCAACGTCTCTTTATAGACCGGTCGCTCGCCGGAGAGAGTGCTATGCGGATCGATCAGATCGGCGGCGGAGAGCGACGAGCCGCATTTCTCGCATTGGTCGCCATAGGCTTCTGTATAGGAGCATATCGGACAAGTGCCCTTGACGTAGCGGTCCGGAAGGAACATCTTGGCTTTTTCGTCATAAAGCTGCTTTTCAATTTTTTTCTTGAACACGCCTTTTTCCTGCAGGCGCAGAAAAATCTCCTGTGAGGTCCGCCGGTGTGTTGGTGAGCTGGTGCGGCCGTAATAGTCGAAGGACATCCCGAACTGCTCAAACGATTTCTTGATGCGAAAATGGAATTCATCCACAATGTCTTGTGGCTGGACGCCTTTGCGATCGGCGGCGATAGTGATCGGAACGCCGTGCTCATCGGAGCCGCAGATATAGACCACGTCGCGCTTCTTGAGTCGCTGATAGCGTACGTAAATGTCAGCCGGAAGGTAGGCGCCGGCAAGGTGACCCAGATGAATGGGGCCATTGGCATAAGGTAATGCACTGGTTACTAATATTCGTCGAAAGTTCTCTTCGATTTCCATAATGATTTGTTTCGCTTCCTTCAAAAGTTGTCTTGGGAAAAGCGCAACGGTCGCAGTTGCCGACTCTGAGGCAATTGTCTGGCCTGAAAATGGCGCAGAAAAGAGATGTAGTGGGCTGTGCGGTCGCGACAGGCTTGTGTCAAGTCCCCATTATCTCAAAATCAAGCGCATGAGATTTTGCCGGAAGGATTAGCTCTGTTGGGGCACCTCTATCTTCTTGCAGTGAGCCAATTCGTCGATGCCATAAACTTCTCTTTTTTCTTCAGCGAATTGCAGGGTGGCCGTCTCTCTGAAAACGTCCACGCTGACGACCGTCCCTTCACCTTGAGTTGTCAAATAGCGGCTATTGATCGCGGGCAGTCGCTCTGTCTGCCGTTGGTAAAACTCGCGCTCGTACATCAAGCAACAGAGTAAGCGCCCGCAGATGCCGGAAAGTTTTTGCGGATTCAAGGGCAGGTTCTGTTCCTTAGCGCATTGCGTGGTGATGGGCTCGAATTCTTTTAAAAAAGTCGTGCAACATAGCTTGCGCCCGCAAACGCCATAACCGCCGATTCGTTTCGCTTCATCCCTGACGCCAATTTGTCGCAGCTCAATGCGGACTTTGTAGATAGCTGCCAGCTCTTTCACCAATTCGCGAAAGTCGATGCGTTTCTCCGCTGTAAAGTAAAAGGTAATCTTGTTGCCGTCGAACTGAAACTCCACGTCCACCAGCTTCATTTCCAAACCGCGATCGGCGATTTTGCGACGGCAGAGTTGATAGGCGTCGAATTCTTTCACGCGGTTGTCTCGATAGATTTCCAAATCCTTGGCGGTAGGCTTGCGCAAGATGTTTCGGATCTTGCCCTCGGTCTTTTTGCGTTCGAGCATGGAACCGACTTGATTGACGATCCCCAAATCCTCGCCCTTTTCCGCTTCCACGATTACATAATCGCCCACAACAAAAGGGAACTGCTGCGGATTATCGTAGAGCTCCTTGCGCTCCCCTTTAAACACGATCTCGATCATTTTGCCTTACCTTTTAAAACCAGCAGCCTTTGTAACCGCGCCAGCAAGACGATGAGAATGAGATTAAGCTGAACGTTCCGGTCAATCAGCTCGATGGACCTTTCAATCGTCAGAAACGCCTCCTCGAAATCGATCCTGTCAAAGGCTGTCGCAAATTTTGCCAATGTATCCAGCATGTCTATGTTGACAATTTGCCGCTGTGAAGCAGGCTGTATACTAGGAGTGCTGACGATGACCAGTGCGTCACGTAGCCAAACCAGCGTCAATGCAAGAATGTCTTTGATGATTCGCTTATCGTATTTACGTGCCAATTCCTCGACAAATTCAATTTGTGAGAGATCGTCCTTGAGGCAGGCGCGCATGAAATCAACCACACTGTTGCGGCGATCTTCCAAATCTTCCTCGATCCATTCTAAGGCTCGGCTAAAGCTGCCTTGCGAGATGCGGGCGATGAGGCCCGCCTTTTCCGGCGATACCAGATTCTTTTCAATGAGGGCCGTTTCGATGTCAAGGTCTGAAAGCAGCGCAAAACGGATTTCCTGGCAACGGGAGACAATGGTCGGCAACAATGCGTTCGCCCGGCTTGTGGTCAGAATGAGATGCATAGCCGGTGGCGGCTCTTCCAATATCTTCAGCAAAGAATTGGCTGCTTCCTGCGTCATTTTATCTGCCTCGGCAATTACTATCACCCGCAAACCCTCTAACGGCTTGAGGGTGCTAATATGGCGCAACTCCCGGATTTTATCGATGCTGATCGTCGGGTTGGCCCACGGCTTTTTGCGCGCGTAGGGCTCTTGACTCAAGCTTTCCAATATTTCGCGTTCTTCTTCGACGCTGGCAGTTTTGGGCATTGGAAAGATGTAGACAAAATCCGGGTGGTTAAAAGCCCCTACCCGACGGCATGCCGAACAAGTGTCGCAGGGCTTTTGCCCTTCGGCTTCGCAAAAAAGCGCCTTGGCGAGCTCGATGGCCAACGCCTCTTTCCCTACGCCAACCGGCCCGTTGAAAAGGTAAGCATGCGGCACACGTTGATGCTCTAAAGCACGCTGTAGGATTTCTTTTGGACGCTTTTGCCCTATTATGCGATCAAGACTCATTGGTTCATTCCAACAACATGCGGGTTTTCATCCAACTTCGGGTTTGCTGGGAGAATGACAGTGCATAACTTCCTGTGCCCTATGTCATGCCACGCGAGATTGGGAATTGGTCCGTACTCATGAAAGTTGCTTCTTTGGACTATTATCGGAGGCCATCATTTCCCGAGAAATGGCCTTAGGAAGCCGAAAAGCCGGCCTAAGATGGTAATCACGGTTCCAGTCCAAAAAACAAACATCCATTTGATAATGGCAGCTTTGGACCGTTCAATCGCATTGGAAAGACGCGATCCAGTGTCGCCAAGTTTTCTCTCAAAATTTAGCTCTTATTTCTTATGCTCGTGCGATTCTTCGCGAATAATTTCCTAGCCTTTGAGGTCCATAGAAACGTTAAGAAATTTCACGAATTCTTCGCTTCCGTCCTCCCCAAATTTCTCCCTTATAGTTTTCGGAACAGCAACAATGGTGGCCCTCTCAGTCCTCGTTATGTTAGCCAATCTTCCGGATTCAGATTGCTCGTGTTTTTCCAAATCTGAAAGTGTAGTATCGGTCCGTTTATGGAGCCGGAATCGCCGACCGTACCGATCACCTGACCTTGCTTGACTTGTTGCTGCAAATTGACCTCGATCTCTGCCAAATGGGTGTAGACGGTATAATAGCCATCGTCGTGACTGATGATGACGATATTGCCTCGCCCGCGCTGCCAAGTGATGGTTTGCACCTGCCCATCGTCGACAACTTTAACCGGCGCTCCAAGCTTGGCCTTGATCTCGATGCCGAGATTCTCGGTTATGGTATTGAGCGCGGGATGCTTTTGCCGGCCAAAATGTGTGACCACCGTCCCTTGAGTCGGCCATAACAGCTTTCCTCTTAACGCTGCAAATTTGTGTGATCGATCCGGCGGTCTCTCGATGCTGCCTTGAGTAACAGGCCGGCGCATCTTTTCTGTGAGTCGCTGTTCCTCTGCCTTGGCAATGAATGACAAAATCTGCTGTTCAGCTCTCTTGATTTCCTCGAGATGCTGCTTAAGAACCTTTTGATCGTTGCGAATGGCCGCGAGATATTTGCTGCGCTTCTCACGACTCGATTTGAGCCGGCGCTCCTCCAATTGTTGCTCTCTCATGCGCCGGTCTTTTTCGCCTATCTCAAGACGAAGGAGATTCTGTTGGTCTTCAAGTAGCTTCTGCTTTTCGATCAGCGACTGATAGTTGCGCCGATCATTCTCCGCAATCAGCTTCTGGTACCGCATCCAAACTTTGATTTGCGTCAGGGACTTACTTTTCAACAAAAGCTCGATTTCCCGCACTCGACCATGCTTGTAAAAACTAACGATTCTTTTCTTGATCAGCGCCTTGAGCTCCTCGATCTCTTTTGCGGTAGCCGAGATTTCGGAGCTGTAACGATTGACTTGTCTTTCGCGCTGGCGAATGTCTTTTTTCAGGGTTCGCAGGTATCCGGTTGCGGTGTCTATTTCGCGATCGAGGTTGGCGATGAGATTGACAATGTTCGCCTCTTTGGCCTTCTTTTGCGATAGCTGTTGCTCGTACTTTTCTATCTCTTGGCGCAGCGACGCCAACTCTTTCTGTTGCGGAGCGTCGTTTTCCACCTCGCCGGAGTCCAACGCCAGGATGGAGCCGGTGATGACCAGCATGAATATGATCAACGCTGTTGTAGCACGGAAGTATTTCACGGGCGAAAGATAAGAGATTAAGCCGAAAAATGCAATAGAAAAGAACTTGCAAAACTAAGAGTTAGCCTTGAACTTCTTGGGCCGAAAAGGCCTTGATTGTAAAGGGTTGAATGGCTATATTGCTCTGGCTTGGATTACAAAAAATATTTCACAAAGAAATGGGCCGAGGGTGATGCTGCCGATACTTCAGCAACTGAAGCAAGTTTTTCGCACACATTGCAGGGATGACGAGGGTCTGTTGGATGCGCTACCTTTATTCTCGACGCTTTCGAAAAAGGAAAAAAAGCAGCTCGGTCTACGTTTGTATCGTCGCAGCTTTGCGGCGAATGAAGTGATTTATTGTGAGAACAGTGCGGCGGCTGCTGTCTACTTTATCATTCAAGGCTCTGTGGGATTGTTCAAAGCCAAGGGGGAGGGCATTCAAGACCGGGTGCATTATGTGTCGCCAGGAAAATGCTTTGGCAGCACCGCTCTATTCGGGCAATCGCCATCCTTCACCTCTGCTCAGGCTCTGGAAGCTACGTCGGTATTTATCCTTTTTCGCAATGATTTTTTGTCCTTGATGGAAGAGCAACCGGGAACCGCGTTGAAAATCCTCATCGCAGTAGGCCAAGAGCTGTATGCTGACTGGGCAGAATCACGAACGGAGTTCCTTTCGCTGACCCATCGCCTGACGAACGCGAACATTGTGGTTTAACCTGCGAGCAAGTGGCTCTCATGCGAATAAAATATCTCCCAACACTGCTCTTACTCCTACTCGTGCTCGTTCTCATGCTCCGGTCCTTTCAAAATGCTTCTTCCACGCTTACGTTTTTCCCGTCCTTGCCGGCGATCACCTTCTGGGTTTTCATCATCTGTTCTTACGGTCGGCAGCTTGCCAGCCTTGTTCGACGAAAGCATTTTCTTTTGCGTTCAGTTCCCATCGTTCTTTTGGCCGGTGTTTGGATGGCCGTAGAAGGCGAACTCTCGAAGGTCTTGCCTAACCAATCGACAGTGGAGTTGCTTGCTGCAAGGAATCAATTTCTCGGACGCGGCCTATTCTCGGATACCGCACAATGGATCGAATTTGTCCGCGCGACGCACTTCTCGGTGGTTTCCTCTGCGGGTAGATTAGCGTCCACGCTGTGGCCAAGCATGGAACGGCTGGTGCCTGCTACTTTGATTGCTTTGCTAGTTCTCGCCTTGCGGCCAGCGGCCAAAAAATGTTTTCTCCGATTCATTCCCAACGCTTATCTTGTTTTTGTTGCTCAAGGGTCGAGTGAAAGCGCTGGCAAGTTCGGCCGCTATATCCGCTTGGAAACCTTACAGGCTTTGATGACTGCACTGCTATGGGGCGGCGCTCTTTGGTTGCTGTCAATACCCAATGGTTTTTCGTTGGCTGTGGTAATGGCAATGGCATCGTTGATTCCGTATTGGGGAATCTGTTTAATTGGTTTTGCGCCGGTAGTCATGACAGCCGTTTTCAACGGCAACGCTTTTCAGGCTGCAGCTTTGAGCATTGCGCTGTCGGCAATATGGCTGCTGCGCAAAGCTCTCTTGGGGGAGCGCCTGCACGCTGCGAGGCCGAGGATCCCGGCCGTCGCCGGCTTGGCCTTGTTGCTATCGGGTGCAATTATTGGGGGCAGCGGTGGCCTTTTGTTGATTTTGCCCATGTCTTCCGTCGTTTTGATCTTTCTGCGAACCTTTTGGCAGGCCCGTTCCATGATCGTACGAAAGGCAAACCGCGATCCACTCACCGATCTCTCTCCTTGATTCTTTGCAAAATAATCTCTATCTTTCTGTCGCCCAATTCCGTTCGTCACGACATTTCTGATACGGACATTCTTGATCGACTCGTGAGACGGAATTTTTGCATTTTATGAAGGAAGAAGATTACTCTTGGCAGATTTGGCTGGTTACAAAGATCCGGCGGAGGCGGTGGTCGCCTTCCAAGGGGCCCATTACGCCTTTAGCGAAATTGCTGCAAAACGCTTCTTTGGTGATAGGGTCAGCGTTTTGCCATGCCGGACATTTGAGGACGTCTTTGGTACGGTTGAAGCCGAAGGCGCCAGTTTCGGCATGATTCCCATAGAAAATTCCCTCACCGGCAGCATTCATCGTAATTACGATTTGCTGTTGGAGCATAGCCTTACAATTGTCGGTGAAGTGTTCCTACGCATCGAACAGCAGCTCATTGCCAATCCGGGAGTACGGCTGGAAGACATTCGCGTCATCTATTCTCATCCGCAGGCTTTGGAACAATGCCGGCGATTTTTGACGAGTCTGAAAGATGTCGAAGCCGTCGCCAGCTATGACACGGCCGGCAGCGTGCAAATGATCCATGAGAAAAAAATGCTGCATGCTGCTGCCATTGCCAGCAGGTTAGCCGCGCAAGATTACCGGATGCAAATTCTGAAAGAAGAGATCGAAGACATTCCGGAGAATTTTACCCGCTTTCTCATCGTTTCAAAGAACGCAGAGCCATTGGGCGAGCCCAACAAGACCTCGGTGGTGTTTTCTATGAAAAACATACCGGGCGCTTTGTTCAAAAGCTTGAGCGTTTTTGCCTTGCGCGACATCGATTTGCTCAAGATCGAGTCAAGACCCTTGCGCGGCAAACCTTGGGCGTATATTTTCTACCTGGATTTTGTAGGCAATATGCGGCAGGAACATTGCCGCAACGCCATCCGCCACTTGGAAGAGATCACCAGCTTTCTCAAGGTTTTGGGATCGTACGAGTCCGGCAACGGCAAGGGGAAATAATGTCCAAAAACTGTTCAGTGACAAACTGCAATCAAGGAGATTACTAGTAATGGCTACAGGAATGGAAGAATCAAAAGGCAATTTGGGAATCTTAGTAGGAGGAGGTCCTGCTCCCGGTCTGAACGGTGTTATTGCCGCGGTGACCATCGAAGCGCGGCGTCATAATATGTCAGTCTATGGTATATATGACGGCTACAAATGGTTGGTCAAAGGCGATAAGCTTGTTGAGAACAAACATTACAGGGATCTGCATATTGCCGATGTTTCGCGAATTCATTTCATGGGCGGATCCATCTTGCGCACCTCCCGCACCAATCCCGTAAAAACGCAGAATGGCGTCGAGAATGCCGTCAAAGCCCTGCGCCAATTGGGCATCAAATATATGGTGACCGTGGGCGGTGACGATACCGCCTACGGCGCCAGCGAGATTGCCCGGGCCGCTGGTGGCACGATCAAGTTTGCACATGTGCCGAAAACCATTGACAACGACTTGCCCTTACCGAAGGATCTGCCGACTTTCGGCTATCAAACCGCCCGCGACTTGGGCGCCCTGTTGGTGAAGAATCTGATGGTGGATGCGCATACGACCGACCGCTGGTACATGGTGGTAGCCATGGGCCGGCATGCTGGCCACTTGGCCTTGGGAATTGCCAAATCCGCTGGTGCAACCTTGGCCATCATTGCCGAGGAGTTCGGCAAAGAAGGGACAATTCCCCTGGCGCACGTCTGTGACATTTTTGAAGCAGCGATTCTCAAGCGCCGGGCTATGGGGCACAATCACGGCGTCTTGGTTATCGCCGAAGGAGTAGCCGAGCGGCTGAGCGCCGAAGAATTGAAGGAGATACCCGGCGTGGAAGTCGAATACGACGACTATGGCCATTTGCGCTTAGCCGAAGTGGAGCTTGGCAAAATCATCAAGCAGATCATCGAAAAACGGTTTGCCGAGCGCGGCGATAAAGTGCCGTTGGTGGAAATCAATATCGGTTACGTTTTGCGTTGCGCGGATCCCATTCCGTTTGACCAGGAATACACCCGTGATCTCGGCTATCAAGCCGTTCGTTATTTGTTGAGCGACGAACCGGCGCACCAGGGGAATGCGATGATTTGCGTCGAAAACGGCCTCCTGCACCCAATGCCTTTCGAAGAAATGATAGATCCGGGGACTAAGAAGACGGCCATTCGCTTTGTAGATATTGAAAAAGAGTCCTACAAAATCGCTAGGAGTTATATGGTGCGTTTGGAAAAACGGGATCTGGAAGATCCAGAATTTGTGCGGCAACTGGCAAAGGCCGCTAAGCTGAGCCCGGAAGAGTTTCTGGCCAAATTCGGATACTTAGCCAAAATATCCAAGTCCGACACCTGAGCATCGCAGCCTGACAAGGGAGGGGAACAAGCACAGGAATTTCGACGGAAAGTCGCTCACTTAGGTAAGCGATCAAGCCGCTGCAAAAGTTATCAGATACGTGAATGGATGCCGCTGTTTGTGATGAAGCAGCGGCATTTTTGTTTTCTGTGCCGCTTTGCATTTGTCGATTGCGCTGACTACAAAAAATGTTCGAGCAGGGGGAAGATAATTCTTGCCATGGAGGAAGAATATCACTATATTCGCATAGCCGAATAAACTGGATAGCAAATAATGGAGATTCAATGAACAGACTCATTCAATTATTCAAAGCTTTATCCGATGAGGCGAGATTGCGAATCTTGAATCTCATTTTGGAAACCGGAGGGCTTTGCGTTTGCGACATCCAGCGGGTGTTGGGATTCACCCAAACCAAGGTCTCTCGCCATTTAGCGTATCTAAAGCATTCCGGCATTCTGCAAGATCGACGTTTGGGTGGCTGGATGATGTACAGCCTTGCCGACAAGGATGATCCAACAGCCAAGGTATTATTCAAAGAATTGCGCGACCTATTCAAAAACGAGCCGGTTCTAAGAAGCGATATCGAAGCGCTGAATCAATCCATCGAGAACGGTTGCTGTGTCTCTGTGCGTACTTTGATCCCGATGAAGTTATTAAAACATTAGCCTGTGGTCGCAGTGATCGTTCTGAAGCGCCAGGTAACTCTTGCCTATTAGGTTTGTCTCGGAAAGGAAGAGAGGAAAGTATTGTGGAGAACGAAGATGCCAAAATGAGCGTGCGACAAAACTACGCCAGAATTGCCGCGGAGGAGGGCTCCTGCTGCGGACCCGTAAAATCGTGCTGCGGCGGAGGCTCGCTGGCAACGGTCATTAGCAAGAGCATCGGCTATAGCGAAGAAGAGATGGGCGCCGTCCCCGAGGGAGCCAATTTGGGCCTTGGTTGTGGCAATCCAACGGCTTTTGCATCCTTGAAAGAAGGCGAAACCGTTCTTGATTTGGGCTCCGGTGCCGGGTTTGATTGTTTTTTAGCCGCGCAAAAAGTCGGCAAGAGCGGCAAGGTCATTGGCGTGGATATGACGCCGGAGATGTTGCAAAAGGCGAGGTCGAATCTTAGCAAGGGTCCCTATGGCAACGTGGAATTCCGACTGGGAGAGATCGAGAATTTGCCGGCTGCAGACAACTCGGTGGATGTCATCATTTCCAATTGCGTCATCAATCTTTCAACCGACAAGGCAAGAGTCTTTGCCGAAGCGCTGCGCGTCCTTCGGCCTGGCGGACGGCTCATGATATCCGACACTGCTTTGCTGCGAGAGTTGCCCGCTTCCATTATGGATAGCGTCCAAGCGTATGTGGGCTGCTTGTCAGGATCGCTCGTGAAAGATAAGTATATCGAGCTCGTCAAAGGCGTAGGATTTAAGGACGTCCGAATCCTCGGCGAATCGTTTTTCCCCGTCGAAGCTATGGCCAATGACCCGACCGCCCAGGTGCTGATTCAGGATTCGGCCATCTCACTCGACGAAGCACGAGCCATCGGCAATTCCGTGGTGAGTCTTAATATCATGGCCGTCAAGCCGGCATGATAACATTTATGGAGGAATAACCATGTTAATTCAAATCTATGGCCCCGGTTGTAGCAATTGCAGGCGCTTAGAAGAACTGGCTCGCAAGGCGGCAGCGGAGCTTAGAATCAGCGCAGAATTCGTAAAAGTGGCAACCATTAATGAATTCATAGCCGCGGGTATTTTGCGTACCCCCGGACTTGGCATCAATGGCAAGGTGGTCAGCCAGGGCCGGTTACTCCGTCTTGAGGAGATAAAAAAGCTGCTCCAAGCGGCCCAATAATGGGAGATGGAACCATGACAGATAAATCCATAGGTTTTATTGGCGGCGGACGAGTGACGAGGATTTTATTGGGTGCTTTTCACAGGGCCGGGCAAGTTCCGCCGCAAATCGTGGTGAGCGATATGGACGACGGAGTATCGCGCCGGCTCAAGGAATCCTTTCCGGCCATCACGTCATCGGTGAATGATAACGCGAAATCTGCTAAGCAGGATTTGGTTTTTTTAGCGCTTCATCCGCCCGCAAT
>DYKH01000034.1:0-2728 GCA_020722685.1 Caldithrix sp. | reverse complement strand
GTTTTTTTAGCGCTTCATCCGCCCGCAATAGCCGAGCGACTTGCTGAGATTAAGCAGCATTTGAGGCCCAATGCAATTCTTATTTCTCTCGCCCCCAAGATTCCGATTGCCAGAATTTCCGAGATACTGGGAGGCTTTGGGCGCATCGTGCGCATGATTCCAAACGCCCCTTCGATCATCAACGCCGGCTATAATCCGGTTGTTTTTGCACCAGGAATTTTACCATCGGAAAAAGAGGAATTGAAGTCTCTCTTCAGCATTCTGGGAGACTGCCCGGAAGTGGCTGAGGAAAAGCTGGAGGCCTATGCCATTCTCACCGGCATGGGGCCGACTTACCTCTGGTTTCAGCTTTATGAGTTGCAGGAGCTATGCCAATCCTTCGGGCTGTCGCCACCGGAAATCGAGCAAAGTCTCCCGAAAATGGTTATTGGCACGATCAAAACCATGTTCGAGTCCGGTCTTTCTCCGCAAGGGGTCATGGACTTGATTCCGGTCAAACCGTTGGGGAAAGAAGAAGAAACTATCAAGCACGCCTATAGAACAAATCTCGAGGCTTTATACCAGAAATTGACCAGGTAAAATGTAATAGGAGAGATAATGGCAAAAGATCTAAGCACAACCGAATGGCATGGGATTCCGCGCACAGAAATTCCGTGGTATCCAACGATAAATGCAGAGACCTGTATTGGTTGTGGTTTATGTTACGTTTCCTGCGGCCGTGAGGTATTTGGCCTTGATGATGCTGCCAGAAAAGCAACCGTAGATCGAAAATTCAATTGTATGGTAGGCTGTTCCACCTGCGCCACCGTCTGTCCGGTGGAAGCCATCTCTTTTCCGGGACGCGATTTGGTCCAAAAGATCGAACGCGAACACAAAATTTTGAGAATTGTCCGGGAAAAAGCCAAAGAGAAATTGAAAAAGGAAGAGCTTATCAGAGCCCGGGCAACCATTGAACAGGAGTTGAATGAAATAACCAGCAAAATCCATTTGCAAATTGCCGGCGAATTTGGAGAGAAACAGTTTCTGGTACAACTGTGGAATCTATTGGATGGCAGGGCATTTGACATTGTGAATTTGAAATTGGCTGTTCCTACCGTGCAGGGAGCGCGCGAGAAGACCCCTTCTTTTATGGAATTCGATATTGTCTCCACGCAACAGGAAAACGTGCTGGAATTTGTAAAGGAATTACGCGCTCTGGTTGAACGAAACAGTCTTGTGGTGGTTTCTGAAAATAAGCTTTAATCGCGGTCGGCCTATTCTTGCGTATCAGGAAGGCCACAATGCAAAAAGTATCCGGTTTTATTGACGCTGGCAGAATTGCTTTCTTGCTTTGGTTCATTTATGGAACAATGAAAGGAAAAGAACAATGGACACAAAAAAACACTATCCGCTAGACTGGGCATTTGAATTTCACGGTCATCGCTGCCCGTTTATGCCCATCGGCTATCGCATGGGAAAACTGGCATTAGAGCATCAGGGCATTGAGCCAGAAAAAGATCACGGTTTCTTTGTCTTCCCGGAGCTTGGTGATTAAAAAAGAAGGATGGTAACAATAGGCTACGGCCGTCATAGCCTTGAGAGGAAAAATAATGTCTGGAAATCATGCACATCAGCATACTCGGCAGACCTCAGAGAAAAATCTGTTCATAACAATGGCTCTGAACTTTTTCATAACAATGATAGAAGTTATCGGAGGATTATTTTCAGGCAGCTTGGCATTAGTCTCCGATGCGATGCACAACTTTAGCGATGGCATTGCAATAATCATTACTTACGTTGCCATTCGGTTGAGCAAAAAACCAAAAACATTCAAATATACTTTTGGTTTAAAACGTGCAGAGATTATAGCCGCAATAATAAACGCAAGCACGCTCATCATGATTAGTTTCTTCTTAATTAAAGAAGCAATAGAAAGGTTCTATAATCCTTCGCAAATAACCGGAGGTTTGATGCTGATTGTTGCTTCGCTTGGATTGTCTGCCAATGTTGTTGGGACATTGCTTCTTAAAAAGGGCTCAGAGAATAATCTGAATATCCGCGCTGCTTACTTTCATTTACTCAGCGATGCGGTTTCTTCTCTTGCAGTAATTATCGGCGCTGTATTTATTATCTTTTATAAAATATATTGGGTAGATCCGGTTTTGACAATTCTTATTTCGGTCTATATCTTGAAAGAGACTTATGAAATTGTAAAAGAGTCGGTTGATATAATTATGATGTCTAAACCGGCAGGTATAGACTTGGGTGAAGTAAAGAAACTTGTGGAAGCCATTGATAAGGTAAAAAATATCCATCACGTTCATTTATGGAAGATGAATGACACCGACATTCACTGTGAAGCACACATTGAAGTTGGTAATATCACCGTAAAAGAAACTACAGAAATACAAAAACAGATTGAGCTGAAGCTGCACGATAAATATGAAATAAACCATACTACGTTTCAATTTGAGTGCGGGGGATGTGAAGAAACTGAGTTGCTGAAAAAAGGGAGGTAACCATTCCGATCAGTCCACTCTCAAATATCAGGACGGACAGCAATGCAAAACATAGTATTTGGTTTTATCGGCACTTTTGAATTGATTCTATTCATTAGTTCATATATATAACATTTTAATTAATTGAAAGGAAATAAAAAATGAAAACCAAAAATTACTATCCGCCCGACTGGGTATTCGAATTCCACGGTCATCGTTGTCCCTTCATGCCCACTGGCTATCGCATGGGC
>DYKH01000721.1 GCA_020722685.1 Caldithrix sp. | reverse complement strand
TCGTCTTCCTCAGCGCACATACGGGCGCCGTTATCGGAAGCCGAGGGCGGGGTGCATGGATAAACCGTTCCAACAGAAAACCCTCTCCGGAAACGGCCCCGCGCAAATCCCGCGTTACCGTCAAACAGGAAGTCCCGCGTGTATTCGCCGCGGGACTTTGCTGCAAAATAATAATTGCCGATACTTATAAATTTTGTTAAAACGCCAGCCCTATCGAAAACTCCATGCCCCCTCTTATTCCTTCAATCATTCCGGCAAACATCTGCGCGGAGTCAGCATCAATGTCTTTATCCTCGTCTATGCTGATCAAAGGATCTGGAGAAACAGCGGGATAGCCGTCTTGCGATATATCAAGAAATAAATAACTCGCGAAAAAACCAAGTCGCATCGTTATTTTACTGGACGGCCATATCCACCGCCATCCCAATTCGATTCGCGGGCCAATACCTGTAAGCTCGGTGCTCACCTTCGTCCATCCAGTATAAAAGTCCATATTAGTGTATTTTACTGAAAGATAATCCAACGCGATCCCGTAATAAAAACTATCCAGGCCTCTTTCGGCGAAGTCACGATAACGCCGTACTCCAATAATGTAGTTGTTGCCGGAAAAGGTTTCCGGTTGTTCCGGATCATCCTCAAGATCGCTATTTAGCGGGCTTTCGGTACCATAATGCTGGTATTGCAACGCAATCGAATTCGGTGTCCGCGTATTTATCTCGACATCCACATTTGCTCCGAAAAGATACCAGGACACCGGGTGCGTTTCAAGAATTAAATTCCTCTGCAAATCCGCGCTCCCATCGGCAAAGAGCGACGAGGCAAGTAAAACGAACGAAACAACCGCGAATTCAAACAAACCTGCTCTACGACCGTGCATAAGCGTTACTCCATATTGGTTTTTTATTAAGTCCATCATTTATGAATCAGTGTCGTTATAAAAAAGAAAAATAACAAGATGCGTCCGGTTCGCCCCTACAACCGCACCTCCACGCACGCCCCCCGGCACTCCACCGACCCCACCGTATTCAAAACTCGTGCTGAGCCCAGTCGAAGCATCCACACCCCGCGCCCTCCCCTGCAAAACTTCCTCTCCGCGCTCCTCGGATCCGGCACCTTCTCCGCGCAGAAACCGTTTCCCTCACTTCGACTTCGCTCAGTGCATCGCGTCGCACACCGTCACCTTCACAGAGCCTGGGCTGAGCGGAGTCGAAGCCTTCGTCAGCGTCTCGTCCAGGGCCAGGCGGAACTTGTGCTGAGCGGAGTCGAAGTAGAAGTATTCCTCCATGTCCTGCACTGGTCGCCGAGTGGCGCCAGCGTATTGAAGCCAGGCCCGCCCGTCGGCGGGGGAAG
>DYKH01000720.1 GCA_020722685.1 Caldithrix sp. | reverse complement strand
GAACCGTCATGCTTCCCGCAGGGCGGGCGGACGATTCGTCGTTGACGAACAGGGTGCGCAAGGCTTCCTTGATGGCTTGCGCGTCTTCGTCTGAGAAGCCGGTCTTGCTTGCCAGTTGCGGATTCATGCTGCCATAGAAGACATAAACGCCGTGGTCTACGCGGTGTTTCATGCCCATGGTGTCGGAACCCCGCTTTTCGCCAGGTTCGCCGCTCACACTTTTGGTAATTTGGATACTGGGGGCGCGGTCAAGAACGGTTGCAACGGAGAAAGCGGGATGAATGGATACGGGACCACGCACGGGAATGGATACGCCCTCGCTGCCTTCTTCGCCTTCGCTCTTCTTGCCTTTTTTGAAAGCAAACAACTGGCCAAAGGCGCGCACATCCAGCCAGGTTTTGCAGGCGGTTTCCTGATACTTCTTTTTGTCTTTGTTGGGGTCAATGCCTTTAAGCGCGGCATCTGCCCGTTCGCGCAGACTGCCGTATTCGTCCACGCGGTTATCATCGGATTGGACGAAAATCTTGTGTCCCATATCCTGCAAGCGGTTGCGAATCTTGCGCTTGATGGACACATCGGACATTTCGCCATAGCCTTCATAAGTAACGCGCGGACGGTTGCCGTTGAGCGGGTCGCCGTTGGGGTTGGCGTGCTGGACGGTCAGGATTACAGCAAAGTCAATTTTTTTCGAGAGGGTAGTCATGGGAAAGTCTCCTTTTGATGATGAAATAGATGGATTATTGGTTTGAGTTGGTATTATCGTTTTCTTGAGAAACAGCGTCGTCTTTCTGTCGTCTTTCTTTTCGCTCATCAATCAACTTCTGACGCTGGCAGTAGTAACCGAGCAGGTATTCGCCTGTCAGTGGTTTGTTTCCCTCGAGGGCTTCAGGGTTGAGATTGATAACCTGCGCAATCAGGTTTTTGTGGAAATATGCTCCACCAAGCCGCGCCATATACGGAGTGAGCGCTTCGTGGATTTGCTTCCACGTTTGGTACGGACGCTGCGAGAATTGCTGCATGTAGCGCGCCGCGTTGGTTGCGCGTTTCTCTTTGGCTTTGTAAAGCGCCATTTCTTCAAGGTCATCCGCAATAGCGAGAAGCCTTCCGTATAAGTAATCACGTGTCGTTCTGGTTTCGTCGAGTGACATTTCAAACTTCTCCTTTCCTTCTTTGTGTTTTCGGAATAATGCACAGGCAATACTCAGAGTTTTCTTCCATGTGAACTCATCATCGCCGCGATATTTTTTGTCGTCAGGGTTTCTAATGCCTGCCCGATTGGATGCCCGCCTGACCACTGACTCCACCAAATCACGCGGGATGGGCTGACCGTCCACGATGCAGGGAAGCAGGC
>DYKH01000719.1 GCA_020722685.1 Caldithrix sp. | reverse complement strand
TGACCTGATTGTTGAAGCAAAAATACCCCCAGCGGACATTGCCTTCATTGAAAAGGGGCAATCAGCGATCGTGAAGCTCGATGCTTACGACTACTCAATATTCGGCGCCATGACCGGTGAAGTGATCTACATCAGCCCTGACACTCTTACCGAGGAAACAAAAAACGGACCCAAGCCCTACTATCGCGTACTCATTCGCATTGGGGGTGCCGAATTTAAGGGCGCCAATGCCGCGCAAATTCAAGTCCGCCCAGGCATGACCGCCACCGTGGACATCAAGGCACTTGAAAGGACTGTTTTGTCATACTTGACCAAACCGTTGACAAGGACGCTCTCCAATTCATTGGGCGAGCGATAAACGCTACGCTTAGAGCACGATATATTGAATGTAACATTTTGACATCACGTCATTATTTTACATTTAAAAACAATCACTTGACACACAGCCAAAACAACGATATTTTTTCGCGGCAAATTATAATCAAACTTGGTATCCGCCTCATGAAAACAGCTAATTTCACGACACCTTTTATCTTAATCCCATTCGTCACAGCGCTTACTTCATGTAGTGCAACTAGGCATAACGAAGACACGCCTCAAAATCTTTGCCATCCGCTAACTCAACTTGATGGCAAGAGTCATTACACCCTTTTGAGAGGCGGTTACGAGGCCTTGGGCAAGAACGACCTAATTTGCGCCGAGCGCCTAACTCTTAAGGCACGCGAAGTTGATCCCAAGGATCCTTACGCAGCTCTGAACTTGGGTGTCATTTACCAAAGACAGGGTAAAAGTTCGATTGCTCGAACACAATACGACGAAGCTATTCGTCTTGACGGCTCAGATAGTCAAAAGAGCATTGGAGACGCTGCAGAAGTGACAGATCAGCGTTTTATCAGTCACCGCCCTGGTGAAATTGCAAAGCGCAACCTAAAAAATCTGCCTCATTGATATTTGCACACCAATTTATGCAAGCGCCTGAGCATGCAATTCGCTCACGCGACAACACCTAAAAATAAATAAGAAGGACGACAGCTATGGCTCAATTTACCAACAAAACATCTGCACCCGCCAAAGCAATTGACACCACTGTTCAAGGCCAAAGCCTGCATATTGCAGACGCAAACGCCAAGCCAATTCCTAACGCCAAGATCGCCACAAGACGCAAGCTTGTTGATGAGGAGCTTGAACAGGGCGCACTTAAAAAGATCGCAGATGATGAGCTGGTTGCTGCGCTTCCTGCTAATGGCAACGCAGCTATTGCGGTCGATGGCTTGCCTGTCGCAGCCTTACCTCCAAGCGACCTCGCCGGGATCGCCGCACTTCCAGCGGACGGAGCCATCGCCTGGGTTCCT
>DYKH01000718.1 GCA_020722685.1 Caldithrix sp. | reverse complement strand
ATGGATTTCATCATCCCGAACACGGCGCGCCCGCGCATCATCGTTGAGAGTTCGTTTGCGGTTACCACTTCATCAGGACAAGGTGACAAGGCGAAGACAGAGATTGCAGTTCACCAGCTTATCAGGCGACACTACCCCCAAGCGAAGTTCATCGGCTTTGTGGATGGTATCGGGTGGTATGTTCGCAAGCAGGACCTGCGCCGAATGGTTGCCGCCTACGACGACGTGTTCACGTTCCACAAAGACGAGTTGGCGCGATTCAAGGAATTGCTGATCGCGGAGTTTGGGAAAAATGCTTGAGAAATATCTGAACCGGATAACGCAAGGCGACTGTCTCACTTTGTTTCAGGACATACCTGATAACAGCGTGGATGTCACCTTCGCGGATCCACCGTTCAACCTGAAGAAAAAGTACCACAGCACACGTGACAGTCTTGAACTCGAAGAGTATCTTGCCTGGTGCGAAAAGTGGCTCGCCGAAATGGTGCGTGTCACCAAGCCGACTGGCTCGATCTTCGTGCACAATATCCCCAAGTGGCTGACGTACTACGCCGCGTTCCTCAACAAGGTTGCCCACTTCAAACACTGGATTGCATGGGACGCTCCCACCAGTCCGATGGGCAAGACTTTGCAGCCGTCACACTATGGCATCCTGTTTTACGTGAAAGACCCACGACAGACCAAATTCTATGAAATTCGTTACCCGCACAAACGTTGCCGCAAATGCGGATACCTGCACAAGGATTACGGCGGCAAGAAGGCGGGGCTGCATCCTTTTGGACCGCTTCTGTCGGATGAATGGACCGACATTCACCGCATCAAACACAACAAATACCGCGACGAACATCCCTGCCAGTTGCCGCTGCATCTCTTGGAAAGAATTATCTTGATGTCTACTGACGAAGGGGACATCGTGCTTGATCCATTTTCGGGAACAGGCACGACAGCGTTGGCGGCAAAGCGTCTCGGACGGCAGTTCATCGGATTCGAACTCGACAGAGCGTATGTGCGAATTTCCGAGAGCAAGTTGGAACAAGAGAAACCGGATTCCAAACTGGGAAACGTTTGGGTCAGTTTCTTCTTGGACGAGATCGTGACGATACGTGACCTCGATTGGGCTGCGCTCGCGCCATACTATATCATCCCAGAACCGATTGAGAGCATTGACCACACGGCAATTACTCCGCGTCATTGGAAAACGCCTGAACACATGCCAGTGAAAAACGGGCAATTACAAGATTTGCCGCTGTTCATCAAGAAATGACCATCGCCGCCGCAACTCAACAAAAACCCCTCGCCACCACCGCGCCGCCAACCGATGACATCATCGGCAAGGCGTACGATCCGCAGGT
>DYKH01000195.1 GCA_020722685.1 Caldithrix sp. | reverse complement strand
GAAGAAAAAGAGGAAGAAGAATCCGAAGGCGCAGAGCACAAGCATTAATAAGTGCAAACTCGATGAAGTAGCGTAACCCTGACGTTGGGCAATCCAGCCAGCAGGCGATTGCCCAACGCCAAAGCGCGGGGATACTGGGCAGCGCCAACAGGTGGCATAAAGGTATACGATGAGAAATTCCCGCAGACAACCGGGGGTTCGCCAGGGGGTACCTTCTCGTAGGAGAGCAAGCCGTCGAACCCACGGAGCTGGTAGAAGAGGCTCAGCATAAAAAGGGCTAAGGCGCGGATTGAGCTAACGGTGAAGGCCGTAAGGCCGTGCCCACCGCCGACTTTTCTACGGTTTTATTCATTGCATTTTACAGGTCTAAATATGAACGTTCGCTTGTGGTCTTCCCTGCTGATTGCCATAATTTCCGGCCAGTTTGCTCCTTCTTGGGCGCAAACGGAAAGGCTTTCGCTCGCGCAATGTCTCGATCTAGCATTGCACAACAGTTACCGCTGGCAGGCCGCTGCGCAGGATGTTCAAGCAGCCCACGCGGTTTATCGTGAAGAGCGAACGCGATATTTCCCCAACCTATCAGCGGAGCTTGCCCATGATCAATTGTTTTATTCTCACTATGATTTCCGGCAGCAGATCGGACAGGCGGTGATGGATTGGTCGGCGGGCGCTTGGCTGCTAAAGACGGCAGAGGTTGAGCATAGGAAGGTGCTGGCGCACGAAGCCAGGCGAGCGCAAACCGCTTTAGAGGTAAGTCGCCGGGTGGCGGCGCTCTATATCGCCATTCTGCAACGGCAGGTGAATCGCGAGTTGCTGAGCCATCGCCTCAATTTGTTGAACGAGCATGCGCAGGTCTCCAAAGCCTTGTGGCTGGCTGGCAGGCGCACGCAATTCGATGTGCTGCAAACCGAAGCGGCGATTCACCAATTGCAGGAGGAGATGCTCGCGGTGGAATTGGAGACGGACAATTTGCGGCAGGAGCTGGCGCTATTGCTCAATTTGCCGGATTACCGGACCTTGCAGCTACGTGACTTGCCGGGGCAATTGATTGAAGTCGATTCCCTGTCCAACATGAATCCATTGTCGATCCAGCAGAATCCCTTGCTCAAATCGTTCTCATTTCAATATGAAGCACAGCAGCTTCGTCTACGTGTGGTGCGAGCCTCCCGGCTGCCGCACTTTCAATTCATCGGCGGTTGCTTCGTGGATCGTGATCCCACGGCGGACGGCAATTATTGGTATGTAGGTGCGAGTTTACAATTTCCACTGTTTCAGTGGGGACTGAATAAATTCCAACAGCAAGAAATTCGGGCCGGGGCGCGCGCGCTGCAATTGCAAAAGGCCGAAATCGCCCGGGAATTGCAGATCCAATTGGAGCAAATCAGCGCAAAACTCAAAAAACTGCAGGAAATTTATCAGACGCAAAAGCAGCGGCTCGAAGCGAATCGGCAGGCCTTTCAACTGGCCACGGCCAATTATCAGGCTGGATTGATCACGAATTTGGAATACCTGACCGCCCAAAAGGATTTGACGGAAAATCAGTCGACGCTGCAGGAGACGCGTTTGCGTTTTTTGCTCAGCGTCATCGAAATGTATACCCTGACCAACCAGACCGAGAAAATCGCCCAACTGGGAGAGTGATGAGTGATTAAAACTTCCATTGCAAAGGTGATTACAAAATTCTCGAGGCTGGCGTAACGCTTCTGGATGCGCTGTAGGTCTATTTTTCTATAAAAAAATCAAACAGGAGATGATCGTATGAAAACGAAGATTGTGTTTGCCAGTCTGCTGGTGCTAGCGTTTGCCGCCTCCGTCGCTGCCCAAACGTTCAATTTCGACCAAGACGAAGTTGGCAAAACGCCGCAAGGATTTTCCAGTGCATTGACCGGCAAGGGCAAAATCGGCAATTGGGTCGTCATGAAAGAGGGAACTGCGCCCAGCCAACCGAATGTGCTGGCGCAAACGGATAGGGACGCGACCGGCTACCGTTTTCCCGTATGCGTCTTCGATAGTGTCATGCTCAAAGATGCCGACATCAGCGTGAAATTCAAGCCGGTGAAAGGCGAAGGGGATCAAGCGGCGGGCATTGTTTGGCGCTATCAAGACAAGGACAACTATTACATTATGCGCGCGAATGCGTTGGAGGATAATGTGGTACTCTACAAAGTCGAGAAAGGCAGGCGCACCGATCTCCCGCTCATAGGCATTGGCCGCACCTATGGCAAAAAGGCCAAAGTTCCATCCGGAGAATGGAGCACGCTGCGCGTGGCTGCCAAAGGCAATCTCTTCGGGGTGTATGTGAACGGTAAAAAACTTTTTGAGGTGGAAGACCTTACCTTCACCGGCGCTGGCAAGGTCGGCCTGTGGACGAAGGCGGATTCTTATACCTTGTTTGATGACTTGACGGTCACCGATTTAAGAATCGACAAATGAGCCTGAAGCAAAAGCAGCGTCAATTCCTCCAGCTTTCTGCAATCGGCTTTTTTCTCGATTGCCGCTACGTGCTCTCGTGGTCGCCGATCATTCCGCTCTACGCGCAAACTGCTTCCGCGCCGGCAGCCATCAACGCGGCATACGTCAATCCGTCACCGAAGATCGACGGTGACCTCAGTGACGAAGCCTGGACTCATGCCCAGCCGATCAGGCATTTTACCCAGTGTGAGCCGCAGCAAGGCAAAGCCGCCACTGAGCGCACCGAAGTGCGGATGGTCTACGACGAGCATGCGCTGTACGTCGGAGTTTGCTGCTTTGACAGCCTGCCGGAAAAAATCATCGCGAATGAATTGCAGCGGGATTTCAGGTACGATGAGGATGACAACTTTGCCCTGATCTTCGACACTTACCACGATCGCCGCAACGGATTTTTATTTATCATCAACCCCAACGGCGCGCGCTTCGATGCGCTGGTGACGGATGAAGGCAACGGCATTAATGTGGATTGGAACAGCATTTGGGACACTCGCGCCAGCGTCACCGATTCCGGCTGGTTCGCGGAAATCGAGATTCCATTTTCCACGCTGCGCTTTTCAGAGGATGCCGAGCAAGTGTGGGGCGTGAATTTTGAGCGCAACATTCGCCACAAGCACGAACAGATGCGGTGGCAGGGATTCTCGCGGAATTACCATATCACGCAACTCTCGCAAGCCGGCATTTTGCAAGGCTTACAAAACATTCATCGCGGCACGAGGCTCGAAATCAAGCCCTACGTTTCCTGCGGCTTGCAGCGCGGTTTTGCCCCTTTCAGCGACGAGCGAGCCGCGCTGAGCAAAACCGGCTTCGATCTCAAATATCCGGTCGCACAAACCTTAACGCTCGACGCCACCGTCAACACCGACTTTGCGCAAGTAGAGTCCGACCGCGCGCAAATCAACCTGACGCGCTTTCTTTTATACTTCCCGGAAAAGCGCGAGTTTTTTCTCGAAGGCGCGGGCATTTTCAATTTCAATTTTGGCGAAAGACCCAGACTCTTTTACAGCCGGCGTATCGGCATCGTTACCGGCGAGCAGATTCCGATTCGTGCCGGCGTGCGCCTCGTTGGCAAAGCGGGTGGATACGATATTGGCGCGCTCGACATGCAAACCGCCGCAAAGGATACCGTGCCGGCGACGAACTTTGCGGTGGTGCGCGTGAAGCATGATGTTCTCAAACAATCTTATGTGGGTGTGCTGGCGACCAACAAAGAATTTTCCGGTGGCTCCAATCGCGCCATGGGCGCTGATGCCAACGTGCGTTTCTCGGAAATTTTCGGCGACAACAACGTGGAAATCGGCGGCGCGATTGCCGCCACGCAAACCCCTTCGCTGCAGGGCGACAATCTCGCCTATCGTTTCTTCGTAGATTATCCCAACGATTTCATCGACCACTTCATCGGCATTCGCTCAGTGCAAAGGAACTTCAATCCGGAAGTCGGGTTTGTTTCGCGGCACGGCAAGCAGCTTTCGTGGGCCTTGCGCATCGCTCCCCGCCCAGGTGTGTCGGGAATTCGACGGCTCGTGTTCAAGCCGGTGGATGTGGAATATTTCTGGGATGTGAACAACCGGCCCGAAAGCGCCTTTTGGGAGTGGCGTCCATTCGGTTTCTTGACCGAAAGCGGTGAGTTTTTTGAATTCAACATCCAGCGCACGTTCGACAGAATGAATGAAGATTTCAACATCTTCGGCAACATCGTGATTCCGCGAGGGCGGTACTATTTCACCTCCTATGAAATTCAGCTCGAGACCAATGCGAGTCGTCATCTGGCTGGCGCGCTGTTTTACAACTGGGGAAATTACTACACCGGCGAGAGAAAAAGATTTTCCACGCAAGCGGCTGTGAAGATCGACAAACATCTCGCGCTCGCCGCCGATTACAGCCGCAACGACGTCGCGCTGGCTGGTGGCAGTTTCAGAACTCTCGAAATCGGCGGGCACGTGCGGTATGCTTTTTCGACCTTCATCAACACCTCGCTTTTTGCACAATGGAACAACGAGGACGAGGAGATCAATCTGAATTTTCGTTTCCACTGGATTCCAAAGATCGGCAGCGATGTTTATTTCGTCTACAATCAACTGTTCGACACAGGAGGCAAAACGCGCCCGACGCGCGCTACGGTTTTGAGCAAGATTGCCTATCGGCTGGTATTTTGAAAAAAGGAAAATGCTCATGCGCAGTGGATTCATTCAATCAACCATCCTGGTGGTTTTCGCCGCATTGCTTTTGGTCGCCTGTGGAAAAGAGGCAAAAACTACCGGTGAAAAATCCGACCCGATGGTGCAGGTGAAAACAGCTCTGGTGAGCCGCCAAGGTATGAGCGACACACTCAGTATTTTCGGCACGGTTGCCTTGCGTCAAGAAGCCTTTCTGGCCTCGCAGTTTGACGGCCGGCTCAGCGATTTTTCGTTGTTGCTCGGCGACCACGTCAAGAAGGGTGAACTGATCGGTACGATTGTGCCGGCGGAACGCGAAGCGCTGTTGCAAGTGACCGATCAAATGCCGGCGGAGCTGCGCCCACTCGTTGAGCAACAAATCAAAGCCATTCCGCTCTACAGCCCGCTCGATGGTGTGGTCTTGGAGGTCACGCATCATGCCGGTGATGTGCTGCAGAAAGGCGAGCAGATTGTACACCTCGGCGCTTTGAGCGTGCTCGACGTGCGCGGCGATCTGCCAGTACGCTATCTTTCGATCATCCGGCGGGTGAGGAAAGTTCGCGTCGCTTTTGTCGACTATCCTCATGCACCGCTGTCATTGCCGTTGGAAGTCGTCTCGGGCAAGATCAACCCAGACAACCAAACCGTGGTAATTCGGCTCCGGCTGGCTAATCCAACCGGTGAATTCCGCCCCGGCATGTTGACGCGGTTGACCTTTCTCTCCGAAACCCATGTGCACACGCTGAGCATTCCGCGATCGGCGCTGCTGGAAGAGGAAGGAGTATTTTATGTTTTTGTGGTACAAAGAAACAGAGCGGAAAAGCGCAACGTGCAGGTGGGAATTTTGCAGGACGAGGCGGTGGAAATTCTCTCCGGTGTGAGCGAGAACGAGCGCGTGGTGACCGAGAAAGCCTATTCGCTGCAAGACGGCATGGAGGTGGTGGCGGAATGAACTCGCTGGCGCGATTCGCAGTGGAAAACAAGCGGGCGGTGGTTTTTTCGGCGCTGTTGTTGGCATTGATCGGATCTTATCTGATTTTTCAAATTCCGCAGGACGTCTTCCCCGAGGCCACCTTTCCCCGTATCGCGGTGCTGGTGGACAATGGCTTTGCGCCGCTGAAGCAAATGGAGATGGAGATCACCAAGCCGATTGAGGAAGGGGTAATGGGCGTGCCCGGAGTGCGAGTGCTGCGCTCGACCACCAGCCGCGGCTCGGCGGAGATCAACGTTGATTTCCAGTGGAATGAGGACATGTTCAAGGCCTACCAGTTGGTGCAGGCGCAAGTGAGCGGCATCCGCAGTCAATTGCCGCCCGACGTGCAAATCGAAGTGCGGCGCTTCACCTCCAGCACCTATCCGGTTTCCGGGTATAGCCTGTATTCCGACCGCCTCGATTTGGTGGCGCTGAACGACCTGGCAGTGTACACCATCCGGCCTCAGCTCACCGGCATTCCCGGCATTAACAACATCGAGGTGATGGGTGGGCATCGCCGTGAATACTGGGTCAATCTCGATCCCAGCAAGCTGGCAGCGGTCAATCTCGACCATCAGCAAGTCAGCGCGGCGCTGGCGCAGACCAACACCGTGCAGTTTGTCGGCCGGCTGAACGAATTCAACAAGCTTTATTTGAACATTGCCGACAACCGTTACCTGACCATCGAGGACGTGGGCAAAACCGTCGTCGCCCATCATCATCCCACACCCATTCATCTCACCGACATTGCCACCATCGAGCCGGCGGTGGAGGAGACCTTCATTAGTTGTGTGAGCAACCGGCATCCGGCGGTGCTTTTCACCATCATCACGCAGCCGGGCGCCAACGCCGTGGCCGTGATGCGCGCGGTGGAAAAGCGCTTACAGGAAATCCGCAAAACCCTGCCGCCCGAAGTCAAAATGGAAAAGTGGTACGACATGACCGACTTTGTCCGGCAGTCCATTGGCAGCGTGCGCGACGCCATTATGCTCGGTTCCGCCCTCACCGTAATTATTCTGTTGCTTTTTCTGCGCCGGTTCCGCATCACGCTGGTCACCGCCACGATTATTCCGGTGGCCCTGCTCATCACCATCATTCTCATCAAGCTCATCGGAATGAACCTGAACCTGATGAGCCTCGGCGGCTTGGCAGCGGCCATAGGGCTGTTGGTGGATCACGCTGTGGTGGTGGTAGAGAACATCGAGCGCTACTTGGAACGGGGCTATGCGCGCACCGAGGCCGTGGTGCAAGCCACCGGCGAAATCCTGACGCCACTCATCAGCGCCACTTTGACCTCGGTGGTGGTTTTCATCCCGCTGGTTTTCCTCTCCGGTGTTCCCGGCATCTTTTTTAAGGCCCTGTCCATTACGCTGGCGCTCTCCGTTATGGTGTCAATGCTGCTGGCCATGTCGCTCACGCCGGCGCTGGCCGAGGTCTTCGTTTCCACCAAAAAGGTCAAGCCAGGCCGCGTTCTGCCGCAGATCATCGCCCTGCAGCAAAAGGCATTAAAGTTTTCATTCAAGAAACCGCTACCGGTCTTGCTGTTATGCGTGTTGCTGGTCGCCGTCACGGTGGTGAGTTACTTACATCTTCCCAGCGGTTTTCTGCCGGAATGGGACGAGAGCACCATCGTGCTGGATTACCTGGCGCCACCGGGCAGCTCGCTCGAAGGTACCAAGAGCATGCTGCAAAGCATCGAGGATTATTTGGTAACCCTGCCGGAGGTCAATACGTACTCGCTGCGCACTGGCCGCAGCCTGGCGCATCCGCGCAAGCATGCCAACGAGGGCGATTTTGTGATTTACCTGAAAAAAGGCCACCAGCGTTCATCCTTTGAAGTCATGGACGATCTGCGTGCCTTCATTGCCCAAAAAGAGCCGCGTTTGCAGCCGGAATTGTTTCAGGTGCTGCCTGATCGGCTGAACGATTTGAGCGGCGAGATCGCGCCCATTGTCGTAAAAGTGTTTGGCAATAATTTGCCGCTGGCGCAAGAAGTGGCGGCGCAAATTGCCGATTCGCTGCAGCATATTGCCAACATGGTGGACGTGTTTCCCGGCTTTGCCCGCAGCGAGCCGGAGCTGACGATTCGCATCATTCCGGAGGCGGCCAGCCGCTACCGCCTCAACGTGCAAGAGCTCAATCGCGCCGTACGTCTAGCGCTGTGGGGCGAAGAGGCAACCAGCATGATGCAAGGCTTGAAGATCATTCCGGTGCGCCTGCGTTACCCCAAAACAGATTTCAACCATTTGGAAAAAATCCGCCGCCTGCCGATTTATCTTCCCCACCTGCGCCGCATGCTGCTGTTGGAGGAAGTGGCGGAGATCAAGAAAATCCCCGGGCAAACCGATGTAGATCATGAAAACTTGAGCCAGGTGGTCAACGTCAAAGCGCACATTTCTGGACGCGACCTCGGCAGTATCATCCGCGACGTTAAGCGTGCCTTGGCTGGAATTCATTTGCCGCCGGGAATCAACCTACAGTTGGGCGGGCAGTACGAAAGCCAGCAGCAGGCCTTCCAAGAATTGTTGCTTATTCTGCTGTTTGGCACTTTGCTGGTTTTTACGATTATTTTGTTTGAATTCAGATCCTTTCGCAGCGCCGGGGCTATCATATTCGGCACTGTGCTCTCGGTCAGCGGCGTTTTCCTGCTGTTACTCATCACCGGAATCCCCTTGGATATTTCCGCCTTCATGGGCATGATCATGATTGTCGGCGTGGTGGTCAATAACGGCATTCTGCTGATCGATTTCACGGAAAAATCTCCAGCGCTGGCCTCGGATTTAACGCAAGCACTGCTGGATGCTGGTCGCGTTCGTCTGCGGCCAATCATGATGACCACGCTGTCGAACATCTTTGGCTTTCTGCCGCTGGCGCTGGCTATCGGCGAAGGCGCGAAAATGCTGCAGCCACTGGCCGTCGCCATGATCGGCGGCATGAGCCTCTCCATGTTGCTGTCGCTGCTGGTGATTCCAACACTGTATTATTGGGTGAATCGAGGCCGAAAAAATAACCGTCAAACTCAAAGTGAATAGGGAAGCATAGTCCCTCCATTACAAGGGGGCCCAGGAAGGCTGGTTGCCAATCTTGGCGAGCAACTGAAGCCTAAGCTACTCATAGCTTTTTGGGTATTTCTCCGTCATATTTTTTTAACAGTTCAGTCGCTGCATCCTCTTCACAACAAAGATTCTTCGCTTCGGGCCATTTCGCAATTTGTGTTATTTGAGAATTTGCATAACATCGTAGACATAGAATTAGCACAACATCGTGGACT
>DYKH01000717.1 GCA_020722685.1 Caldithrix sp. | reverse complement strand
TATCCGAGATCACTTCTCCGAAATTGATGGTTGAATGATTGGTTTGGTCATCCTAAAGTGCCATCAGAATTTGACGTACAATGTTATGTTGTGCGGCAAATTAGACGACAAAGAAAGGAGGATAGTCATGCCGGAGTTTGGATCGCCTTTTTCGGGGTTGGCGAGCGATAGGAAGCTCAGAGATCAGGAACTCATCCGAGCAATCAGGTTCATGATCGCTGCGGAGTACGAAGCCATTCAGATGTACATGCAACTTGCCGAGTCAACGAATAATAAGCTTGCCATCGCGGTTCTTAAGGACATTGCCGATGAAGAACGCGTCCACGCCGGAGAGTTCATCCGACTGCTTCGCGAGCTAGCCCCAGATGAAGGGAAGTTCTATGCAGAAGGAGCAAAGGAAGTCGAAGAAGAAATCGAGAACCTAAAATAAAGCACTGCCCACATACCACCCAACATCGGGCTGGAGCCAACGCGGAAGACCGCGCGGCTCAGCTCAACCGTCGGGAACCCGAACGATGAACAAAGATAAAGAGGCACGATCTATCTCACACGGTGTTTCTATCCCAGAGACCTATCGTCATGCTTTGTCTTGCGGGCTCGCAGTTGTCGAAGAAATGCTCTCAGACATAAGCCTGGTCGTAAAGAAGGCCATTGCGCGACAGCTCAGCAGTTCGGGCAACTCGCCCAATGCGCATTTGCGAGCAGTCGAAGAAGAAATCCAGAACATGCAGGATGACGTCGTGCAGATGCGAAGCGAGTTGAAGTTGGGGCGCAGCTCGGAGAATCTGGGAGGCACGATCTTGTCTCGGTGTGCAAAGGTATGGGAAACGCTGCACAACCTGAAGCCAGCCCGCCTTCGCGGATATGGCGCTGCACCACCTGAGCTGTCCGCCTATCTTGACAGCCGGATAAACACGATGTTGGCACGAGTGGATCGTATTCTCGACGAGAGCAAAATGTTAGCACATGAGAGTTCCCAACAAAGCGTCGGAGGCGACTCCAAAAACCGCGCCGAACACGACAGCGTTTGCCGAACGCCTCACGGCTGACGTTGGGCGAGAGAAATAAAACTGAGGTAAAAAAAGAGCCGAGTTGGGCAGATATGCCATATGGTTTGTTTTGCCGGGCGTGATGGTTCCTTTTTGCTGCCAGGGGTGGGTATTACCTTGATTTTGCATCGCATTTAGTTTGCCGCAGATGTGAGGCGCAAAGGGCGCCGCTGTATAAGCATACTGCAAGCCATTTGCAACGAAGCAGATGCGGCAAAATCATGCGACCGTCTCCTTCGGCGAACATCAGCGTTTTTGCAGAATCCCTTCATAACCCGTTGGGTTATAATAAAAAGATGTGCAAA
>DYKH01000716.1 GCA_020722685.1 Caldithrix sp. | reverse complement strand
CCTATTCCGACGAGGTTAGCGCCACCCCGGCCTATGAACGCCCGATGCGGCCGAGTGGTTTGACCGTCATTCGGGGTAACACCGAGATCGGCCTCAGTTGGTCTGCGGTTGCCGGCGCCGAAGGTTACCAGGTGTTCCGCCGCATCAGCGGATCACCGTGGCCGAAAGAGCCGATCGCCGTCATGGAGGGAACGTTTTTTACCGATCAAAACCTGATCAACGCTACGCAGTACGAATATGCCGTCGCCGCGATCAACGCCTTCGGCGCCGGGGCCTGGTCAGAGACGATATCCGCCTCACCGACTGTCAAGATGATCACTGCGCCGGTTAATCTGCAGCCCATACCGGGGGATTCCAGAGTGTCAATAACGTGGGATCCGGTTCCGGGAGCAACGGGCTATGAAGTGTCAATGTCCGCGACGAAAGAATGGCAAACGGTAGCCACGAGCGGCTCCATTACACGAACAACTTATACCTTCGAACACCTCGATAATGGAAAAACCTACTATTTCCGCGTCCAGGCAAAGCTTGACTCATATCTTAAGTCTCCTTATTCGATGGCGGGAAGCGCTATTCCCACCCCGGATGCCAATATCGGCTCTCTCTATGGCAGAATTACAGCCAACCTTGCCGGTCACCCCGATCTCGGCGTCGCCGATGCAACGGTCAGATTAAAGGGTACGACTTACACCACCCAGACGGATGCCAACGGGAATTTTACTTTACACGATATACCCTACGGCAATTATGAGCTGCTGGTTACGGCGGACAATCTGGAAACAAGGACGGTGGGCGTCTCGTTGAACTCTCCTGCGGTGCAGGTCGCAGTACCGGGTCTGGCAGTTGCCGCCTGCCCGACATGCCCGGCTTGCGTCAGGGGTGATGCCAACGATGATCGGCGTGTCGGGTTGGAGGATGTGATCTATGATTTGCAGGTGATATCGGGTATCCGTGAGGCGGAGTTACCATAACCAAAAACCGGTATGAGGGCATTCAGTTTTATCATCGCAGCATTTTCAGGCTGCCCGGTCTTGCTTTCCGGGCAGCCTTTCCAGCAAGGCCTTTGAAAAATGGTACCCAAAGCGCAAATTTATTGATTTTTCGGGGTATCCCGCCGTTGCAGCAAGGCGGCGAAGCCGTTAAAAACGCAAAACATTAGAGAGCGTTTAGGCTTTGCCGCCGCGAGCGAGACGCTGTGGGGTCGAAAAAGATTTCTGAGCGCGAAGGCGGCGTTTTGCAAAGGTCTCCATGAACCCTGTAAAAATCAGTCTCCCACACAAACCCCCGAGGACACGCACACCAGTTGAATAATTTAGACTCAAATCGAAAGTATTTGACAATAATTTCGATTTGAGTTA
>DYKH01000715.1 GCA_020722685.1 Caldithrix sp. | reverse complement strand
ACGATCTATTGGAAGCAATCACTGGCTACAAGTCGACAGTCGCTTTTCATCCTCATGGCAGCAGGGTCATCTTCTGTGTCTTCACAAACTCACCCGCTTGCATGCGGCAGAGGTAAATGCCGGAACTGACTTTTTGACCGGCTTCGTTGCGTCCGTTCCATACAACGGTATGATAACCCGGCGGCACGTCACTATCCTGAAGGCGTTTAACCCTTTGACCGAGCACATTATGTATTTCGATCATAACATGGCTTTCATTTGGTGTGGCGTACTGAATGATGGTCTCCGGATTGAAGGGATTCGGGTAATTGTCAATTAAGGCGAACGCCTTTGGTTTTTCGACATCGGTTCCTTCCGCCATTTCCTCAGAACCTCTTTTAGGCAGGCTTTCAGTAAAGTCTTTTTCCATTTCCGGCGTCCATTCTCCCATGGCGATTTTCATAATGGCGAGGGAAAAGTCCTTTGGAAATGAACTCTCGTATTGCTGCATCGCATCGGCAGCACTTTTCATGTCCTGCAAACCATCGAAGTATATTTGCCATTGGGTGAACAGTCCCTCTTTAGCCAAATCGCTTTGAGGAAATTTTTGCACCAGATCAGAACAATTAGCCAAAGCCGTTTTATAATCGCCGTCACGGATGAGTTGTTTGGTCAGGTAAGCCTGCGCCTTGCCGCCAACTCTCAAGTTCGAGTAATCAGTGGCAATGGTTTCCATGTAAGAAAGGGTGGCCTGCGAGCTTTTTGTCTTGTCATTGCAGATAGTGATTCGATTCAGGGATAACTCCGCCTCGAGCGTTTGCGGGTACTCTGCAATGACAAAGTCATATTCCCCTAAGGCGGCCTCATATTCTCCTTTTTGCTCAAGCTCGTAGCCCTTGTCATAATGGAGGCGGGCTTCCTTATTGACTGTTGAATCACTCACTGCTTCCAGCGTGCCGTTGTAATCCGCTTCGGCCAATGACTTTTGCAGTGAATGGGGATCAGGATTTGGATCGGGGGGCGGTATCTGATTCAACGTCCATATATTTCCATAGACTCGTGGCGGCACCCCTCCCCAGTAACAATAGTTGGCGCCGATAGGGCTTGCTTGCAGGGAATAAACATCAAGCGTGTCGTTACAATTACTGTAATAGCTATTCTGCGAGTAATAAAAGCTGCCTCCGCCAAGGGCCGGCTGCGAAGAAGCGTCGATGTATATTCCGTAAGAGCCATTGTAGGCAACAACATTATGGCCAGCACAAACACCATCGTCGACCAATTGCGGATTGGAACTGAGACACTTTATGCCATAGCCTGAGTTATCGTAAATGGTAACAGTTCAGGTCCGTTGTCATTTCGAGCGGAGCGAGAAATCTGTATAGC
>DYKH01000194.1 GCA_020722685.1 Caldithrix sp. | reverse complement strand
CGGTATGTTTCTTGGCTAAAGAAACTATGATCTTTCTTAATATATTCTATCTCTCCCATTTTGTCAAGAGTTTTTTTAAAATTTTGAAAAAAAATTGATGCTGCCGGGAAAAGTGGTCCCGACCAGCATCATGAAACAGACAAGAGTTGGGAATAGAAATTTCTTCATCTTTTCACCTCCGGTTCGTTGTAAACCTGCTAAAGTACTTGTTTGCTAACGGTATCGTCTAATCGGAGAAATCACCTCCTTGCACTTTTCATTCCCATTTCTATGCTCAAAGTCCGATCGTATATCCCACGAGAAGATTGGTGAATTCCTCAAAAACATAATTGGTGTTGCTGTAATAGGAATCATAGTATTTCAGTTGTCTTAATTCGTACGCCAGGTCTATGCGCCCGATGCCCAGTCTAAGGCTGATGCCGCCGGTGTAACTGATGGCAGTAGGGCCGCGGTCTCGAAACGCAGCGCCGTCCGGGACGAATGTGGCCGGTAGATTGCGATAGCCGGCCAGAAGCGAAAGCCAGCCAGCCGGTTTGTATTCGATGCCCAAGCGGATGCTGTTCTTGTCCACCCAGCTTCGATGGGTGGAATCATTGGCGGCAAGCTCAAATTCAGCCATGCGGTACGCCGTAGATTCGAAATCAAAGGCGATGAGGAAGGACTGGACTGGTTTGAAGGAGAGGCCGAGCGTATAGGTGGCGGGAATTTTCATCTTATCCAGCCCCGAAACGGTTGCCGCGCTGTTCACTTTGCCTGTCTGCATCGACGAGTACTTCCAAGTTCGTTTTAAGTTTGATGGTACAACGATCTTTGCGCCAACGCTGAACCGGTCAAAGGCGAGAATCGCTCCCGTGCTAAAATTCATGGCGTCGAACTTGGAAGTACCTTTTACCTCTGTCTTTAAAGTATCGTATGAAAAACGAAAACGGTTGCTGTTCACCAGATCGAACCAGCCGACGCGATCCAAAATCTGCCGGTCGGTCGTCTCGCCCTTGGTTTTGGCAAAGCCGATTCCGACTTTGATATTCTTACTCAGGTCGTACGCGGCGCCGGCGGTGATCGAATACAATTCGCCAAACCGGCTGCGCTCGAATTGCGACCAGGTCATGTGCAGGGTATCTCCGGCTACCCGTTCTACGTCGCCGTACTCCTGGTAACCGATATGGGGGTCCAAATAAGTGTCGTTGCGGTCAAAATCGAGAACGTCGTTACTCCTGTTAAATGCGGCCGAAAGCACAAGATTCTTGCCCCGTACCTTCAAGCGAAAGGCCATAGCCACAAAATCCAATAGGAATTTGTCGGCCGTTTTCTCCCATTCGGCGGCCTCCTTGCTGAAGACATCTTTGCCCATCTCGGGCTGGCGGATCAGATAGCTCGAATCGCGCTCGCTGATGAAAATCTCGTGATCCCACTTGCCATTGTTAGCCGGATTGGGGATGTAGAGTTTTTCCAGATAGAACGGCAAAGTCAGGAAGTAGCGGTTCGTTCGATAGACTTGATTTTCGCGCCAGCTCTTTTGATAGGCATTTGCACTGACGGACATCTGCACGCCATCCACTTCCGCCAGACCGGCCGGATTCCAGAACAGGGAATTGATGTCGCCGGTTAAGGAAGCATAGGCGCCACCCATGGCCAAGGCCTTCACTCCGTTTTCATTGGGAAAAGAAATTCCCTGGAAGGCCAGGTTATCGCCTCGGTGCTGTGCGAGGGCGGAAAGGGCGAGGAAAAGGCCGATGATGGGTGACCGGGAGAAAATCTTAACATTCTGTAGAAAACTCATAAGTCATGCGCTCCGCGATGTCTGTTTAATTCGCCGAAAATCCGAAGGAGAAGCGATGCACGGAATCGAAATACTCGCCAAACTGGCAGTAAGAATAGTCCAACGTGAAGCCGCCCCTTCGCAAACCGAATCCCAAGCTCAAGCCTTCTTCGTCAAAATTAAATTTGTAGCCGCCGCGCAAAAAGATGAAATCCTTCAGCGAGTATTCCAGTCCCACATGATGCTGCTGATCATAGTCCCTGGGCTGGGACATATCATAGGCCACCCGGATAGCATGCGTTTTGCTTGGCAAAAAGAAGCCGTTTTCTCCGCTGATCAACATTCCGCTAACGCCAATGGTGAAGGTCTGAGGCAGGGGGTAGCTCTTTTCATAGTACTGCACCTCTTGGCCAAAATGGCGAACCGCTACGGCCATTTCCAGAGAACGAAACCCGGTTCGGAAGGTCAAGCCGCCGTCAAAGACTATGGCGGACACTTTTTTGACCACCAGGTCTTCCTGGACAAATTTTGAGGTGAGGCCAAATGCCAGCTTGTCGGTCAGATCGCGGGCGAAGGAAAGTCCCAAAACCAAGGAGGCGGGCGACATCTTTTCCCCCGTCAAACCGGGATTATAGGTGTCGCCGACAAAGCCGAGAGCATCCACGGTGGTGACTTCAATTTCGCCGACGTTGGTGAACAAGCCCTGCAATCCGAAGGTCCCCAGTCCAAAAACACTGTACGCGGCAGCAAAGGAAGAATGGGAGATATCGAGCAGCCAATCGAGGTAGGAGACCGAAACGTCCAATTTCTGAACTTTGGTAAGCGCCGCCGGATTCCAGAAAACCGCATTCGCCGAGTTGACAACGGCAGAATAGGCTTCTCCCATACCTGTTGAGCGGGCATCGGTCATGACTTTCAGGAATTGAAACGAAGTCGTGCCTACCTTTTCAAACGTGAGCGCGGTTCCCGCCGTCAGGAAAAGCGTTATCCAAAATACTGCAACGCTCAGCTTTGTACTTTTCATGAAAAACCTCATCTCGTTGAGTCACTTAACCACCACAAACTTGCCGGAGGTGCGAATACCTTCAGGAGTGGTTACGACGTAGAGGTAAATGCCGGAAGCTATTTCCTGGCCATTCCGGGTCACTTGCAGCCAGGCGGTGGAGTAGATGGGATCGTCATGCTCAATAGTCGTGACCAGTTGACCGGCATAAGAGTAGACCCGGATGGTACACTCGGCCGGCAAGCCGTAGAATCCAATTTTGTCCTCCACGTCTCCGGTGCCGGCAAAGCCGGACTTGACGACAAAGGGATTGGGAACGACGTGGACCTTGGTCATGTTTTCCGTGCTGCCGATGTTTTTCTGATGGGCGGTGATGTTCGTCTTGCCGCTCATATTCCCGTGCTCGTCCACTGACACCACGCAGTAGAATTTCTTCTCGCCAATCTTGAAGCCTGCGTCGTTGTCGACAAACTCGTACATGTTTTCATCGTTCAAGCTCTGGCCGACGGGGATCGTGCCAATGGTCGTCCACGGTCCCATACCGGCGTTGCTGCGGAGCACTCTGAACTCCTGCAAAGCGCCGGTTAAGCGCGGATGCGTAAAATTCTCTACTGCTCGCTTCCAGGTGATGCGAACCGTCCCCTTCTCGGTGTTCTCTACAACGATGACCGGCGCCGGAACCGGCACGGGAATCTTGTAGCTTCCCGTTGAGGGATTGTCTTCCGGCCAGACCGGGACGGTGGGTTCATGGCCAAGGTAGGCCGCAAAAGCCTTGTGGGCAACCTGAGTGACGTTCACCACCTCGGAGTTGACATAGTCCGGATAGCCATAGTCATCCAAATAATGCTCCGTCATCACCTCGCCGCCGAGGACGATTCTTCGATTCCACGACGGCGTGTTCGTCCACTGAGTGGTAACCTGACCGCCCTCGACTCTCTTGCCCGGCTGGGCGCCATAGCCGCACACTTCGGCCAATGCGTAGCGAAGCTTGTCACCGGGTCTCAGAGTATAGGGACCGAAAACGGTGTGCTTTTGGCCGGCGTCCGCACTCTGCCGGTAGGGATAGGCGGCCCGGCCGATCCAGCGATCCGATGGCGGATTCGGCCAAGTGGTGCTGTTGGGAGAATAGCGCCCGCTCCAGCGTTTATCCGGGTTGATGGACTCGACGATCATTTTACTCGAACGGGTATTGCCAGTGCTGACTTTGTTTGACCACGGTTGCTTGACGTGCCAGTTTTCATCCAGCTCATAGTATTCGCCCAGATAGTTACTCATGATCTCGGCAGCCTCGGATTCATTTTGACCCAGACTGTCCAGCTCTGCCGGAATGACCTTGGCCAGATGATTGGTATCGTAATAAAGCATGCAATAGCCGGGCGCCTGAGGACTGCAAAGGCCGCCGCCGTTGATTCCGGTGGCCGAGAACAGCCGGAACAATTCCTTGTTAGGCTCAGGTTTTCCGGCGAGGTTCGCGTCGAGGGCGGTTCGGCGATCCAAGTTGAAGGCCAGCCAGTAGTCGGCATCCCAAAAGCCGTTTTGGTCGCCGCGATAGATTCCGCCGTCGTATTTCCATTCTTGATAGTGCCGCTGGTAGCCGTACATGGAAGGCGCAAAGCCGTAGATAAAGAGGGCCATGAAATCGCGGAACTCCTCGGCTATCTCAATCGTTGCCGGATTTCCGTCGGTGTCGCCGGTGTATTCCAGCTCATATTCGTAGATGATCATGTCGTCATAGTCAGGATAGCTCCAGGCGCGCGACGTGCGCGTGACCGTGACGCCGATCGAAGAGGCCCAGGCGGCACGGATAATCTCTTCCGCTTCGTCAGGATTATAGTCCGGATTCAAGTCCCCGTTGGGTAACAGGGGGAAATTCTCGATCTCTTCGATAAACAGCGGAAAGCTCCAGCGGCCGAATACCACCTCCGGAGCGCTGGCGCCGACGCCGCCGCACAAGGCGTATAGTCTATTGTTCAAACCGGGCTGGCCTTTGACGTTCGCCGCCATATACATCCCGGCGCCGAGAATGTTGTGCTGGCCGCTGTACTCGATGCCTTCCACCACGGTGGCCGACCGGGACGGCCACTCCAGGAGCGGAACACTGGTCTTATTGCCGGCCTCACCGGTCATCCAGCCGCGGCCGATCTCTCCGGTATTGAAAACGGTCTCGTGCAACATGCCGCGGTCGTGAATTCGATACTCTCTGATTTGAGCTTGCGGCGACCTATCGGCAAGTAGGCTACATACGAGAGCGGCCAAAAGGGAATGTTTAAGTATTCGCTGCATCAAGATACCTCATGGTCCTTAGAAATTAAAAATCATCCCCAAACGAAAGTGGCGAGGCTCACTACTGATAATGTACAGCTTTTGGCTGGTGAAATAGGGCGGGTATTCGGTATAGGTCTGGATATTCTCGCGATCCCTTTCCCATTTCACCACGTTGCGGTCGTCATCAAAGGTGCGGGAATAGCTGTAGACCTCGTCATTCAAAACGTTGAATGCTTCCAGGTAGGCGGTGATCGAAGTGTTGCTCAGGCGGATGCGGCGCTCCAAACGGAATCTCAGGTCTTTCTCGGTAGGAGTGCGTTGGTTGTAGCGCAGGCCCCGTCCGGTCTCGTCCCAGGTATAAGGCCGGCCCGACATGAGTCGAAGGGTGGAACTCACCGACAAATCTGCAAACGGTTTGATCCCTGCCAAACGAAAGCCCCAATCCTTGCCCGTTTTGAAGCCGAGGTTAAAAACCGCTTTGTGAGTGCGATCATAATCGAGGAAAACGTCTTCCGGCTCGGGCAGTTCGATGGCTTCTTGCCCTTCCGCGGGACGTTCGAAATAGCTCACCGGCGCGTTCAGGTCGTTGCTGCTCTTACCTTTGGCTGATTCGTAGTTATAGCGAATGTAGCCGCGCAAAAAGCCCGTCCTCTTTTCAAAATTCACATGAAAGCCCTTGATGTCCGCATAGTCACGATTCCGGTAGGTTCTATAGACGGACTGCTGCTCGTCAAAGTAATAGGCCGTTTCCACCAGATCAGTCACGTCTTTGTAGTAGGCGCTCACGTCCAGATGCCAGGCAAATGGGAGAGCTTGCACCAGACCAACGTCATACGCCTTGGTGTTCTCCGGCCGGAGACGGGGATTGCCCAGCACTTCGATTTCATTGAACAAAGTCATTTGACTATAGAAAATCTGGTTAAAGTTCGGTCGTTGAGTGAAGGTGCCGTAGTTGAGATGAAAGACGGACGTTTCGGAAACAGGGAAGGATATGCCGATTCGCGGCTGAAGACGGGCATAAAGTTTTGTTTTCTCCCTGCGAGCCAGCGCCGCATCATAATACTGGCCGCGCTCCAGATAGGGGAGACTCGGATCGTAGTTTGGATTTCTGAGCGGGGAAAATTCATCGGCATAGTATTCGGTATTCAGATTGTAAAAATCATACCGCAAGCCAAGATTGGCGATGAGGCCTTGGAACTCCATTTTGTCCTGAAAGTAAATTGCCCCTTCATAGGGAAAAGCCGTAAAACTGACATTGCGATAGCTGCCGACGTTGCTGGCGTTGGCGTCCCGGTCCACATCCACGTTGTAGTAAGAAAATTGTAGTCCGCTCTTCAGAAGATTATTGCTATTAACCTGGCTGGTCAAGCTTCCTGTGAGATTGTAAGAGAGCGTCTTTTCATCACCGCGGTCATCTTCAATTTTCCCGCTTTCATGCCGGTGCGGAGCGGTAATGTCCACCCAATTCATGTGACTGCCATAATCTTCAGTGAATTGATCGTCCCGCAAAAGCTCGATTCGCTGCTGATCGAGAATATCAAGCACTTTCACTTTCCAGTCCATAAAAGTGGAGGGGCCGTAGACGTGCTTCCATTCCAGACCATATTGCTTGTTGACCGTCATGGCCTTGGAGACGCTCAGGGTCCGGTCAAAAGTGTAACGCAGCCAGGCGCTGCCCAGAATGTTCTCGAATTGGGAGTCATAAATAAGAGTGGCCTTGAGCTTGTCATGAGAATTGGGCGTATAGGTGATGTTGCTCATCACCTGGCGCTCCATGTCATTGTCCGGCGTCGGGACGATGGGATGAATCAAATTCTGCCGTGCGGCCAGAAAAATGCGGGCATTCTTGGCAATGGGTCCTCCGGTGGAAAAATCGAGTCGATAGTCCGGAAAGTTGTTGTATTCCAGTCCGATGTCGCGGAAGGACAGCAGCCAGGCATTCTTGCCCAGATTTGCCATCAGGAGCGAGTCCTTGTGCGTGAGCGGATTGGGCGGCCAAACCACCCGAGGAGGCAAATACGTGGTTGCACTGTACCCTAGATCCCAGAGAGGCTTGCCCGGCTGAGTGGGGTTTTCTTTCAGCCATTCTTCCGGATCCAATAGGGCATCGACAAACATGAGATTCTTGGAATCATAGACGCTTCCGCCGAATGTTTTGTAATAGGGCGCGGTCGAGGAAAGCTCAAAGCGCGTTTCCCACTTGTCCCTTCCTTCTTTCGTCACCATATTGATGACGCCCGATTGGGCGTTTCCATACTCGGCGCTAAAGCCGCTGGTGTAGACTTCCACTTGTTCGAGACCGGTAACAATCGGGCGAAAGGCCCTTTGGTTGTTCAACGGATTGACGATGTTGGCGCCGCCGATCATATAGAGGGATTCGCCGACCCGCCCGCCGCGAAAGTGATCGTCCACTACGTCCGCCTGCAACTCGAGGATGTCGGTGATGTCCGCCACGCCAGGGATGCTCTCGATCTCCTGAATGTCGTAGGTTTGTTTGGTGGCGGTCAGATCCACCTCCACCTTGTGCGGCTTGTAGGCGGTTACCACCACTTCTTCACCGGCCAGGGGCTCACTTTGAAGCTGAAAATTCAGGCGAGTCGTCTTATCGACAAGCGCTTGCACGCGAGTGCGGATCTCCGCCTTGTAGCCCATGTAGGTCCCTTTTACGTTGTAAGAGCCGGGAGGAACGTTGATGATGAAATAGCTTCCGCCGGCATCGGTCGCAGCCCCAATGGGGTGGTCCAGCTTGATAGCCCGATCTCCCGACCAAACCTCCGTCAGGATCACGCTGGCCCCGATCAAGGCTTCACCGGTTTCCTTGTCGGTGACCGTGCCGGCTATCTTCCCGGTCTCCGACGGATGAGTGACTCTCATCAAAAAGAGTAGAAGTAGAAGCGGATAAAGGAAGCGAGACATTCACTCCTCCAAAGCCTGAGTAGAATCTTTACATCTTTGACTCAATAATCAATTTTTCCGGGTTGCCCGTTTTGGGCCACCACAAGCCAACCATGAGTGTTCTTGGCGTTACATCCTGGCCTTCTAAGGATTCGGGAACGGGCGCGTTCTCCAACAGCCTTACCCAAATCTCCGCCTTGCCACTTTCATAATTGACCTGCGCGCCTTTCCATCCTCGAGACTGCGCGAATTCCATCAGCCGGTTTTCGCCCACTGTGTTTGCAAGCACGAAGGCGGCAATCCCCAACTCTTTCTGCGCCTTTGGAGTGGCAGCCGTAAAGTGCCAGTGGTTGGGCACGTCATCGTGATAGGAGGAGTCGGCGCCGGCATTGTAGGGTGTGTCAAACTGGTCGGTTTGGCTGAAACGCAGTCTTTGATTGTCGGAGGTGAATAGATGTGCCTGTAGGGAGGCGCCGAGGTGCTCAATTCGCACGGTCTGGTCCGTCTCATTCATCTTCATTTCTTCCAAGGCGTGCAGCTTCCATTGGAAAGCGGCGGCGGCCGGCGCCTGCAAGTCGTCAAAGATGAGGAACAGACCAGGGCGAACGAAAAGGATCTTGCGCTCAAACCTGGTGAGCTTGCCGCCGTAAGCAGCCGAGGCATCGCCGCAGACGTAGCTCAACTTTTCATTGTGTCGAAAATCCTTGATAAAACCTGTGGCGCGAAAATCCCGCATCACCTGACCTTCGCCGTTGACAAGAATGCAGTTATTGGCCTTGGTGGAGCGGGTCCATTCGGCATGATGGGGCATACCATAGACAGGGCCGTAGTAGCCGGAAGGAATCGCCAAGGCGCGTCCGCCGACGGAAACATAAAAGGAGTTTTGATCCGCGTGACTGTGGCTTACCGAACCGTACGGGCTGCTTTTAAAAAGCAAGAACACGTCATTGTCGAGGTCGGCGAGATCGCTGTGCAGCGCCGCCCAGCCGATTCCTGAGAACAGCTTGGCATTC
>DYKH01000714.1 GCA_020722685.1 Caldithrix sp. | reverse complement strand
GCAAAACAAGCGCGACACGAATCCGCCGAAGAAGCATGGAAATATTCCGTTGTGAGGGGCAGCGATGAAAAAGAGAGAAGCGAGGATTAAACGGTACATCGGAGACAAATATCTTTTTGAGGTTGAGAGCACGCCCATTGCCAAAGGATTCGCGTTCGTCATCACAGCGATTGATCGCAGCTCGGGAAAGCGATCCCATGTCAACAACCTGAATGGGATTCTCTCCGAATTTGATTTGGACGAGGATGATCCACGAAATGATGAATCTGATTGGTTGGTTTCGCCGCAGGAAGTTGAGCAGTTTCATGTGATAGCAGGAGGAATACTTCGCAGCAAGTACATGCTTAAGCAGATCGAATCCACTTTGGACGAAGATCGTATGTTGGGTGAATGGTCAAATACTCGCGAAGAATGGAATCCTGAAAACTGGATTCGTTTATGTGGGGGTATAAGGCAAACCGATGTCAAAAATCATTCACGGTGATTGCTTGGAAAAGCTGAATCCGGATGTTTTCCATCGCGAAGGAAGCAAAGCAGAAGTCTGTTTGACCTTTCTTGACCCGCCGTTCAATCAAGGCAAGGATTACGATTACTTTGACGACACCTTGCCCGAGCACGAGTACTGGTTGATGATGCAAACGGTTTGTGCGCGTGTGCGCCAATTGACGGCGGATGGCGGCGCAATCTATTTTATGCAGCGCGAGAAAAACACCGAAGCCGTTTTACAATGTTTGCGTGAGACGGGTTGGACGCTGCAAAACCTGATCGTCTGGACAAAGCGTACATCTGCTGTGCCAAATACGATTCGTTTTGGCAAGCAGTACCAAATCATCGCCTTCGCGACGAAAGGCAAGCGCCCGCGTGTGTTCAATCGTTTACGGATTGATTTGCCCCTGCGTCCTGAATACAAGTATGGGCGCGAGGATGGCGTGTTCGTCACGGATGTTTGGGACGACATCCGCGAATTGACCTCGGGCTACTTTGCGGGCGACGAAGCACTGCGCCGCGACAACGGCGAGCGCGCTCACAAACAACAATCGCCTGTCGCGTTGTTGTTGCGGATCATTCTCTCGTCAACGATGCCAGGTGACTTGGTGCTCGACCCGTTTGCCGGAACAGGCACGACGCTTGTTGTGGCAGAGCAAGTGGGACGTTCTTCGATTGGAATCGAAATTGATCCCAAGAACGTGGGGCTGATTCAAGAACGCCTAGATGAGCAACGTGATGCTGATTCCGTATTTCCTCTGCGCGAGTACTATCGTTTCACGCCTGGGCTGGATCAGATCTGGAAAGGCGCGGCGCCTGTGCGAAAAACACAACAACCGCAAATGGCACTCCTTGAAAAAAAGCAGAGGTACAAACATGGG
>DYKH01000713.1 GCA_020722685.1 Caldithrix sp. | reverse complement strand
ATTGGCGCGGCAGGCTGCCCCGTTGCTGTTCTCCGCAACATTTCTCAACTGAATAACCAAAACTTAATCCATCATTTTCCCCAAAATGTCCTGCCTACTGCCTCCAATGTTTTATGGAAGGTCATCCGCCACATCTATTTGCCCCATAGGGGATTAAAATTGATGTCGACGTCAGTGGTCAAGAGCGTGATCTCGCCGCTGGGTACGCTGACAGTGACCAGCACCGCATGCTCGCAATCACATTCGGCGTCAACTTGCTCGCAGATCCCTGTAGCGCACGCGCTCAGGACAAGGTGCTGGCTGTCGGGTGACCAAGACATAGGACGTCCAACTTCTGTTGGATAATCCTCGAAGCAGAGCACTTCCTTGTCTTCCATGTGCAAGATGCACAGATTGGCATTATTCTCGAAGGCTAACCATTGACTATCAGGTGACCAACTCGGCGCAATCACCCACCTGGTACCTGTATCGATCTCTTCTATTAAGCCCGTCTCGCGATGCCAGATGTGCAGTCGCCACGTATCCGGAGCAATTTTTGCTTCTCCATCATAAAATGCCAAGAGTTGCCCATCTGCTGACCAGGCTATATTCCCCAACGATAGCGGTGTCGCAATTGTGATAGGATCGCGCTCTCCTGTGCAATGCACTTGCAATGTATCAGGAGCCTGGGGGGCACGATCAATCATCCTTACAGCGGCGCATTCGAAGGTTGGCGCATACTCAACCGTTCCGTTGTCAGGTGAGGATACGTACCATGCCGCAGGAACGCTTTCATCTGTATCGAGATCGAAAATCGTATGGTGGGCAACTCCTTTGCTCCCTGTGCCATCGGAAAACACTTGCCAATCTGGATATTCGATGACCAGTAGCCGACTGTCGGGTAGCCAGGCCGTATGAACAAACGCCACCTCGCGTATGATCTCTATTTCTCGTCCGGTGCGTGTATTGAGTACCCAGAGACCTCTTGGGCTATACGGTTGAGAAAGGTCTGATACTACCGGGTATACAAGCCATTGACCGTCAGGGGAGACGCTCATTCCCATTCCCTGGTTAGGAAAGTAATCCAATAGTTGAGACTCTTGACCGTCCGCGACATTCAAGGCCCAGATTGTTTGGTCACGGACAAAGTATATTCGACCTGGATCTGGTGGTTGCGGCGTAGTACATGCGGTTAGAATCAGAATTATCAGACAAGATGTGATAAAGATTAATCGTTTCATGTGTCACCTCCTAAGGCGTTATGACAGGCCATTCGGTAAAAAAGTAGATACCTTGTTCAGTGCCACCTTCTGGTGTCCAAAAGTACTCAAATACAGGCTCAACGTTGATCTTATCCTTGTATAATCTGTAATATGCCAAGCTCAAGA
>DYKH01000712.1 GCA_020722685.1 Caldithrix sp. | reverse complement strand
TCAATATGGTTGTGAGCCAAATTTTGAACATTGCTTCCTTCTCCTCAATCAACCACAATGTCGAAATCCAGAAAGAGCATAATTGATTATTCTGCAAAAGTCAACTCTTAGGCGTTCCAGAACGTGCGTCATATCGTGTTTTGTCAAGCAAATCTTACGGGCAATTTCTGTTGTCAATATCGTTTTCCTCTTTTCTTGTCAAGATTCCGCCTGCCTTCAACCATCAATAAAGTGGAATAGAATTCCCATCCTACAAGCTATCTCTCGGAAGCAACGGTTCCATCTTAATCTGCAAGTCAGATACGTCGCTGGTCGCGGTTTTCCAAACTTCATCCCAGTCTACCACGTCATAGCCGTGAATGAGATGGTCGCGCATTCCTGCGATCAATGACCAAGGAATCTCTGGATGATGGTCACGAAACTCGTGCGAAAGTCGTTTGACGGCTTCCCCGACCACGACCATCTGGTACGGCACCGCCGACTGGGTCTTGTAGTCCTTCAGAAAGGTTTCTTTGTCCAAGCCCTGGATGAAGGTCTGAACAGAGCGAGCCGCCTTGGCGATGTCTAGCAAAGTCGGTTCATCCCGCTGCATCAATCGCCTTCCATTCGGAGAAAAGGACCTGCGCCGTCTTCAATATCTCGTTTCGACGTAGCCAATTCAAGCTGCCTTCTACACCACGTTTGGTGATAAGGTCTACATTTCGGTGTAGGAGTGCCTGCAATTCCTGTTGCATTTTGGCGTGATCTAGTAATCCCCAGTCACCGTCAGACATGAAAGTATCCAGCACATCCACATCGCTGTCGGGATTGAAATCATCCCGCAAAACAGAGCCAAAGAGCGCCAATTCTTGAATTTTCCAACGGCGACAAAACTTGGCAATCTCGGTCATAGGAAGGGTACTTACAAAATCGCTCATATATTGCACTCCACTTGCAACCGCATCCTTGGTGCGGACCGCCTAGCGCGGGCGTAAAGGCCGGCAAGCGAATGCTTGATCAAAGAACGGGCGTTGAGGTTACATGATCATGAAACTCATGTCTCGGCCTGCAAGTTCGCACACGCAGTGTTAGGCAAAAACTTGTGTCAGAATTCTATTTTGTTCCTTAGTCTGTAGGGTGAGGATTCTATCCCACCCTACAAGCTAAAATTCGTTCAACGTCCTCTCCAATTGCGTTCTGCGATAGGCTTTCCTGAATGCCGGCTTGCTCATCTGTTCCTGAAATAATATCTCAGAATCGGTCACGTCTTAACTTCAAATCAAAGTTACTATTGTTGAACATTCTCTGACCTTTTGCGGCAGCAACAAATTAAAATCCGAACTTGACCGAAAAGCGATTAATATCTCGAAAATGGTCGAATGGCGTATAGGAAT
>DYKH01000711.1 GCA_020722685.1 Caldithrix sp. | reverse complement strand
ACGCGTTTCTTGCCGGCGGGCTGGGAAGAAAAGGCGAGGGAATTGGGAGCATATAGGCGGTTTCGTAGATTTTCTACTGTTGCCGACCTATTGCGTGTCCTGTTGGTCCATGTGGTCCACGGTTGTTCTTTGCGCGAGTCTGTGATCAGGGCTGAGCAAGGAGGGATTGCGAAGCTTTCGGCCGTGGCCTTGTTGAAACGTTTGAGGCTTGCCGGCGAGTGGTTGCGTTGGATGGCTGTAGAAATATTGAACACGTGGTTGGTACGGCTGCCGCCAGAAAGAATATGGGGTGACTTGCGAGTCCGCCTCATCGACGGAACGAATGTGCAACACCTCGGCAGCAAAGGCACTTCATGGCGGATTCACTATTCCATCGAATTTCCGTCTTTGAGATGTGATGAGTTCAAGGTAACCGATCCAAAAACCGGCGAGTCATTCAAACACTTCAGTGTGAAGCCTGGGGATCTGGTTGTGGGAGATAGAAATTTCGGGAAGGCGCCGGGTATGGCCCATGTTGCGGTATTAGGCGGCCACGTATTGGTTCGGATGAGTCTTCGTGGAGCGATCTTGCTTGACGAGAACAGCCGAAGGTTCCACATCTTGAATCATCTGAGTCTCCTGAGAGAGGGCGAGGTTGGCGATTGGGATGTTTGGCTCCAAGATGGGGATAACCTAATCCCCGGCAGGATTTGTGCTGCAAAGAAGACTGAAGCAGCTGCGGAGAGTGCCAAGCGCAAGGTAAGGCGAGAAGCCAAGAAAAAGAAAAGGCAGCTAAGGCCGGAAACTCTAGAGTCTGCCGGGTACTTTTTTGTGTTCACGACCCTTGGGCGCAGATTCAGTGCAAGGAAAGTTCTGGAAATCTATCGGGTGCGCTGGCAAGTAGAGCTCTCGTTCAAGAGGCTCAAGTCCTTACTGAACTTGGGAGACTTGCGCAAGTTCGATAGGGATAGCGTTATGGCATGGATACACGCAAAGCTTCTTGTAGCTGTTCTTATCGAAACTATTAGAGCAGCAAGCAATTCTTTTTTTCCCTGGGGATACCCAATTCAGGATGAACCGTAACCCAAATCCCTGCACTTGGCGGGAGACCTCATTGATGCTGCACTACCTGAGCCAAGCTATTGATCCACACCCAGGTTTGGCGCACTGCATCGCCAACTGGACGCTGACAGCTTTGGGACTCCGAGAGGAACCCAGGAAAAGGGTTCTTCAACCAGGCGCGATGCCTGCAATCTTGTGGGCGGGCGGATAAGAGGGCGTCACAACACTGTAAGGCCAGCCCGAATGTTGCCATGCAACAACAATGCCATTCCGAATCACGACGAGGCCATTTGACAATACTTGTTCAGAAATCAGCAAAGTTAACGCGTATGCC
>DYKH01000193.1 GCA_020722685.1 Caldithrix sp. | reverse complement strand
GTAAGATCTTTTCTGAGCAAAACGATGCAAGAAATCAATTGATAAAACTTCTTCCATAAAATGATCTATATGTATAAAGAATTAAGCCTGAAAGGAGGGTTACCTTTTAATCCATCGCTGATTAAGAAATTAAAATTGATCGCTTATCCGTACAATCTGTCCAAATGGTAGTCAGGAGCATATATCCGGGAAATGCTGATTAAATACATCGTTGGATAAGTAATGATTAGATAGTTTTTGATCGCTCGATGATGACAATTTACATAGAACTGTTAAGTAATGCACGATTAATCATTATCCAATATTCACCTGTCAGGCAGTGAATTAGCCCTTACTTTTTAAAATAAAATCGTAACAATATTCATTTTAAAACCTCTTTCAATAACAAATATTCGAAGCTTATAAGCGGTAGCCTCCCGATGGTATACACTGAAAATCTCCTTCGAATCGGCTCTGACTAGGATCACCAAAAATGCCTAAATTAATAATATCAAAGTACCACTATGGAAAACGGCCTACCGTGGGTATTATTTGAAGTCAATGATGAAAAGTATCGCTTCGAATTTGATAAAGTATGAATCACGCTGTGAGTACGACATTTCAGTACCCAGACATGCGCATAAGACCAGCGTAGAGCTGAATAACACAAATCAATCCATGGGTATGAATAACCATTCTCGCCTGGGCACCGTCTATGGATGAAGTCTGAGCCGGCAGACGCTGACAAAGCAGCATCCGCAAGGCTAATGTTTATGCGTATCACGCCGCGCTACGACTTGATGAACCGGTTGATGACCGGCTGACATGACGTCGCCTAGCGGTGCGAGGTGATCCTCCGGACTGGGCTGCTCCCAGGAGTACGTGTGCTCCACCCGTACGCCGGCACCGGCGATTTGTCCCACAAGGCGCTCCGCCAGAAGCTGGATTGCACGTCTGTGGCAGCGGATTTTACTCTGGGGATGATGCTGATCGGCAAGTGCGGTGGGACGGTAGATGCGCTGCGCCTGCCTTCTTACGATAAGCAGTTCGACGCGGTGGTTTCCGCTTTTCTGCTGCGCAATGTCAGTGACGTGCCGTCGGCGCTGGGCGAGCAGTGGCACGTGCTGCGCCCGAGCGGCTGGATGGTTGCCCTGGACACGACCAGGCCAACGCGGACATGACTCTCGCCGCTGGTCAAGCTGCACATGCGCTACATCATTCCCCTGCTCGGCCAACTGGTGACCGGCTACCGGGAGGCGTATGAGTACTTGCCTAGCTCGAGCGAAGCGTTTTTGGCGGCGTAGACGCTGGCGGTGATGATGGAGGCGACGGGTTTTGAGGAGGTCGGTTTCCGGCGGCGGAACGCCGGGACGATCGCAATTCACTGGGATAGGAAGGGATAAGAGGCATTGGCTTAGGGGCATGTGCTTCCTTGTACGAAGCAGGCGTTGTCCACAATGATCTCACCTGGGAGAACCGCGTTGATGATAACCCTGGCGGTGACGGCGCCAGTGGGAGCGTTTTGCGAATACTGGTACCATTGCCAGCCTAGCTGCATGATCTGGGCAACCCCTGTGGAACGAATTAGCCGATTGTCTACATTCAGCCATTCTATGATCGGGTAGAGCTGTTGATTACTCTGGTAGGATATAGCTTGCATCCCTAAAGTGTACAGCTCACCCTGGGTGACGGGCAATATTTGCTGAAGATTAGTAGCATAAGGGCCTTCTATTTTTACAGCGAATCGGCCTGAATAGACTTCATCCTCGATTACTACTGGCGGCGTTCCGTAAAGCGTCCATTCCGCCGGCGCGCCAGAGGGATCGAGCGATTCGAATCCCGGGTTGCGCAGCAGGTTCTGCCAGGTTTTGCTTAGCGGCTGATCAGAATCAAAATACAACCGGTAGACCAAACTGCCCATACTGGCGAACTCGAGCTGGGTATATTGGTTGAGGAAGGATTGGTTCAGCGCTGGTGATTTGTATAGTGCAGGCCTGAAATCCTGTTCGGGGGTATAGACCAGCAAGTAATCGTAGCCGTTACGGTCAAGCGCCGCGGCGAAATCGGCGGCGGTTTTGGGCTCGTGGAAAACTTCGTAGGCTTCCTTAGAGAACATTGGCGCATAGATCGCCGCCCGGGTGAATAGGCGTTGCTCAACGCCCAATGATAGCACTTTGAGCTGTTCCCCACCAACCTGATCGAGAAAGGCCAGCGCTTCGGCAGGAGGGAACAGGCGTTTGACGAAATCATCGCCGCTCTCCAGCCCGAGGAAGTACCGGTAGGGAAAACGTTCAGGCAGGTTCCAGTGTGCGGTCAACATAGCAACCTGGCTGCCAAAAACGTATCCACCTGCCAGCAGCAGGGCAAGAACTGTGGTCAACGAACTAAGTCGGGTTTTCCGAAAAGCCTGCCAAACGAGGTAGAGGTTCAAACCTGAGAGCAGAGCCATAAGCAGATAAATTGGCATCCAGTAGCGCCCGCCGAAGTTCATCAAAAAACCGGCTGCCAGTGCAGCGAGGGTCGCGGCGAAGAGGATCCAGGCTGTCTGCCTTTGGGTTCGGCTGAGGAGAGGCGACCATCCGTAGAGCCAGGGGAAAAAGAGCAGCGGTAGTCCACCAAGCATCCCGCCTGGGGCTTCGTGATAATACTTTGACGAATCGATAACCAGATCATAGGGCAAGCGCAGCAGGGATTGCGTGGTGCTGGTGCTGATTTCACGCATCGGAAACAGATTTTGTGTGAACCACTTCGGGCTTTGGAATAAGTGATTGTAAGAAGGAAAAACGGGGTTTCCTGTCCACAGCATGTCGCGGATCATCCAGGGGATGGCTAGGGCCGCAGCCGGTAGGAAAAAGATCAGCGCATACTTCCAAAAGGGTACCTTACACCTACGGCGGAGCAGCAGACGAATGAGGACGAAGAGCCAGAGCGGAACAATCACAACAACCGCACTGATTTTGATGCCAATGATAAAACCCGAAAGCTGCCCACTGACCAGCAGCGCGGCGCACGAGTCACTTTCCAGCCAGACCAGCAAGAGAAGCAGACAAACCCCCAGGTAGAGGCAGAGAAACAGATCAATGTAGGCCGAACCTGCTTCGAAGGTTACAATCGGCAGGATTCCAAACATTAACGCAGTGACTAGCCCGACTGATTTGCTGAACAAACGAGATCCAATCAGGTATGCAAGGCCAGTGCTCAGCAGGCCGCTAAACAAGTGGAGCAATCCAGGCAGAGCGCTATTGTTTTTAAGCAGCAGGCCTAAAGCGTAAAGCATCTCTGCGTAATGCGCCAGGTATGTTTGGGCCGATTCAGGCATTTCGACCATACCATGATTGCGGATGTAGGCGAGCGGTACTGGTAGGTGATAGCTCATCGAGTCCCAGCGGATGGCGGGGGCGGAAGCCCAAATAAACGATCCTGCCCAGGCGGCCAGCAAGATCGCAGCGATCCATCCCGCTAGTCGATGATCCTTGCCTGACCAGAGCCCGGCAGCGATGGAGCTGATATGTCCCAACAAGCTGATGCGGTTGGTAATGACCCGCCAGACCAAAGCGACACTGAGGAGAAGCATCACGGCGTATACCACAGCGGGGTAGAGCAGTCGAGCGAAAGCTAAAATAGTCATCAAGATAGTCAATGCGAACAACCCGACCGCCATCCAGACAAACGGTTGTTCTCCAGACTTAAGGTGGCTCTGGATCCCCAGGCGCCAGAGTAAAATTTCTCCAAGGACGCCTGCAACGAGGAAGATCCAGAGTGCGGCGAGTACAACAGTGCGAACCTCCGGCTGCAGAACGAGGGGGATGATCACCAACCCCAGAGCCGCCAGCAGGGAAAGGACAAGCAGGTAGCGGCCGTTGGTAAACCAGGCGAGCCCCCAGCCTCCGAGGATGACCAGTCCAATCATGGCCAGCCAGTAAGGATCTTGCGAGTTAGGAACGAAGCGTTCACCTGGGCGCAGGTAGGTCTGAAGGCTAATATAAATCACGAGCAATATAAAGGATGTGATAAGCGTTGTTCCGGCGGCCGTCGCGATGTCAACCAGTTTTATCCGTTTCATCTTTATTTAATAAGTTCCCCCCGCAGAACCTTTACTTATAGAGAGCAGTTTATTGATCAATGGTTTTGTGGTGATAGTCCAGCTTTCGCCCCGAACAAAATCAAGCAAAGGAGACTGAACCGTATTTCTAGGCAAGGTTAGCACCTTGTCGATTGCTTGAGATAGGCTCTCGACGGTATCTCCGAAATATACCCCAGGCCAATCCTGGATTGACGCTATCGGTGTTGATATCACGGGTTTTCCCATCGATAGAGACTCTAGCACTTTCAATGGCCGTACTCCGTGGGTAATCGTGTTTATTTTAAATGGTGTGAATTCCGCGTCGAATCCAGCGATCCAAGAAGGAATTTCTTGTTGATTGACCGGGGGAAAATAGTGCACATTTGCTATGCCAGCAGATGAAAACACAGTAGAATGGTACGCGCACGGTCCAATCAAGACAAAGCTCAGGTCAGATCGGCGCTCTGCGAGGGAAAATAGTAAAGGTAAATCAATCCAATCTGCTATTGATCCGTGGAAGCCGATAATTGGCCTACGGATTGACCTCAAGGCAGGGTTTACTTTTACGGCACTTGGATTGAAGAGATTAATATCGACTCCGTTGAGAATGCAAAGCGCGTCTGGACGAATGCTTATTAGTTGTTCATGTAGAGTGATCGACGATGTGATCACCAGGTCGGCGCGTTCCAACAATCTCTGATGGTTTGTGCGGGCATTATTATTTCCCGGTACTACGTTGTCCTCGTCTGATTGATCATGGATGCTGATATCGTCCAACACGTCGTAAACAACGAATGGATCTTTATACTTACTGATCATTTCATAATTGTAAGGGTAATAGATATAGAGCACTGGTTGGGTAACGCAGATCGAATCGTCTTTACCTAAAATCTGAAGGTTTGGAAGATATGTTCGGGAAACCTGATCTGAGTTTATCCATATAGTTCTAAAACCATGAGCGGCCAACTCCGATGCAATCGCGTGGGGACGCTGGCGTACCCCCTCCCAATCGATGCCAGGTGTTTTAGGAATGTAGAAAATCCTTCTGGATTCGTAGGGTCGTTTTGTCGTCTGTTTTGGGAGCACATCGCTAAGTAAGGTTTGCCAACGTTTTCTCCACTGCTCCAAGCTAAATGATTCAGCAATAGCTCTGCCATTTTTGGAGAGTTTCCTCCTCAATTCAGGTTGCTCGATCAATTCCTTCAATGCCGCCAACAATTCCTCGGAATCCGGCTTTATCAATAAACCGTTGTAATGGTCAATTACCAAATTAGGCAAACCGCCAACGTTCGTAGCGATAACGGCGTTTCCAGATGCCATTGCTTCAAGGCAGGATAATGATGTGCCTTCGCTGTATTCGGTGGGTATTAGAGTGATATCTGCCTGACTGTATATTTTCGGCATTTCTTCAGGCGCGACGCTTTTCCACTCAACGCTTGAAGGAAACATTTGTTCCAATCTTTCGATTTCAGCTTTTTCATAAGTATCGGCCTGTCCAACAAACATAAATTTTATTAAAGGGTATTCCTGTACAGCTTCGGGAATTATCCTGGCAACAAGCCAGAAACCACGGGGCTCGTACAACCTTCTCGGGTAAAGGATAACAATCTCTTCTCGTTTTTCAGGCTCACTAGTTGGACGGAAAATATCTGTATCTACGAAGTTCGGAATGTACACCCATTTTTCTGCTTGGTTATAGGCTACAGTTCGCGTCCAGTTGATAGTGTTTGTATCAACGGACACGAGACGGTCGATATTTTTCAAAGGTGCAATCGCAGAAGTGATCGTCCGCTTGAGGCGATCCCAATCTTCGTGGTAAGTGCGGAAATCCCAAAAAATACCATGGCTAATCCCGATTGAATGATTATGGTGGAGGGGGAATCCCAAAGTGTATGGGGAATATATAGTTAACGCCCCCTTTGGGACGAACTTGTGGAAACGCCAGTTCAGGAAGCCCACATCCCCTTCAATATTAATACCTACTACTTTAATACCTTCGTAGGAACTTGACCAGGTGAAATTTGCAGCCTGATAAATTTCGAGATCATAACCCAATTCCGTAACGATCTTATTGAGCTCAAGCAAATAGCGCTCTCCACCCCCGAACATGTAATCCCGCCCATCCATATCAAAAAATGTATATGTCAATACCAGGATCCTATTGCAGTGGAGCGATTTCTCGTCTGAAAAACCTGCTGCACACCACAGTTCATTTTTTAATTTATTGGGGCTGTTGTAATGTAGGATGAGCTTCATTGGTCCATCACGCCAAAGCGCTTTCAAATCTCGTTGAACAATGCGCAACTTATAATCGCCCTTAGGCCAGGGAAACAGGGAAACCATCATCCACTTAGCTACTTTCCAAATCCGGATGACGGCAAAATGGAAGAATTTTTGAACAAGACTTTTATCCATGATCCATGAATACTCTTCTAATTTCTTTGTTTGGAGAAGACAGATCCCAGCTTACTTAGTATACCAACCATCTTCCATGTCCGGCTCTGATAAATCGAGTTTAGTCGTTGTTTTGTCTGTTCCAATTGCGATTGCAATTCGATGATGCGCCGGTTGAGCGCCTCTACTTTTTCGGGGTCAGCCTGCTCCAGGAGGTGAGTGGCACGCAGATTCAACGCTAAAGAGTCAGAAAGAGCGGCATATAGGTCGGCCGGGGGGAGTGCCTGGGCCAGGGACGGTTCTTTCCAGTCCGACAGTTCAACCGCGTGCGACTCGACTGAACCCAAAGCTGCCAGCAGATAGCCAGACTGCGCCGCGGGAATCAGGCCTGAACGGTGGATTGCGATGATTTCTTTCCGAACCTCAACGGGCAATGCGGTTATTCCGTGAATGAAGGTTTCCGTCCAGGCGCTTCCCAAGTATGCCTGGCCGACATGCTGCAATCCGGCGATGCGAAAAACATCGGAAAGGTCCACCTGAGGAATTTCTTTGCCGAAGGTCCATTCTAGGTCCTTAGACTTAAGTACGCGCCAGAGCCAGTACCAATAACACATCTGGTTAGGGATTAACACCAGCACATACCTTCGGCTGCGGCTGGCCATGCTGCGGAGTAGTCCGACCTGTTGTTCAGCGGTGTAGTGCTCCAGCACGCCGGCGTTGAAAACCAAGTCGTATTCCGGCTGGCCGGGTACAGTCAGATCGCACTCAATCCAGCGTGCCTCAAGCTGCTCGCGAGCAAAAAGCCGCCGCGAATACTTCAACGCCTCGGACGAAAAATCAAGCAAGTCCACCTGATAGCGTCCGCTGCGGGCGAGCGCCAGGCTCTGCCAGCCGGCGCCGCAGCCCGCTTCCAGCACCTTCCCACCTTCCGGCAGCAAGGTGGTAACTTTAGCGACGAACTCTTGATTGAATGCCCTCATGTGTGAGGACTCATCCTCGAGTGGCATGGAGGCGTAGATTGAGTCCCATTTCTTTTGTTCGTCGTTTCGGGTATCCGCCATGATGATCCTCGATCAGTCGCCGTTATCGATCTTCAGAGTCTGCTTGATCGGCGGCAACACTAAGGAGAAGATGGGTTTTTGGGAAAGCACCTTGAAGACAACCGCATCCTCGATGAAATCGTAATAATGCGGTGGGCTGCTGCTGCGGTCCTCGACGTTTAATACAAGGGCGTAGTCGCCAGCGCGCAACAGGTTGTCAACCTCGAAGGTCGCCTCAACGACCTGTCCTTTCTGCAGTGGCGGGATGGTCTGGCCTTCATCGAGGGTGGTGTTTGTGATGATATCCAATCCACGTAGATCGCGGAAGGCGAAACCAATTCCGATCCGCTCGGAGGGGATATCTACCATGGCGCGGCAGCGTGCACGGATTGATAGCTTCCTGCCGTGATCGAAGACATAATCACCGTCACCATCCTCGCAGTGGATCTCACAGGATTCGAACCGAATCTCCCCTGTACCCCAGCGCACTAGCTCGGCGTTGGTCAGGTTGATCCAATTATCTGCGCGCCTGGTGGAGATTTTTCGGGCGGAGCCAGGCTCTTGTTTCTGTGATTCTGCCCCCCACAAATACTGCACATACTTCGACGTCACCTCCATCGTCCCGCCCAGCGCCTGGGGAATGCCGCGGTTCAGCCAGAGCGCTTGATCGCAAAAGCTGCGCACGGTCTGGATATCGTGCGAAACCAGGATGATCGCTGCGCCATTTTCGCGTAGTCTTTGCATCCGGTTCATGCATTTCAGCACAAAGCCAGCGTCGCCCACCGCCAGGGCTTCGTCGACAACCAGGATTTCCGGATCAACGCTGGTAGCGATTGAAAACGCCAAGCGGACGTACATGCCCGAGGAATACATTTTCACCGGCTGATCGATGAACTCCCCGATGCCGGCGAAGTCGACGATCTCGTCGAAGCGCTTCTTCATCTCACGCTCGGGGATGCCGATGGTCGCACCGCTGAGGAAGACGTTCTCGCGCCCGGTGAACTCGGGATGAAAGCCGGTTCCCAGCTCTAAGAGCGCGGTGATCCGCCCGCGCATGTGCAACTCGCCCGTGGTGGGCTGCAGCGTGCCGGCTAGGATTTGCAGCAGAGTCGATTTGCCGCTGCCGTTCACCCCGATCACTCCTAACGCCTGGCCGCGCTTTAGGTCGAAGGAAACGTCCTTCAACGCCCAGAAAGGCTCGGCGTAATTTCGCTTGAGCAGACCGCTGAAGGCGAATTGCATCAGCCGGTGGCGGTAGCGCTTATACAACCAGTAGCACTTTGCGAGGTTGCGGGCGGAAACCAAAATCTCATCGCTCATACGATATCCGCAAAAATCGCTTTAGTGCGCATAAACCAGACGTAGCCGAACATAAAGACAATCAAGCAGAACAGCCCGGTGCCGAGGATTTCAGACAGCCCGGGCATCTGGGCGGACATCACCACATCGCGGTACATGCTCACAAGCCGGGCGATTGGATTGAGGTTGACCAGCCATTTAAATCGCTCAGGAATCAGGTCTTCTGGATAGAAAATCGGGGTAACAAACATCAATA
>DYKH01000710.1:960-1376 GCA_020722685.1 Caldithrix sp. | reverse complement strand
CAGCAAGGAGAACATCATGCACCCACTCATTCAAAAACCCTTGGCGGCCTATCACCGCAGTACTATTTCCGCCAGCTATTTTTTGGGCTATTGATGGCAACTATCTTTTATTCAATGCCCAATCAAAACGGACAAGGAATACCGTTTGTCATGCTGCTCTTCATCGCCATAAGCACTCTTCTTTACCCTTATTCGCGCTTCGTCTATGACAGCATCATAGGCTTCATCATGGGGGAGAATGTTTTCTTCGTTAATGCGATCAAATTGCTCATCATAAAATTCACAACCATGACCTTGTGTTGGGTATTTTCAATATTTGTCGCCCCCATAGGTCTTGCATATCTTTATTTCCACCACAGCAAATGACGAGGCATGGAGAGCGGATGCGGAGCCGAGGAACCGGCGATAGGCGGAGC
>DYKH01000710.1:0-894 GCA_020722685.1 Caldithrix sp. | reverse complement strand
TAAGGGACGTCCCCAAGGACGTACCGACCGTTCCTCAACACGGTGAGGACGAGGCTGTGGTCCAATAATCCCTTCCCATGCTTCGTAGATGTCGCGTCCCGGACGATTGTATTGACAAGAAGCGTCATGCACTCTTCGTCAGTCGGGCCATGTTTGCCCAACTGATCGAAGACATCAAGAAGGGCCTGAAGTCATGAACATCCGTCTTCACAAGAACGCGACCACGACGCCTGCGCGTCGCACCTACATCCAGGCGTCAAGCAAGCCTGTGCGAGAGCTGGCCCAGGAGCTTGGCGTGTCCGAGGACACCATCCGCCGCTGGAAGAAGCGCGACACGGTGGAGGATCGATCCCATACGGCGCACCGACTTCAGACGACGCTCAGCCCCGAGCAAGAAGCCATTGTGCTGGTTCTGCGTCGCACCCTTGGGCTGACGCTGGATGACCTGGTCACGGTGACCCGTGAGTTCCTCCATCCGGGCGCCAGCCGGTCAGGCCTGCATCGACTGCTCAAGCGTCATGGCGTCTCGCGCCCACGCATCACTTCCAGTCAGGCGAGGAATTGGAGGCCACACTCCTTCGCTACGTCTGGCTATACAATCACCAACTGCCTCAAAAGGCGCTGGGTTACCAAACACCCGTGCAAACCATGAAGAAGATCTATGACGAGCATCCTGAATGCTTTGTCAAAAAACCTCGCAATCGTCCGGGACGCGACACGTAGAGATTGCGTAGGGCGCAATAGCAAAGCGTATTGCGCCGAATGTCTGCCACACCTGCGGCGGGTTACGCTTCGCTAACCCACCCTACAAAACACACCCTTCACCCCATGCGCATCTCGCACATCCGCCAGCGCCTGCGCAACCATGGCGCCCTGTCCTGCCACGAGCACCGG
>DYKH01000709.1 GCA_020722685.1 Caldithrix sp. | reverse complement strand
GCTGGCATCGGTCCAGACGTAGACCTCGGTGGCCAGTGCGGCCGGCGCGAGGGCAAGCAGGGTCAGAGCGAAGAGCAGGTGAATCGTCAGCCGGAAGTGACTCACCGCCGGCCGGTCTTCCAGGCCGCTGGCAACCATGTACCAGCCCATGAAGGCTTGTCCGATGAACAGCAATCCCATGACAAAATAGATCCCGAACTCCCTCCATGGGATGCCTTTGCGGAAGAGGAAATAAAACACCGGAACAGCATAGACCAGTCCGGCCAGTCTCGCAATCAGGCGATGAATCCATTCGATCCAGAAAATGTATTTATATTCGTCGAGCGTCATATCAGAGTTAACGTGAATGAACTCGGGCGTCTGCTGGTATTTGGCGAATTCCTCCTGCCAAGCGGCTTCGCCCATAGGCGGCGCCACTCCACTGATCGGATTCCACTCGACAATAGAAAGCCCGGAACGGGTGAGGCGGACGAATCCGCCAAAGACAACGAGAAAGGCCACGATGGCGGCAAAGGTGAACAGCCAGTTCATGACGGCGCGGTTCTGGGTTTGGGGCATTCTCCCTCCGGGGATTTTGGAATGAAGGAATTATATCGCTTTGGCTGGTAATCAAGCAAGCATACTGCCACTTGTGAAAAATATGACATTTGTGTAATATATTAGTGACATTCAATACGTTATTATTTACACCATAATTCTTACAATAAGAGTAATCGTTTACCGATTATGTAAGGTATTAAGGATAAAAATGCTCCAAATCAACCGCCAAACAGACTATGCGGTACGAGTGGTGCTTGCGCTTGCCAAACATCCGCAGGGAACGCGGCTGTCTTCGGGAATCATCCAGCGCGAGATGTTGATTCCAAAAGCATTCATGTCCCGTATTGTAGCGCAATTGGCGGCCCACGGTCTGGTGCAGACCTTTGCAGGGCGCGACGGCGGATTGGAACTCCCCCGCCCCGCGGCGGAAATCACACTGCGAGATGTGGTCGAAGCGTTCGAGGGGCCGATCCTGCTTTCCGAATGTCTGACCTCGAAAGGCGAGGACGATTGCCCGTTCCGCATGGATTGCCCTGTCCGCCCGAAGTGGGGACGCGTGCAGGCGGCGATGATACGCGAGATGGCCTCCATCACCTTCGAAAGCCTGGCAAAGGAAGCGGCGGAAGTTATTCCATTCAGCCTGGAACAGGCCAAGAAATAGAAAGTATCGAAAAGGAGGCGCCCGGAAAATACCCAGTTCCATCTGAATCCATTTATCTCGATTATTGATCCACCCATCTCAACAAAGGAGAATGTACTATGGATGCACTTGCACTTGCCCGATGGCAATTTGCCATCACCACCATCTTCCACTTTTTCTTCGTGCCGCTGACGCTG
>DYKH01000708.1 GCA_020722685.1 Caldithrix sp. | reverse complement strand
GGCGCATCGAGGAGCTGTGCAAGAGGACAGGGTTGACCGTGCCGAGGGAGCCGATGAATATTAATGATCCTACAACAGTTGCCGGTAGGGGTTTTGGAATTAAAACCTTTGATGAGCTCTTCACCCCCCGCCAGATGCTCTGCCTGCTCAGCTTCGCCGCGGCGGTGCGGGAGGCAGTGGGACAGGCTGCTAGCCTGTCCAGCACAGGCGAGCCGCTTGTGCCACTGGAGAGTGAAAGGGCCAAGGCGGTGGGGACGTATTTGGGGGTTTTGGTCAATCGTGTGGTGAGCCAAAACAATGCCTTTTGCGTTTATCACACCGGAGGCGAAAAAGTAGAGAATCCTGTCGGCGGACATAAATTGGCAATGGTCTGGGATTATGTAGAAACCGCACCATTCGGAGGGGGCTCCGGCGGTGTTGATAATGCCCTTGGCTGGATTGTATCTGTGATTCAAGCAGAGTCATCTGATGGGAATCATGCCTTTGTGAATCGTGGTTCTGCAACATCTCTTTTATGGAAAAGCAATTTTTTCGATGCTGTAGTCACCGATCCGCCATATTATGACAATATCCAGTATGCATCGCTGTCTGACTTTTTTTATATATGGTTTAAAAGAACAATAGGAGGTCTATTTCCTGAACACTTTTCGTCCGAATTAACACCAAAAAAAGCAGAAGCTGTTGCATGCCAATGGCGGCATAATGGAAAAGAACAAGCCCGACGAACATATGAAATGTTAATGGGGAGGGCTTTATCGGAGGCAAACCGCGTATTAAAACATGGCGGCCAGTTAGTAATTGTTTATGCACATAAAACGACATTAGGATGGTCAACACTGGTTGATGCGCTTAGACGTTCAGGATTTGAAGTGACAGAAGCTTGGCCACTTGATACTGAAATGAAAGCAGGGGTTGTGAAGGTTGGAAAAGCTATGCTCACCTCCAGCATCTTCCTCGTGGCAAGAAAACGTGGGTCAGGCAGCTTGCCTGACAAGCGGGATGTAGGTCAGGCTGCCAGCCTGATTCCTGGAAGTGACCGGCTGGCAGCCGGTCCCACGGGCTCCTACGAGGAAGAGGTCCGTCCCGAACTGGAGCGCATCGTCCGCGAGCGCGTGGATTCCCTCTGGAAGATGGGCATCACCGGCGCGGACCTGGTCATCGCCGCGGTTGGCGCAGGGCTCCGTGCCTTCACCCGGTTCTCGCGCGTGGAGTACGCCAACGGCGAGGAGGTCCCGGCCGAGAAGTTCCTGGCCGAGGTGGAAGGGGTTGTGCTGGAGACGCTTCTTGAAAAAATCTTTGTGGGACAGGCTGCCAGCCTGTCATCCACAGGCCAGAGGCCTGTGCCACTTGGGACTGTGGATGGACCGAGTCGATTCTA
>DYKH01000707.1 GCA_020722685.1 Caldithrix sp. | reverse complement strand
TAATACGCGACCGACGAGTTCGTGGTGCCAAAATCGATTCCAATACGTGGCATAGGTCCTCCTTTGTGTGTCAACGGATTCAACGGATTTGAACGGATTAAGAGCGAAGCAAGGGTTCGGGTTTGTGACAAAGCGAAGGGGGATTATACCACGGTTTGGGGAAAAGTGCCGCGGTGGTTTTCTCGCAAACGAACTCGTCGATTACAAACATAAAAGAACACGAATGGGGAAACTCCCATTCGTGTTGAAATCAGCGAGGTCAAGATCAACAGGGGTATCTATTGCTTTGTCATCATTCCGGGCGTAGAAATACGCGTTAACCACGTTATGCGATCAAAGTCTTCGTCAAAGCTTACGAGAGTAGTGATCCGCCATTCACGGCAAAGTAGGGCAATCAGCGCATCGTGAAAATTGAGCGCGCCCTGTGTTCGTTGCACTAACTCCACAATTTCGGCATATAAACGGCGCGTTTCCAAAGAGGCCCATACAATCTGAGTCTCTGGAACCTGCCCACAGGTACTCTCCAAAAGAGAGGCCAGTTCTCCCACACGCTTTTGTTCTTCGGCCCGCCGCGCCAGCACACTGATCGTTTCGTTAAGAACGCAATCCAGATATACGAGTTGTGCTTGCTGTGCTGCCAAGGTGCGTGCGATCTCGTGAGCACGAGTATGCCATTTGTCGCGGCTATCCACCAATGCGACTAACCAATTGGTATCGACCACGACCTCCTTCATGACTCATATAACCTTTCAGTATCTGTGACCGCATCCCCCCCCCAGGCGACCAGACCAACCAACGGCATAACGTGCGCCGCAGGGATTGTGGGTAAAGTCGGTGTAGATGCCGAAGCTACGGCATTCTGCCGCCGTCTGCTAAGGAACAGGGCAAAATCCAACACCTCGGCTACGCGTTCTGCCGGTAGTTCATCCAGGATTTGCAGCACATTTGTCTTCATCGTCAAAGCGTTTGTCGTCATAAAGCACCTCCTGATTTAGTGCTATATACATTTTACCACGCAGCACGACAAATGCTACCTAACTCAAAAAGAACGAATGGACGCCGTGTCCATTCGTTTATTCGTGGATCATTCGAGGCCGGCAGTTGTTTCTCTACACCTGACTCACGTTGAGATTGTGATGGTAGTGCGCGGTGCTTTCCTGCGCGAGATGCCCGAAGACGTCGGTCATGTCGGCGTAGATGTCCGCCGAGAGGCGCAGTTGGAGGTGTTCGCCATACTGGAAAGTGACGCTGTCGGGCAGAAGAAAGCAAAGACATCTGATCCCGTGCTACAGTTGTGCTCTGACGGCAGACCTTAATGCACCGTCGCCCGCCGCCTCAACACCCGCCCCTCGAAATAAATCAGCAGACTACCAACGCCAAAGA
>DYKH01000706.1 GCA_020722685.1 Caldithrix sp. | reverse complement strand
CTCCTTATTGTCTCCTTGCGGGGTCTGAAAACCCTCGCCTTTAGGCGAAGCGGCTTTTAAGCACTTTTTTCTTGACTTCGCCTATACATTAAGGTACGCTAACTCAAATGCTTAAAACATTTAGATACCGGATTTTCCCCACCAAAAAGCAAATTGCTTCTCTTGAGGCTGTTCTTGAAGAGTGCCGGTATCTCTACAACCGTTTCCTTGAGCAACGCAAGTATGCTTGGGAGATTCAAGGTACTTCGCTTGGCTATTACCAACAGGCCAAAATGCTTCCCAGCATTAAGTCCGCCCGCAATATTCACTTGGCCCATTCCCAAGTTTTGCAAAATGTGGCAGTCAGGGTTGACTTGGCTTTCAAAGCCTTCTTTCGCCGCTGCAAGTCCGGTGAAAAACCCGGCTTCCCCCGCTTCAGGGGCAAGGGCTGGTACGATTCCATCACCTTCCCCCAGGTTCCTTCCGGTTGCAGAATCAAAGACGGACGCCTGGTGGTTTCCAAGGTTGGTCATATCAAGATCGTCATGCACCGGAAGATGTGCGGCAAGCCTAAGACGGCCACCATCCGCCGTTCTTCCACCGGCAAGTGGTATGTAACCTTTAGTTGCGAAGTTGAAACTCAGCATCTTCCGGCCAGCAATAAGGCCGTGGGCATCGACGTGGGCCTGCATACTTTTGCCGCCCTTTCCGACGCGACCCCGCCTATTGAGAACCCCCGCTTCTTCAGGGAAGAGGAAAAGGCCCTGGCCCAGGCCCAACGGAAATTGAGCCGAGCGGCTAAGGGAACCCCCGAAAGAGCCAAGCGGCGCAAGATCGTTGCCCGCATCCATGAGCGGATCAGGTTCCGGCGAAATAACTTCGCCCATCAGGAATCTCGTAAGATCGTCAATAACTACGGGGTCATCTGCGTTGAAGATCTGAACGTCAATCACATGGTCCATAATCATTGTCTGGCCAAAAGCATTGCGGACTCGGCCTGGTCCGGGTTCTTCGCCATGCTCTCCTACAAGGCTGAAAGCGCCGGTAGGAAGCTGGTCAAGGTCAACCCGGCCTACACGACCCAGGATTGCCACAGGTGTGGACACCGGCAAAGACTCAACCTTGCCGACCGTATCTATCAATGTCCATGTTGTGGCTTGCATATAGACCGTGACCTCAATGCTGCAAAGAATATCCTGAGACTGGGGATGCAGTCTCTGAGGCCGGATTCATCCGGTCCTCTTGAAGCCCTCAGCTTTAGCTGAGGGAGCATTCACCCATAGAGAACCCAGATAATCAAACATGCCAAGCCGAGGCCGGCCAAGCCGACCGTACCCCAAAACCCCGGCTCAGCATCCCACCAAGTGTGTCGCTGGCATTCAGGGCAGTCACAGCGCATCGGTATCC
>DYKH01000705.1 GCA_020722685.1 Caldithrix sp. | reverse complement strand
AAGCATAATAAAAACGTCGAATAACTAACGCATTACGAGGCCTATTCATTTTCGATCGAACAAAATTATTGTCCAATGAACCCATTGGGGTGGTCAGATGACACGAATTCATGCACATCGTCGAGGCGATCAGCAAGTCGCCCATAACGGGACTCAATATTTTCCATAATATCCAGCGCCGTACTTAAACCACTTTTATCATATTCCGTAGACATCTTTCACCTCGCTTGAAAAGGAGATGTTCTGTTTCAGACCATCTCCAGCACATCGCCGATACACTTTTAGTGCGCTCCGTAGGCCATTTTTTTGCTGAAGCGACCCCGGAATACCCAAATCTGATACCAGTTGTACATGATCATGATGGGGAAGAAGCCGGTCATGAACAGGGTGAATACGGCAATGGAATCCACCGGATTGGCCGCCTGTTCAATGGTCCAGGTATCAGGCACCACATAGGGGAACATGGTCGCCCACATGGCCACCCACAACAGAGCCACCACGCCAATGCCCCACATCATCGCGCTGAAGTCCCTCTGTACCGAGTGATTGGAGGAGGACTTGAAGGCGAAAAGAAGCACGATAATGAACCAGATCAACCAGACCCACCAGTTGGGACCGGTCCACTTGGCAGCCGCCCAGGGGAAGATCGCATAAGACCAGATGAGCGTCACGACAATGGCGGCCAAAGCCAGCAAGGAAACAACATTCGTCCATTTGCGGGCCCGCTCGTGAATGGGATCGCCGGGAATGAAGCGAGCGCACAAATAGAGTCCGCCGGCAAGGCTGGCGGCGATGACCGCACCAACTCCCGTCCAGATGGAAAAGGGCGTCAAAAAGTCCAGAATCCCGCCCGAAAAATGCATGACCGGTGTCGTATAATCGTGGACGGAAATACCATGCGCAGCCAATGCGTCCTGCATGGCCAGACCGGACTTCATGGGAAACCCTTGCAAGGTAGCACCCAGGGCGACTCCGGCAAAAAACGTGGGAAACAGACTGCCCAACGCAAAGGCCCATCCCCAGAACCGTTTACTCTTTGTGGCATGAATGTGGAACTCAAAAGCCACAGCCCGGGAAATAATGCCCCACAGCGCAAACATCAAAGGAATCATCAAATAATTGAAAGCCGAACCGTAAACCAGCGGAAAGGCGCCGAAAAGCACGCCACCCGCCACTACCAGCCAGCTTTCATTGCCGTCCCACATGCCGGCCATGGAGGCCATGATGGCACCACGTTCTTCTTCGTCTTTTGAAAAAAGAGCGAAAATACCAGCGCCCAGGTCCGTACCGTCCGTAGCGATGTATAGAAAAAAAGCAAGAGAAAGGAGCAGCCACCACCAGGTCGTCAATGTCCCGGCGATGCGCCCTATTGATATAAGGTCCATA
>DYKH01000192.1 GCA_020722685.1 Caldithrix sp. | reverse complement strand
AACGACATGTCCGTTTGGTTGCGGAATGAATTCCGCGTTACGGACAGGTTTGTAGGGCGCTTCCTGAAGTTCGCAACGACATGTCCGTTTGGTTGCGGAATGAATTCCGCGTTACGGACAGGTTTGTAGGGCGCTTCCTGAAGTTCGCAACGACATGTCCGTTTGGTTGCGGAATGAATTCCGCGTTACGGACAGGTTTGTAGGGCGCTTCCTGAAGTTCGCAACGACATGTCCGTTTGGTTGCGGAATGAATTCCGCGTTACGGACAGGTTTGTAGATAAGCATCCAGCGCGCGGGTTTTGAGCAGGCCGGTAAGATGCAGGCTGGCGGCTTGCGCGCAAAACTGGCTGAAGTTGACGTTCATGTCGGTGTACTCGACCGCGAAGACGGGCTTGCCTGCCGCGATGAAAGGGGAGAGGTCGGCGCACCAGCCCTGGGCGAAGCAGTCTTCGGTCAGCGCCCAATCGAAGTAGGGTAAAAGTTCGGCAAGTTGCTCTGAATCGTTTTTCATGCCGATGGATAAGCCGCGCGCGTGGGCTTCGTTTGCCAACCAGGTGTTGAAGTTGACCTGCTCCTGCGCGCTGAGCGGGAAGCCGCTGGGGTTGAGATAGCCGTTGATGTTGTCGGGGTCAACACCGTCGAAGCCTTTGGACTTATACAGGTCAAGCCGCGCGCGCAGGAGGGGCGACAACAGGTCAATCTGGCGGATGTCCAGCCACCTCTCGCCGGGCCAGCCCGGGTAGTCATTGCCGAGCGTCGAGGCGGGATATTGCGCGGCATCCGGCCGCCAGTCCTCCCATGCGCCCGCGTTGAGGTAACACATCAGTTTTTTGCCCTGAGTCTTGAGCGCCGCGATCTCGCCCTCCGAAGTGTCGAACAGGTCGAGGTTGTAAATGGCCGCGTTGACCGACGTATCGAGCGCGCCCGCATATTGGATCTGTATCTTGTCGCCCACGGCGGGACGCCAGTAGGCGGGAGACGCGCCGGCTTGGCCTGGGTCTGCATCCACCATCAGGCTGGATTCGTCCACCGCCTCGAAGTCGTTCCCGGTCAGCGCGTCGAGGGTGTGGAGCATGTCGTTGTCCCAGCGTTCGTCCGGCGCGCCGCTCACGTACCAGTCCGAGCCGTTATCGGCCAGAATGATGCCGTAGGTTTTCATGGCTTGCAGGATGACCTGCGCTTCGGGCGCAAAGCCCGTGATGTTGTAGGAGGCTTTCAAACGGAAGCGCGCTCCCATGGGCGGCGTGGAGGTGAGTACGCCGGGGCTGCCGCTGGTGAGGTGGCGCGCCGGCCAGATGTAACTGTCGGTGGCGGATGCGGTGAAGCGGATGGCGTGGTTGATCTGCCCGGCCAAGATCTCGTCATAGCGGACGAGTCCCGGCAGGATGGGCAGGCCGGCCGCGTCGGCGGAGGTCCAACCTGCGGGGCGCAGGGCGTTCGAGTTCAAGTCCCAGATGGCGCCCGATCCGCCGCTCCACCCTCCGCCGTCGAAAGAAGCGTCGTAGATTTCATAGAGCGCGCAGGTGTCGGTATCAATCGTCAGGATGTGGTGATCCGATCCCCATTCGATCAGCGGAGAAGCGGGAAGCGGATAGGGGCCAGGATCCGATTCGTCGGGATAATAGAAATCAATCGTATACTTTGTGACCGCCGCGCCCGAGATCAGGTTATACGGAATGCCGATCGGTCCGCCGTCCCAGGTCCCCGAGCCGAAGTCCATGTGGAAGCCGGTCGCGCGGCCGATGGAATTGATCCAACTATCGGAGCGCGCGTGAACCGGCAGTGTGTCCACCGGGACGTTCCAGATATTATCGGCCGGGTAGAGCGGGCAACCGCCCAGCCTCGGGCCGCCGCTCACGCCGTTCACGACGATGGGCAGGAAAACGGACAGCGTGGCGGGCGCGTCGCCAGACGCGGCTGACCAGGCCGGCAGTGAAATTAAGATCGCGCCTGCAGCGAGACCTGTAAATAGTTTGGCGATAGGAAAGCGAACACGCGGCATGTAAACCTCCAGTCTCAAGAGAGGCTGTAATTATAAACCGGTTTTCTTTCGAGGCCTGCGCGATGCGCCCCGGTAGTAAAAGCGAGACCTCCGAGTTCTTCCCCTACGCCCTTGCAGGATGCTTTGCAACGGGCGATGTAAGGACTCCGAGGTCTGGGTTTCGATGTTTCTCTATGGCGGGCTGAAGGTACTCATCGGGGAGATCGCCACTGGCTGTGTTTTGGGCATTTCTGCAAAATTGGCGGCGAAAGGGCGAATATGAAAAGCAGGAAAATATAAAGGAAGGAGCAAGTGTGGAAGAAAGACGGGCGAAGGCCTTTTTCCGTACTTACCAGGCGTTTAACGCGCGACGAGAGGCAAGTGGACTTTATACAAAATATCAACCACCTTCACATTAACGGTCACCGTGGCAGTTCCTGCTGTACCGGCGTCAACGTAAATCGTGCCAACATAGTCCCCAGGCGAGAGCGAGCCGACATTCAGGGTGAAGGCAATCGTTCCCTGTGTAGTCGTCTGTCCCGTAGGCGTATCCATCGTGATCAGGCTGGGGGTCTGGCTGGTTGCTGTCCATTGCAGCGTGCCGCCTCCATCGTTCTTGATATTAAAGTAACCCTTGTTCACCGAATAATTCAGCCCGGCCAAAATATTGACGGCAGCCGGCACATTGAGTATGGGCACTCCTGTTTGGACAGATTTTACAATCCCGCCCAGTCTTATTGGACGCTAACAGGCGCATCACTACAGTAAACTGTTTGGTTGCTTCCATCATCCGCCTTCACGCAGATGTAGTAGATGCCTGTCGGGACGCCATTGGTATCCCACATGAATGTATATCCAGCAGGAAACGTGTCGGGGAAGGTACTAAAATTCCTCAGAACCATCGGAAGGTATACTCGGTTTAGACCGTTCGGTGGGATATAAGGCTGAACCACCTGGGTAGGGGGAGTCGAATTGGCGGAAGGATCCGTGGTGTAGTAGAAAGTCAGGTTGGCTTGCTGCGATGGGTTGGCTACGTACATGTATTGAATGGGGTACGGTTGGCCTCTTGTCACGCGGTCCTGAGCGGTTAGTCTAATCCAGTCAATGCAGAAAACATCCGCCCCGCTGTTTAGAGCAGTCTGCGTCGTTTCTAGCGGATCAAAACGCAGATAATTGGCGCTGCCAATCTGTGTCCATCCGTGTTGCGCGGGGTAACTATTTTCCTCGATCGGAACCAAGATGTTATCTGCCTGCCCAGGATTGGAAATGAGGCTAGCAGGCAGCGTCGCCCGGGCCAGATCTACAAAATAGGTGTGCCAGCCCTCGTACAGGAATCCATACTTGCTCTCCGACCCATCGGCCTGTATCCCGTTGTTCCACCAGACTATGCGGGAGCCCCACCCATTCATAATGGACCAGTTGATATCTTTTCCAGGCAATGGCGTATCCACCTTCATACGAACTGAAAAGTAGCGATATTTGGTCGTGTCAATCGGTTTGATGTTCGTATAGAAGGGTGGAAGTCCACCAGTATTCAGCCAAAGTTGCGCGTCCGATTGCTGCTGCCCGGCCTGATGCATGATGGCACGCGCACAAAAAGCGCCATCGATGAACTGTTTATCCGCGAGCGTCTCCGGATAACCATTTGACGATCCGGGGGTCACAATATCTGACGAATCGCTCATATCCCATGGATTGCCCAACACGGTGGTCGCATAATCCGCGCCGTTGAGCATACCGGGCCTTAGAATCTTGAGCGTAGGCGCCGCAACAATGGTCAGCGGACCAACCCACCCCGTGGTTGCCTTTATCGCATCAGGCCCGCATCCATTGTATGGTGAATTCCCCCGCATCAGATACAAACGGAAATAGTACTGTCCGGGCGCAAGAATGCTGGTCTTGAATGAGTACGACCCGGCAGTCGCGGGAATACCTCGGATCAACGGAGAAAGCGCATCGGTACCATTCGGGTTATCGGCGATCCAAATATCCACCAGGTCGCCACTCTCAAGTCCAGTCACATTCCACTGAATATTGATTGTTGGTGACGACGATGGATCGGTAAGGCGGACCCAATCCACCTTGACCTGCGTTCCGGTAGGCGCGGATGCGCTGGGATCAATCCGTATGCCGCGTACACTCGATTGGCTTTGCCAAGCGCCTAACCGCACGTTATCCTCTCCATTGTTTTGGGTCAGGTCAAAGTAATACGTGCGCCAACCAGCCGGCCAGGCGATATAACTATTGCCAGTGTAGCATCCGTCATTACCGCCGAACCGTCCATCGTACGGCAAAATATCTCCTGGCCATGTTACTGGCTTGGCGCCGGTCCAACGCACATAGTACTGCGTCCGCGCTGAGGTGTACATACGGAATGACAACTGTGTATATTTCGAAGTGTCAACTGCATACTTGTCTTGCGCGCCAACCAGGTTCCAAGCCAGTTCCTGACTCAACATTGTGCCTTGCGATGTGTTGATCGGCGTGCTGAATCCCTGAAACCATGGAAAGAAGTAACTGCTCGAGGCGCCACCTGTGGCGTCGTCTATTCCATCGAAGGTGGCTTGCCAGACCCCATTCGAAGCAGATATGTTGCTAAAGGCAATCTCGTATCCTATGTCCCGCCGTTCATTCATATCCCAAGGGTTAGCCAGCACGCGGCTAGCAAAATCGTCGCCTTCGCCCACAGTGACCTGGAGGTTAGTAGGGTTAACAAAATCAATAGTTGGCCCCGCTTGGCTTGTATTCACCACTGGAGTAACTTGCGGGCTTGCGCCGATTATGAAAGCGCCCAGAAGAATCGCCGTAACGAAAGCACGAAACGAGTTCATTTTTTGCTCCTCGAAGACACCGATGCTCCAGCGATAGATCCGCCGGGAGTACCGAACCTCATAGAATGTTCCATGAGGAGATTATAATCTTGCTCCAGCCGTTACTGCTTGAGTCTCTTATAGAAAGTCAAATGTTTTAATGTTTTTATCAGGAACACAGCCATTTCGGCGCGCGTGGCCAGTTATCGGGGCAGTAGTTGCTGTCGAGGACACGCGTCGTTTGGTTAGTCATGGCGCTATAGCTGCGAGAGTGATGGCTGGTCCGTGTGGATGAAGCCGATCATCCTCGATGGTATGAATCGTGGCGAACCCATAGCGGTTGAGCATCTCTGTAAGCGCGTCAAAGGTGGGCCAGAAAGACTTGGCAGACATGCCGCTGAGCGAATCAGCCATACCGTGTTCCCGATACAGTATTCCCCGATACCCATTCACAACTTGGTCTGCCCTTTCGGAATCGGTATAGTGTGTCCAGATGAATAGATTCTTGCTGACACGCGCCATCTGCTCGACCAGGTCCCAGGGGTTGGGCAAGTGATATAGCAGACCAACGCAAAAAACAGCATCGAACTGCCCCCAGCTCGCCAAGTTCGTCTTCTCCAGATTGGCATTGATGAATTCAACATTGTCGACATTCAACAACTGCTGAACGAATTGTGCCTTATGTATGTTGGACTCGCGCCCCTCAATACCAAGGATGCGCCTGACGTGCGGATGCCGGGCCAGTCCGAATGTATGTCCTCCTTCGAGACTGCCCAATTCCAGAATGGTCGAGGCCTCGGGAAAATACTGGAAGAACCACTCCAGGCGTTTGTCGTTCAAAGCATCGAAATCCCCACCAAACTCCTTTCCGTCAATAACGAATTTTGTCACCCAGGGACTGCGTTTCTTGAATTCATTCTCCAGATTTCCTCCTGCCGCCTGGGATGCTTTGCTTTCGGTATCCTTCTTGGATTTTTTCCACCACATAGTAATTTGTTCCTTTCCATGTTTTAGGTTGAAGTGCTATACTGAACACAGGCATAAACTGCGGTTTTCCCCTCTCGAACTTTGTTGAAATATGCCGCCATATATGTCTGCGCGTAAGGCGGATTGCCAATCCGCCCCACATTTACGGCTCGATTTTACTTTCACAAAAGCGCAATTTGTGACCGTGCTGAGTATATTAATCTTCAGTAGATAATAAATCTTGGTCATAGATTTACAGGCGCGAACCAAGCATAGATATATACCTGTTAAGGATAGAAACTTACATTTTTCCTGCTACCGGTAGGTCAGAAAATGCAGATTTTCAACCTTAACGAGTATAACACACTGTGCTGTAGTTTTATCAATGACCTCATCAAATAACTGGCAATGATGCCGTAAATCGCGAGCGTGTTTGCCGTGGCCAGCTTTACTTAAGTTTACCCTGGTCCATCGCAAAACCGGGCTTAACCCTGACTGACACATTGAGCGGGTTTGGATTGATGCTGAAATTCTCGGCAGACAGAGATAGATTCGGGTTGTAATACTCGTCTCCTCGTTCCAGAAAACCTGACCATTTTTGTTTTAACCGATCAATCTCTCCTTTAAGTCTTCTCCGTTTTTCTTCATTATCTTCGTATCCTCTAGTCTTGGATTCGTGGTGATACAGTTCTGCGTAAGGTGTCCAAACAATCAAGTAGTGGCTTGATATGGCCTTCAAACAGAGATCAACATCACTTATAGCCAACTCATATTGCTCATCGAAACCTCCAATCTCGTGGAAAACATCCTTCCGAATCATCAAACAAGCGCCTGTGACAGCGGAGTAATTCTGGATCAATCTCAAACGATTAATATATCCAGTAGCATTGCCAGGAGAGTGTTTATGAGAATGCCCCGCGAAACCTCCTATTCCAAGAATAATACCCGCATGCTGAATGGTATTATTGGGGTAATAAAGTTTTGAGCCAACAATCCCCACTTCTTTTCGAAGGGTATGCTCAAGCATTCGCTCCAACCAGTCGCGAGAAATTACTTCGGTGTCATTGTTTAAAAACAAGAACACATCACCACGCGCATGACCAACAGCAAAATTGTTGGCGCGGGCGAAGTTAAAGGGTTGTTTATATTCAATAATTCTTATGGATGGGTCTTTTTTAAGTTCATCATATAGACGAAACGTTTGTTCCTCCTGACTTGTGTTTTCAACAACAATGATTTCGTAATTTTCATAAGTGGATTTGTTCCGAATTGAAGTGATACATTCGCGCAATTCCTGCGAATGATCTCGGTTTAAAATAATGATAGAAACCAATGGGCGATCTATAATGGCATACCTCACTTGGTATGTAGTAAGATCAGGGCCATCTTCAACAACGCCATTAAGCCCACACCGCTCCAAATGCTCCTTGAGGGCCTTCTTCCCTGATTCATTAGCATGTTTCTTGGCAACAGAAGAAGCATTGGATGTGTTGGTTGTTGAAGATGACCAATGTCTCCAATGGTAAAGCACTTTGGGAATATGCGCTATTTCTCTTGCCTGCTCAACCATACGAAGGGTAAGGTCATAATCTTGTGCGCCATCATATCCATTTCTTAGCCAGCCAATTTTATCTCCCGGCGCTTTACGAATAACCAGGAGATGAGTAATATAATTAATGCTTCTTAAAAGATCTGGGGTATAGGCTGGTTTAAAATGAGGACCAAATCTTCTTTTGTCATCCATTGAAATTAAATCTTCATCAGAATAAATCAAATCTGCGTTTGGACATTGCTGAAGTGTACTAACAACTTCAAAAAGCGCAAAAGGTGCTAGCAAATCATCGTGATCCAGAAAGGCAACAAATTCACCTTGAGCAAGCGACAAGGCTTCATTCGAATTAACCGCTATTCCCTTATTCTCATCGAGGAACTTAATCTTGATACGGACATCCTTTTTAGCCCAATATGACAAAACCTTTTTTGTCTCAGGATCAGAATTACCATCTGCTATGCAAAGTTCCCATTTGTCATAGGTTTGATCCACCACAGACCTGATCGTTTGAACCAGTATTTTTGCCGGAGTATTCCACACAGGCACCACCACACTAATGAGCGGCTTATAGGCAAAGTCATTGGCCTTCGCGCGTTGTTCTGCCAATTGCTCCGTGCTGGGCTCGTTTTTTAGAATCCAATCTTGATAGTCAGAAAACGGCACGCCTGATTTTCGTACAAGGCGCTCCTTTATCTTCCGTATCAAAGTTATCAAACCTTCTCTACGCCATATCTTAAGAGCCGAGTATGCCCATCGTGTCAGTTTTTCACGCCGACCGCCGGGAGGCAATAGTTTCATTCGAATTTGGCGAAGGAATAGTGCAAATTTCCAAGCCCTACCATTTAATATTCCTGTTAACTGAGCCGAGAGCGCCACCACCTGAGCCGAGAGTGCCTGCACGGTTTGCTCCTTCTCCGCTGTTTGCGCTGTCAGTGCCTGCACGGACTGCTCCTTCTCCCGAACTTGATCAGCCTGTTCACTTAAATTCTGGCGCATCTCAGCCGATAATGCGCGCAGGTCTGTATTTTCCTTCCATAAATACCAGAACTTACGCTCGTACTCTCGAACAAGCCTGGGGTTCGATCGGTTGGTTTTTACAAATTTCACTGCCCAGGGTGTGATGAATGACATATCGGATTCCAAGTCTCTGTAAAAACCGCGGCGCGCAAATTGCTCTGCCCAATATTCAGGAGGCTGAACATTAAAGTGAGTTGACTCTTTATAGTCAAAGGGTGTCGAAGAAAAAATAATTTCGTTGGCATGCGCGCAAAGATTGGCAATCGCCTTTTCCGAATCCCGCTGGGCCAGGTGCTCCAATACTTCGATGCAGGTAATCAGGTCATATTTTTGAGGAAACGGCTCGCATACTGACCCGACCCAGCAGTACGGTTTAATATCAGCATAAACATTTTCTATGGCAAACCTGGAAATGTCAACCCCGAAGGCTTCCACCCCATGGTTGCGAAAAGCCTCCACCAAAAAACCCAGGGCGCAGCCGGCGTCCAGTACGGTCTTGGGCTCAGATTCTTCGATAATTCTCTTCGCGATCCCATCGAAGAAATTCAGCCAGCCTTCATCTCGTTTGTACGGGCGACCACACCCATGTTCATAGTAATACGCATCAAAAAAAGAAGAATTACTCATATTCCTAATCCTATTTCTGGGCCGTGAAACTGCCAGACGAAGAGCATTCTACCAGTCAGGTAGTTTTAAGTTGAAAGTTTGCTCAAAGAGTGAGCAATCCAACACCGAAAAGAGCGGACGCTGCGCCGGGGTTGGAAAATCACTCGTC
>DYKH01000704.1 GCA_020722685.1 Caldithrix sp. | reverse complement strand
ACCTCACTGCAGAGTTGGCGCAGAAACTCTCCCAAGTCCGCGAACTCACCGCCCCGCCCGAAGCAGGCGAAGAAGCGGTTCCGTTATCCGCAAAGACGGGAGAGATATTGCTCGAGTCCGTCCGTGAACTGGTCGCGTTGACGCAGGAGCAGATCGCGAAGGTGGGGGCGTGATTAAAATAAAACACCCTCGGCTATCTCAAGTCTTGCTTGAGAAGGTCACCTCACATGGCAACCTTTCGCCGAGGGCGGGTAAAACGGTCGAACCGTTTTATTGATAAAGGCATTATACTCCCGACAATGAACTACGTCAATTTCGATAATGGCCTTTTTCCCTGGACTTGGTTCCTCCGCAGGTTTCAAATGTCCCGCCTTTTCCTCGCCCTCCACACCGACCGCGACCCGTCGTCTGACCTGCCGTCCCCGCGCCTCATCCAAGCCGAACTCGTCGAAGCGGGACACCTGCCAGCGGAGTTATCTCAAAAACTCGCCCAAGTCCGCGACCTCACCGCGCCTCCCGCGGAGTACTCGAAGAGTGAAGCAGGCGAAGAAGCGGTTCCCCTCTCCGCAAAGACGGGCGAGACGCTGCTCGCCTCCGTCAAAGAGTTGGCCGCGTTGACACAGGAGCAGATTGCGAAGGTGGGGGCGTAATCAATGCAATATTTCTTCGTTGACGAGTCGGGTGACGCAGGCCTCGAAGGGCAAGCCAGTTCAAGCAGTCATTTCGTATTGGCAATGGTGCAATTGCCAGAACGTGCGCCGCTCCAACCCCTTGTTGCTTTGAGAAAAGCGATTCATGTTTCACCCAATTTTGAGTTCAAGTATCACCAGTCAAAACCTTTGCCAAGAGATCGCTTCTTCCATGATGTACTGAAGACGCCGTTTCGTGTGCGGGCTGTTGTGCTGGATAAAGCGCGGATTGGCGCATCGTTCAGTTGTTTGTCGCCCCATGAGATGATAATTGAGTTGATTATCGGATTAACCATGAGAGCCGAGGTATTGGACATTTCCAATGATATCTTGATCATTGATGGTGCAACGCCAGCGTTTTGTCGCGACTTGCGTATCGAGTTTACGAAGAGATACAAGCGTGAAAAGCGTATCCGCCCATTCAAGAATATCATTGGCGCAAATTCCAAAAATGAAGATGGTTTGCAGTTGGCTGATATGATTGCAGGCGTGTTGCGAATCCATGAACTTCGCGGATCAAGCAAGCATTTTCGTCTCATTTCCCCGCGAATCGTTGACCTGTGGAGATTGCCATAAATAAAACACCCCCGACTATCCGTACTCAAAGTTACGGAAGACAGCCTCATGTGGCTACCTTGTCGTCGGGGGCGGGTAAAACGGTCGAACCGTTTTATTGATAAAGGCATTATACTCCCGACAA
>DYKH01000703.1 GCA_020722685.1 Caldithrix sp. | reverse complement strand
AACACCCTGCCGACCATCTTCAACTGGCACACCATGACACCACCCCTTTTTTTTTGAGTTTTCAACTTACAAACGTCAACAATTTAAGAGCTAAATCATTAACTGTCAAACGTCAAAGTCAAAAAAAACTTGCTTTTATTCCTAAGCTGTTACATATTAAGGAAAAATAAACTGACAAATGCAAAACTTTGAATTCAAAAACTGGATAGAAGGCGAATGGAGTAGACGCGGAGGGCTTATAACCCCAGCAATTGCCGCAAAAATACTAAAAGTCAAAAGACAAAGTATAAAGCCAATGAAATTCACTCAATACAAAGCACCAGACGGAAAAACACTACTATCCTACGCCGAAGTGATGCAAAGAGCCGAGGATCGAGCCATAAACGGTGTCCGGAGAGGCAGGAAGCGCACAAAACGCAAATACACCATACAGGCGGTGGAAACACCGACGAACACACACGAAACAGCAGCGGAAAGCATTGCAGGCTACGAAAAGCCACGTCCAGAAGACACGCCAGAAGGGAAAGGGGGTCTTACCCCCTTAAACTAATCCCCCGCTTCACAGATGATTGAATATGGCGTGAGACCCACGCCATTGCAGGGCAGTTGCGTGCTCCGGCCGCACGCCTGGCCGCTCTCTTCTCATAACGGCTTCAAACGTCCTCGACGTTCTCGCCTTACTCGAAGCGCCAATGCAGTCAACCGACACCACACACCCCCCAGAACGGAACGTCGCATGAATATGCATTATGCCAAACGCGACGAAACAGAAAAAAAAGCGGTGTCGCGTTTGACATAATGCTCGGTGTAATTATGCGACGTTCCTAGTCCGTGGGCGAGGCGGGCGCCGGCTCCCGCACGGCTTCGCCGGCCTGCCCGTCCACGCCCACGGACAGGAAATAAACGACATCCCTTGAATCATCGGAATTGGACGTATTCCGGAAAAACCATCCAAGAAACGGAATCCTAGCGACAAACGGCACGCCCTTTTCATATGCCGCAGATGTGGACTCCTTGCGAACACGGCCGATCAGACGATAGTCACCAGCACGGCAAAGGAGATAATTATCAACAGAAAAAGAACTTTTTTCCGTGGAGGAAATGGCCTTGCTATCCTCGACCGAAACACGGAAGAACCAAGCATCGTCAGACTTATAGGGCATGATCTTAATTTCGAGCCCAGTGTCGCGGGAATTATAGTTCGCCAAAGTCCGAGTGCCTTCGTTGGTGACCTGATATATCTCGCGGTCAACAGTATCCCCCAAATGCAAAACAATCTCACGGCCGGAAACAAGACTAACAGTAGTGTTCAAGAAATTTTCAATATCATTTTTATTCTCGGAGGCCTTCGCATTGGCGGCGAGAGAAACAGCCAAAGACTGGACAGGGT
>DYKH01000702.1 GCA_020722685.1 Caldithrix sp. | reverse complement strand
CTCCCAATTTTTTTATCTACGGCACTACATATAGCTCATGTCTGCAAAATATCAAGCACGATTTCAAGTATATAGCATAATTTAAAAAAAGCAATACCCAAAGGGCTGGCGATCCTTTAAATAAAACCGGCGCCGGTACAAATAAACGACCTATTGCCTGAAAAAGTGATGGAAAAAGGTGTGGCAAGGGGCTTGACTCTTATAAGTAATTTAAGTAGGGCGGCCATTCCTGGCCGCCAACTGGAAAACATGGAGCCAGGATCTCGGGCAGGAATCCTCCAAAGGAGGACAAGCGCCCAACATACTTCGGTACCTGTGCGCAAAAAGTAGGGCGGCCATTCCTGGCCGCCAACTGGAAAACATGGAACCAGCCCGTTTTCCCCGTGAAAAACGAGTTGGCGTTTTCGCCGATATATCTGCTGAACCGGGCGGCTGATTGCCAGTTGTGCCAATAGATGTTTCACTTCACCGGCATGAATTTCATGGCATCAGCGACTACGTTGCCATTTGCCTTGTTGGTGAGGACAACAGAACCCGATTTGCCTTTGGAAAATTTAAATTCACCAAGCAATCGCCATTGTTTTTGATTCTCTTTCAAATTGATTTTAAAATCTTTCGACCCCCCCTTGAAATTTACTGTAAAAGATGCGTCTGTGGCGTGGTCATCGTTTGGGTCGTCTCCATACCAGAGGCTAACAGCGTATATCCCTTCATCTGGTATATTTGGAGTCCATGTAACCTTGGATTCACCGCTGCCTTTGCAGGCCCATGATACAGAGTCGAGATAACTTCCACCATTGCTGCTTGAACACCACGCCCCGTTGGCAGCGAAAGATCCATCACAGCTGCTGTCGTCGATGATTATTGCTCCCTTCTCAACTCCCGGGACGCCATAAGTATTCAGTCCTATCTGAACTTCTGCTTCGCCTTTATTTATAACCTTCTCGCCCCCGCGGAGCCTGTTTCCTACAATCACAGCTTCTACAGTTCCTTTGTCTATGACCACCTGATTTTTGTTGGTGTCCATGAAATCACTGCCTACGATGCTTAGTCCGCCTCCATTGATGTATATTGCTGGCTCTCCTTTTCTTTTTTTGTCCCATCCTATAAAATGGCAATTGCTGAAACTGACTCTGCCGGTTCCTGATTTCATGGACAAGCTCTGGCTAGAACTCCACCATTTTCCCAAGGTGTAGCGCAACCGGGCCCAGCAAGCCTGAGGGGAAGAGCGGGTACCCCTCGTGGTAGTGGTGCCAAGTGGTGAATGTCACCCGGCCGCTTTCGCGCGGCGCGCCCTTGAGCAGCCAGTCGGGCCACGCGGCGATGACCGGCCCGCGCCATTCCACATCGGCGGGCAGCGCTTCATCGCCGATGAGCCGATTCGGCCACAG
>DYKH01000701.1 GCA_020722685.1 Caldithrix sp. | reverse complement strand
AAAAATGTATTCGCCCGTCTTTGATCATGACCAACAACATCCGGTTCACCGCCGGTTCTTTCCATTTCGTTCAGCGACCACAGTTTTTCAGCATGAGCTTCCAGCCTTGCCTGAACTTTAGCCCATTCAAGGCCCGTGTGGAGGTGCATATTTTTCTCAAAACGGGCCTTCAATGCTCTGAGTAGTTCTTCACGTTCTTTTGACGACAACTCTTTTTTGTTGCCATTCATGTTTTTCATAATATCATCTCTGTTGATTAACTCAAATGGTTTTGCTGTCCGCCGGTCTGAAATACCGCGATACCACAATCAGAATGAGCGACACCCAGTAAATATTTGGGGTGATCGCTATTTTATTTTGTGGCAGCCTAACATTGCTAAACCGTTCTGCCGGTGCAACTATTCCGATTTCCTCATCAGCGTGGCCGGCTTGGAGGTTGGCAGATGCGCGAGAGAATCCAGGAGAAAATCCGGCCGGATATTGGCTCGTGCCAAATCTTCTTGGCGAAACTTACCCGTCCGCACCAGCGCCGCACGCATGCCGACTGTCTGGGCTCCGCCAACATCCGCCTCAATATCATCGCCGATCATCAAAACTTCTTCGGCTGGGAGCCGCAAGTCCTTTAAGGCCAGCTTAAAAAACGCCGGCGCCGGCTTGCCGATGAGAATGGCTTCAGTGTTTGCGGCGTATTCCAGCAGCGCGACAAAAGCGCCGGCATCTAAGGTATAGCCTTGGTCGCTGAGCCAATAACGGTTTTTCTGCAAGGCCACTAACTTGGCGCCGTTGAATAGGCAGCGAAAAGCCTTGTTCAGCTTGGCGAATGTCATCTCGTCGCCCAAGTCGCCGACGACTACGTAATCGACCATCTCGGACTCGCTCCGAACATTGGCGTACTCCTTCTTCGCGTCGTCCAAAATGAGGAGATGGCAGGATGCCGATGGCGTTTGCCGGACATACAATAAGCCGGCATAGGCCGCGGAAAATATCTCTTCCTTGGCAACATGAATTCCCATTCCGGCGAGCTTTTGCTGCAAAGTTCCCCTGCTTTTCATAGTCGTATTGGTGAGGAAACGAAAAGGAACATCCATTCCGCGCAGCCAGCGTATGGCGTCGACGGCTCCGGGAATTGGCACGCTGTCATTATAAACCGTGCCGTCTAAATCTATCAGTAAGCCGCTAATTCTTGCCATAAAGGTTTTTGTATAATTTGCCTCACTCGAAATATGAAAGCCCGCTTCCATAAACGGGACGGCTTATTCTTTTACGAATCGACATTATTTGACTACATTGCCATCGGTTCGCTTACACACAAGCACAGAATTCGTCCCTTATATGAATTCTCCTCCAAATTAAGATTCGGAGCTAAAAGCCAAAATCCACTGAAGCGAATTAG
>DYKH01000700.1 GCA_020722685.1 Caldithrix sp. | reverse complement strand
TCGTAGGTGTAGGTGTTGCCGTTGGAGAGAGAGGCGACGGCGTGGGCGTGGCTGGGAGAGTAGGCGTAGGTCACGCCGCCTTTGGTGGAGAGGCTGCCGGTAGCCGGGTCGTAGGCGTAGGTTTCGGAGTACGTGCCCGAGGTCCCGCCGGAAGCGGAGGCGGAGGTGAGGCGGTCGAGGGCGTCGTAGGCGTAGCTCCAGTTGCCCATATCGGGGTCGTTCATCGTCAACTTGCGGCCTGCCTTGCCGTAGGTCAGGGACATGGTAGCGTTGTCGCGCTGGCAATAGGTTTTACTGGTTCACATCATCTTTTCAGTAAAGACATTAAAAGCACTGCAAGCCAGTCAATCGTAAGAATGAAACCTGGCACTATGCTTAGCAGTAAAAGATTTCTTTCACATAGGCTGTTTGTAAATAATGCACAATAAAAATACAGAATAATATAAGCCACTACGGTATTAGCAAATGTAGCGCCTATGAGATTAAGGACTTTCCGCCTTACCTCATAAGCGTTAAGAAGTTGAATTTCAACAAGCGCGACAAAAACTCCCACTATAGTCGCAAGCAGAGAATGAGCAATAACACTAAATCCATTAACTACACTCAAGCCTACGATCAAGAGAAAAGCACTTCGGTGAGAAAATTTTTTCATTAAGGGTTTGCCTCACTAATATGGGTAAGTTGTCTCATCGTACCATTCTTCAAACCATTGCTCAGAATACTCACTTACTACATCAAAGAAATAATCCGAGGCCTGATTCATAATCGCGGCTTTACCTCCAGTTTGAACACTTGAGCCTAAGAGAGGCTCCTGATAAACTCCCCATTGTCCATTGCCTTGGTATCTAAATTCAATGGGATTGTAATTTCCTTGGGGTTTTGCGAAAGGATCGGAAACAGGGTAGATTTTTGAAATTCCATGTTGAATCGAGGACACTCCTGCATTAACAACTCCGCCAACAACGAAATCAACGGCAACACCGTCCAAATTTGTCACACCTTCGCCATCATACACACCGCCTGCTTCCGCATAATTATCCCAGTAATTCTCTCCTCCGTCGGTATTTAACGCACCTTCTACCAATGCGCCTGCCTGATTTCCAGCCACATTTGCCACACCGCCTGCCACGAACGCGCCCACAAGGGACGCCGGCGCTAAGGCAGTTAATACGACTGCCGACACTGCACCTGCTGCAGCAGCACTGGCGACTTCACTTAAGTCAACAGAACCAGTATCTCTGTATTGGAAATAAGCATTCACAGCACCACCAATTAGTGCTCCAGCAACCGCGACACACAAGAAGGTGGATATTCCATCAACACAATGCCCTGTTGGATCCGTATACCTGACCGGATTATTGTTGGCATAAGCGTACCGATCCCACGCCTGGGTGCCCTG
>DYKH01000699.1 GCA_020722685.1 Caldithrix sp. | reverse complement strand
TGCGAAGGAGTCTCGCCCGTCCGCCCTGCCGCTAAAACCCACCGTTGGGCGGCTTTTGTTCGCTCTATCGGAGGTCTGACATGACAAGACGAAATCGGCTGTATCTGACTGTGACGGTGGCCTTCGTCGGTTTTCTCGTTGGCAGTGGTTGTTCTGAGATGTTTTCAGAACAACCCACCGCGCCACAGCAACCAGCACCGAAACTGATACTCGCCACGTATGCCCCGCGGCAGGTCTTGGGCGCTGATGCCGACGGCGTTACTCAATTCGGCGACTTTGATTTCTCCCAACTTCGCCCCTTGACAGACGCGGGGATCAATGAAATTGGGGCTGTGATTGAGTTTATGACCAAGGATATCGAACGGCGATACGAGCTGAGACGCGATTTTGTGATCGCGGTCAAACCCTACGGGATTCGATACTATCACAGCATACCAACTGATGACCCTTACGGCGTCATCCCCGATGGCGAAGAACTGGAAGACCAAAACTTCGTCAGTGGTGCGATGTTTTTAGATGAACCATACGCACATTTCCTTACGCCAGAAGGAACTCCCGATCTTGTGAGCGCATCGCAGTCCTATGTGTCTTTTGTGGAAGGGCTTTTGACTGAAGAGAGGCGCGGACCTATGTGTGGTGGCTGTGGCCGCAACGCTCCGCTTCTTGCAGCTAACACAATCGAATCGATCGCTTGGTATGACCTGAGAGCAGGAGCGGACGGCTTCTGGGTAGAAGGGCTTGGCGGATCCTTCCTGCAACAGATTCATTTCTTCAATGAATTTTTCGCACTTGACATCCCCGAGACACCAGAGAACTACATTCGGTTGATTGCCGCTTTTGAGCGCGGGGCTGCCAATCACTTCAATGCAACATGGGGATATGGCGTCTATTCTGGCACGCCAGTGCATTTGCGCGAGATTGTTCTGGAAGGCCTTTACGACCGAGGTGCAACTTACTTCTTCTTTTGGGCGAACCATGCTGATGGTACCATTGCCAACGAGGAGGTCGTGGCGCTTGCTCAACACCTCAGAGATTACGCGAACACCCACACCCCCTCGAAAACAAGAGCTACTCTGGCAATCGTCATCCCGGAGGGCTATTATATCCCGGACGGCGTTTATTGTAGCGATGAATTGCCTGATCCGGAGGAATGTATACATGGCAAGGGAGCAAAGTACAGCGGCGGAGATTTGTTGTGGGCCATGTTCCCGGTTGTCATCACCGAGAAGACACAGGAAACTGCAAACCCGCAGCATGAGAGGATTATGCGCGACCTGGGCAACGCGATCAAAGATGCGCTTGCCAGTGGAGAGGAATTCGACATCCTGATCAACGATGAAAGCCTAAAGCCAGGATATCTGGATCGCTACGAACGCGTGAACTGGATAGGGAAGTAATCC
>DYKH01000698.1 GCA_020722685.1 Caldithrix sp. | reverse complement strand
GGGGTATATTCTCAATCATTTAGAGACTTGGCAAACTTGGGCGACTGGCTACATCAAGAGTTATTTGGATTTCAAAGTTTTGTCTGGCGATTCACACAAAAGCCGATGGGTTACGGCGCCGTGGTGGGATGAGTTTCTAGGGTTTGCGTCAAAAGAGCGTCTAACTTTTTCGGTTGGCGTTCGCACAATTGAGAACATCAAGGAATGGTTTGACCGTCAACTTGCGCCAAGTCTTTGTGCTTTGCAGATCGTAGAAGGTGCGGACAAGGTTTCGGAAATGATTGCGAGCAGTTCGTGGCGCATGAAACCCAAGCATCTTGCGATGATTGATTTGGCTCTGGCTTATCGTGGGGTGTCGTCGTGAAGTTGTCGCAAGCGGTCAAGTTGTTTCTCAAAGGCGCTGTTGCAGATGGTCTCCAAGAAACAACACGGCGTTGGTATCAGCGTCGTTTGTCGCATCTTGTTCGCTATCTGCGAGATTGTGACTTGAAAAAGATTTCGGCGGATGACCTGCGCGAGTTCATCGCATCTTTGCGAGAACAAAGTATCAAGTGGCAAGGTCACAAATGGCGCAAACCTGTTCGGGGTTCGTTGTCACCTTTCACTGTTCAAAGTTATGTACGTGCGGTCAAGCGTCTGTTTAATTGGCTTGAAGAGAATGAGCGCATCGAGCAAAACCCTGCACGGAAATTGAAAAAGCCATCGCTACCTAAGACAACACCAAAGGAAATAAGCATCGAGGACGTTCGCAAGTTACTTGATGTGGCGAAGGAATCAAAGCGGGATTACGCAATCATTCTTTTTTTGCTTGATACGGGTTGTCGCGTGGGTGGTCTCGTTGGTCTGCGCGTCCAAGATTTGAATTTCGAGGATGGTAGCGCGTTGGTCACAGAGAAGGGGCGCAAATCTCGATACGTGTTCTTTCACGATGAGACAAAAACGGCGTTGCAAGCATGGTTGGCGGAGCGTCCCCAAGATACGGAATTCGTTTTCATTGGTTGTCGCGGTCGGGAGATGTCGACGTACGGCGTCAATCAAATGCTTGAGCGATTGAAAAACAAAGCGGGTATCAGTGGGCGCGTCAATCCTCATTCATTTCGTCACGCGTTCGCCAAGTTGTATTTGATGGCGGGCGGTGATTTGGCGAGTCTGTCCGACTTGATGGGTCATACTGACGTGCAAGTGACCAAGAATTTCTATTCGGTCTTTCTCAAAGAGGAATTGAGAAGGAAACACGCGCAACATTCTGCGTTGGGGGTGATTCTTTCAAGTGACGGCGAAAGCGTGAAGGACTGAAAGGCTCTTGGTCAAGGTAGGCAAAGAAAAAACGCCTTTTTTCAAGGCGTTGGCGTGTGCCGGCGACTAGATTCGAACTAGTGACCAAGGGCTTATGAGTCCCCTGCT
>DYKH01000697.1 GCA_020722685.1 Caldithrix sp. | reverse complement strand
CATCTCCTTATACACAACTCACTCGGCCCCTAGCTCACTAGCCATCTGAATCCCAAGAATACAATCCTGTACACGCATGAAGCCAATCCAAATGCTTTTTGCACCGGGTTCACCATCACCTTTTCTGCCCAGAAAGCCGCCCAACGTCGCCAGATTTCTGATCACTTGATTCAGCGTTGGAATGCCATCAGGTAATGCTTTTTTGTCGAGCCGGAAAGAGACCTTCCATTCGAGTGGTTCAAAGATCAAATCAGCAGGAAGATCGGGGCACGTTCGTCCCAAACGCATCAGGAACATAATGCGCCATGCGACGATCATGTACATGGCGAGGGCTTTTTCGAGGCGTTCTTTGGTGTCGAGTTGTAGGTTTTCAACACGGCAACCGACTTTCAGGACATCAAAAAACATCTCGATCTCCCAACGAGCGCGATACCAGTCGAGCAATTCTATGGCTTGCTCAGCCGTCTCCACGCTGCGGTTGGTGACGAGCCGCCAAACGAGCGGTTTTGTGCCTTTCGGGGGATGAAGTTCCTTGGCTTGTACCAACGTCAATACCATCGGCTGCTTACTCTTCGGGCGCAGCGTGTAACGCAACACTTTGATTTCTTGAACCACTTTGCGGGACTTTTCGCCCTTCTTGCGCGGTTTGGTGAACGTGATACAGCACGACACCGGTTGTTGGTCAATCGCATCCCAGAGTTTGGTGTCATCACCCACGGCGCGGTTATGCTGCGCCCGCAACACCAAGTCGGCTGGATAACCCAGTTGTTGCGCCCGTTTAAGCAGGTCATAAAAATCGCTTTCTCGGTCGCCCAAGTAGATGAAACGTTGCGCTGGGCAGCGTTGTGCCATGTCGGCGACACGTTCATAGCCTTCGATCCAACGGCGGCTTTCTTTGAGGCTGGGATTGGCAAGGTCTGCCGCTTTGCTCAAGCCACGCGACCACATCCACGCATCCGTGATGCCTAACGGCAGGCGGTCGGGCGTGATACACAGCGTCGGATGCAGGTACATACCGCGTTGCCTATCATAGGATAAACGCCCTAAACCCTCGGTTTCTTGTCCATTAAAATCCAGTTCTGTGGTGTCTTGGATGCACAAGATAATCGCCGAATCTTGCTGACGGATACGGCGCTCCGTCGCCTCGTAATGCGGAGCAATCAAGGCATCATGACTGACAGCATCATTCCAGAAGAAGCGATACATCGCCATCGTGTCCGACCAACTGCGGCAGGCTTTGGGAATGCTGCATTGGGGCGCGTTCATCAGCGTGTTGAGAATATGGATAGCGCGTGCGGCGAGACGCTTGTCTCCTAAGTCGAGATCGGTGAGTTCGGTAGCTGACCAGTTCATAGGCATAAATCGTTTATCTTACAGCAACTTGTCGACTTGTGTATAAGGTGATG
>DYKH01000191.1:5176-9255 GCA_020722685.1 Caldithrix sp. | reverse complement strand
AGGCGATTGCTGTCGGGCCGCAATCACCGGAACAACGCATTTTCGGATACTGTATGGTCATCGTCATTTCATTTTCGATATCGTTTCCCGATCCATCCATGGGCTTCCAAAGGCAAAGACTCCGCCCAATCCGGTAACGTCAGCACCAAACTCTCATACTCAACCAAATCGCCCTGGCCTTCATCGACCTCAGAGACAACTTCATCATGGACATGAAGCACCGGCTTATACTTCCCTGAATTCTCAAGACGAACCAGTGTTTCGGCCAGGATATCCCGCGCGATGGCCTGAACGGCGTTCTCCGTCAACCGTCCACCGTATGTATCAAGGGTGATCCAATGGTTATTGACATCCTGACCCGCAAAGCGCAAGCACGGAACAATATCACCCCATGGGGTTTCTTTAGAACCAAGCTGGGGATCTGGGTAATAGAGACAGCGGCCTGACGGAAGCCGCATCATCAGATACCGCCCCTTCTTTCTGAAAAGCAACTTCCCACAGGAAATTACCGTGTCAGGATTCGTCACTGCGTCGATCGCTGCGGTTTCCATCTTACGCCAAAACGCAACTGTCGCGGCCCGGTTATTCCGCCAAGCCTCGACAATCTCCTGGATTCGTTCGTCACTGGGAAGTTCGATCCCGTAGGCTTTGGCCATTACCGAAAATGCACCTCGACCGCCTTGGTAACCAAGAGCAAGCTCACAAACTTTCCCGATCTGACGTTGCTCCGGGGTAACTTCGTCATACGCCACGTTGAAAACCGATTGAGCGGCCAATTTATACAAATCGCGCCCAGCTTTGTACGCCGCAAGAACAGCCGCTTCCCCGACAAGCCACGCCAAAACCCGGCCTTCAATTGACGAGTAATCTATCACACACAGGTCTTTCCCAGGTCCTGCGATGATACATCCTCTGACACAGGACGAAAGGACATGCAAAGGATCATCCCAAAGCATCGCCAGTTCTGCTGGACTAACCCCGCCTTTGATAAGCTTGATAGCTAGATCAGTATCCTTGATTATTCCACGTGACGGCATGTTTTGCGGCTGAATGGATCGACCACCCCACCGCCCGGTTGTCGCGGCGTGATAAAGGAACAACGACCGGGCACGTCCATCCTCTTGTACTCGCTCAAGCACGGCTTCATACTTCGCCGTCGAAGTTCGACCGGACGACTGACGTATCTCCAAAGCTCTTCGGGCTTTGCTGGACAAGTCCGTTCGGGCCAGGGCGTGAGCCACGGAGTCTTTCGTGAGATCATCCAACGACACGCCTTCCTCGGCGAGCCAATCCAGAAATTTTACCACGCAAGTCGAGGAGTCGACTTGGCCGTTGGTTAAGGCCAAAAATTCCGTCTTTAACATCGTTTGCCAAGCTTCACCCAGTTCAGACGCTTTCCGGGCAAAATCTATGTCAATCGCTACACCACGCTCGTTGATTTTCTGGTCCGTTTCCCAGATTTTCTGTTCGTTCCGTGGCAATGGATGGAGATGCTTAGACAAACCCGCTTCGGCGCGGACATCTTGGCGGCAATACTTGAGAAGGGTCACGAAAGAATCGAAATCTTCCACCCAATATGTCCCAGCCGGATCTTCCCCTTTCAAGGGCTTCCGTGGCGCACACATCTTTCGCATGATTAAAGACCCGGCCATGTCTTTCCGCATCGGCAACTGCAAGGCTTCACAGACTTTACCCAACGCTCGGGGCAACGCGTGCATCGCCGACTGAGCAGCCGTGCAACGCCATTTCTCCACAGGAATCTCCGGGAATCCATAACGACCGACCATTTGAGTAATCCATCCGGCCCGCTCGAACTCTGCGTTGTGCGCCTCGAAAACATCCACGTTCGGTAGTAACGCCCGCAAGTCTTTGTCACTGTAGACGAAGAAGATTTGCTTCAGTCCCGGGTGCAGGGCGAGAACCCAATCGGGAAGCCAGAACCATGGCTCACTGTCATCGACTTGTCCGGCCAGACAGAGAATCCGGGTATCGGGATGCGTGAAATACTTCCAGACGCCGCCCCCCGTCAGATCGGCGGGAGAGCGGGTCTCAAAGTCAAGAGTGAGCTTCACCCGAAGAAATCCTCGCCGCCCGTGACCGGAAGGTCAACAGGCTGAAAAACATCCTCAGGGCGACTGCGCCCTGCGAAAGGCGTGTCATGGCGAAGAATCTGGACATGGTTCAGATAAAAAGTGACACCGCGATTGCCTTTGGTGTCATACGCACCCGCCGTCAAACTGGCGATAGCCCAGCGACCGGGGTAAATTTCTTGTGGGTCGACAATCGGTTGGACCTTCGCATCCACAACCCCCGGTGGGGTTGTAGTGCTGGCCCGAACCACAGTCATACCCGCAAAACCGTCATATTTGGAAAGACCCGGTTCGTCGCCCGACCGGAAAGGCGACCGGAGGTTTGGTGGATACTTCTTTGGGTCGGTTCCCCACTTGTCAACCAGAGCTGCATTGGCCGCTTTCTTCAATGAACTCAGGTCGGCATCCGGCGGGAATAGCATGGTCAATTCATAAGACTTCTTCCCGTCGTCCTTCACTCTAGGATTCATCAGGAAAACGAACGCCATTCGGAACTGTGGGGTAATGACTTTGGTATCGGGATTCTTACTCATGTTGTTCTCCAAAAACATCCTCAGGTCTGGACACGTCAATCGGTGCCCGCGCATCGTTTTCATTCACAAGTATTGGCTTCCCATCAGGTTTCTCCGTGAGATAGCCAAGATCAAGCACGATATTTTTCCGCTTCGCAACGGCCTCGATTTGAGCCGGGCTTTTCAGACATGGCGAAGTGAACGCATCCTCACCAAGTTCAATTCGCAACGTATCAGCCGCAGTCTGTTCGTTCTTCCACTTCCTGTTGCTCCGGCCCTGGACCAATTTCCAGCCCGGAACCACATGGCCCCCCGCCAATTCCTGTTGGACTCTCCCCCGAACATCCGCCACCCATTGCTCGAACCGAGGGACTAAATTTAGTATCCGGCCTAACTCGTTATTACTCAGAAGCAAAACGTCGGGCAGTTGGCCGTCTTTCAGATCAACGGGCTTGAACGTCTCGCCCGCTACGGTCAAAGCTTGCCGCATTTGCTCTGGACAACTACCCGCCGCCCGACAGAATCGACAATGCTCGCCAGCTTTCAAAGGCGCATTCCGGCTCAGAGCTCTCCGGGCACCGGGCCCGAGGACTGTCTCTCCCCATTCCCGAAGTTCCGCCGGAGAAATCCGTGCCCGGCGAATCGGTTCGCCTTGCGCCCGTGGCTGGACAATCACCATTTCTACTTCTTCATACTGTTCGGCCCCGGAACAATCTTCCGGGCCAAGAGCGCCAAGAGCGTAATATTTGGCTTGGGGATTATCCTCAGCCTGCACTTGCACGCCTACACCGTGCTTGTAGTCTATCACCACCAACTTCCCAAAGGGCTGGGAAATAATACAATCGGCCGTCCCATAAAGCATGGGATTGATCCAGGACAGATGGAGCTTTACCTCGACCGAGATTTTTGCGCCAGGGAGCCCGGCCAACGTTTCCCGCACAAATTGAAGGTATGTGCCCACAGCCGTAGCCATATCTTCCGTCACCGGTACCGGCGTTCCGTCTTCCAGCAGAAGATCTTTCCCCAAGTAAGCTTCCGGATTATTACCGGACAGCAGGCATTTCTCCGCTAGACGGTGGGCACCAGAGCCTTCAACAGCATACGGACTTGCCACATCGGGAAATCGGCTTTCCAAAGCCACGGAGCCGGGGCACTCAAGCCAACGATGTGAATTGGACGCCCCGATGCTGGAATGCTTTGCTTTCTTAGCCAAGAGGTGACTCCTCGTTCAGAGCGCGGATTGCAGCTTCATACACAGCAGGAATGAGTTCGGGCTTGATGGCACTGACAATTGCCGCATTACCAACAGTGGCCAAAATTTTTCTGGCCGTATCCACCCCTTTATGTGTCATCAATTCCGATAAAGCTTTCCGAACATCATCGTGCGTCAACTTCCCCGGAACCTGTTCTTCCTTGGCCGGCTCTTCCTTGGCCGGCTCTTCCTTGGCCGGCTCTTCCTTGGCCGGCTCTTCCTTGG
>DYKH01000191.1:0-5076 GCA_020722685.1 Caldithrix sp. | reverse complement strand
CCGGCTCTTCCTTCGCCTTCGGGGTTTCCTTCGCCTTCGGCGGACGACCAGGTTTCCTTGGAGCCTCCACCACTTTCTCCCGCTCAACCATTTTCTGTTCCAACTGGACGCCTCCAGCAATCTTTTCCAGGGCGACCGCGATACGTTCCAAAGTCTGTTCGATCATACACAAGCTCCTTATTGAATTTTTTTGGGGGAAATCAGCGAAGAGAGAGGGATTTGAACCCTCTATTTCAGGCCCGTGTAATCCTGAAACCCACCTGGCTCCCCGAATTATTTCGTCCAGCCGATACCGATAATATATCCCAAACAGAATACAATTGTCAAGCAAAAAATGTTTTTAATTCGTCAGCCACGGAAACCCGCATGTCTCCAAGCGCGACACCGATTTGTCCAATTTTCCGAACAATCGTATTTCCCATCCAGGCATCGAAACTTCCAGTTGTTACCAGATATTGGACCAAAACATTCCCCTTCTGGCCAATCCTATGACATCTGTTGAGCGCTTGCATCAGACGTCCTGGAACCCAATCAAGCTCTCCAAAGACCACATGGTCCGACGCCGTGAGCGTAATGCCCTCCCCGGCCGCCTGAATCTGGCCGATGAACAGATTGCACAAGGAACTCTCCTGGAACAACCGGACTTGCCGATCACGCTGGTTTGTCGGGGTTCCGCCATCAATCCGCGCGGCCGAAAGAAAATGATCCGCCAACGCCTGAATCACTTCCCGATGATACGCAAACACGACGACCTTCGTCTTACCCGCGGCAAACAATTCCTCCAGATGCGCGATGATTTGTGGTATTTTCGCTATTCCCTCCAACCGGCGGAGTTTTGACATCTGATCTTCCGGAACACTACCCAATCTTTCCGTCGTTTGGAGAAGTTCACGCCAGCCTTCCTTATCTGCTATCTTTGAATCTCCATTAACTTCCAGCACTTGGTGGAACACTTCCGGTAGTTCCGGCATTACGTCCCGCTTCAATCGTCTTAGCATAATCGGCGCGATCTCGGTGTTCAGTTCCCCCAAGTTCGTCGCGCCTTTCGCCCACCAACCCCGCTCTGTCAAGTGTCCGCCGCAATACTTGCTCTCAAACGCTCGGCGATCCCTCCACTTCTTGGGATCTATCGCATAAAGCAACGGCCAAAGCTCATACGGACGATTTGGGATCGGCGTGCCGGTCAGAAAGAGAAGTCTATTAGCCGAGATTAGATTCCCGAAAAACGCTCTCGATCTTCCCGCTTCCGTGTTTTTTAAGTTATGCGCTTCATCGGCCACCACCAAGTCATATCTACCTGGAAGATCCGGTACTCTCGCCTTCAATATGTCATAGTTCAGAATTATGAAATCGCGCTTCGGGACCGCCGCTCGACTCGTACCACTCACAATCTCCACCGACCGGCCCGGACACCATTTTGAAATCTCCCGCGCCCAGTTCATCTTGAGCGTGGCCGGGCACACGATTACCGTGTAACGAATACCAGGACAAGCCCGGATCAAACCAAGGACTTGTACTGTTTTGCCCAAACCCATCTCATCTCCAAGAATAGCTCGGAAGTGTTCTATGAGCCAATCTACTCCGACTTCCTGGAACGGCAGAAGTTTCACAACTTCTTCCTCCATTCTGAAATATGCGCCAACACCGCTTGACCAAGGGCTTCCGGGGTTGAATCATTCAGTATTTTCGGGAGTCTGCACACTCGATCAATGCGACCGATACTCAATTCTTCTTCCTGGTTGGCCGGACGATTTTCCGGTCGAATGATATGAAGAACAAGACCACCAGCCAGGATAATCGCATCCACCTCATCTATATACCGAACATCCGTAATCACCACATCTTTGTCCTGCGGAATGGTTTTCATCAACCGATTGATCCAATGCCGCTGGTCAAAAGACCGTGCGACAACACCCCAGGCCACAAACAGCGGCCGAACTTTTTCTTTGGTTTCACGGTCCATCCGTTCTACGTCCACCCCAACCTCGGCCAGGACCTCCCTAAGATCCTTTTTCAGCTCGTCCGCGAACGCCGCACGTCTCCAACCAGGCATGTGTTCCGCCGCCGTGTCTTTCCCGCAACCGGCATACCCACACAAACCAACGATCATTTCCGACACCTCACATACCAACGTTTTGTTTTCTTGCGCCAGCAAACCATCATGGTCGCCCGCAACAGATTCAACCGTGTTCGGGCTGTCTTCCAATGGACGCCCCAGGCTTCCGCCGCGTCCCGATAAGAAAACATACCTTCAGGCAGCATCTTCACCCATGCCAAGTCTTGCGCCCGAAGAGCGGCGATCTTCTTGTGGAACAAATCAGGACTTCTTCGCATATGTTTTTCTCTTGCCTTTTTCCTGCAAAAATTGTATTCTAATTAAGATGCAATGTCAATGGAAATTTCTCCAAAGACATCAATCCCACCGAGGAGAACCAACCATGCCTTTCAAATGGGGTGCCCTCACGCGTATCGCCCGGGCAGCCGGACTTTCTCGGCAAGCACTGAACAACATCCTTCACGGCCGGCGTCACACGTCCGTCCGCGTCATCGAAAAACTCGTTGAGGAAAGCCGCAAACTTGGCTACACCACTTGTGTCTTTGACTGGTGGTTTCCGGGAGAGACCAAGAATCACCTGTTCCGACCCTACCAGAAGAGGAGGAAATAGACACCGTGAATACGTTTTTGACGAACTTTAAGATATTCCCCATCAAACCCAACGGCAAACGCCCGTGTATCTCTGACTGGGAAGTAAACGCCTCAAACGACCCTGACCAAATTCTCCAATGGAGCACCCGGTTTCCCGGCTGTAACTGGGCAATCGCCACTGGACCATCCAATCTAGTCGTTCTGGACATAGACCAAAAAGACAACGGCTCGGTTCAGTTTGAAAAATTACAACTTCTCTACGGTGTCCCGGACACGTTCACGATTACCACTCAATCCGGCGGCCGTCACTTGTACTTCACCGGCCAAACCCGGTCACGCATACGCTTGTTTCCCGGTATTGACATCAAATCCAAAGGAGGGTATGTTATCTGCCCCCCATCCCAGATAGACGGTCGACCTTACGTTCTGGAATCCAACCGAGAACCGGTTCCTGTTCCAGAATGGCTGGCCGATCAAGCCGGGACGCCCAAAGAACGGGTGTTTGATCCCGGATTGTACCCGGAAGCACAAGACCGGCCCGCTGATCTTCGTCACGCTGTTGATCTTGCCTTAACCTATCCACCAGCCATCGAAGGCCGGGGTGGAGACAATCACACGTTCAAGCTGGCCTGCCAAATTCGCGACTGTGGTATTTCACCACAAATGACATTCGAGATTCTCCAGGACTTCTTCAACCCACGTTGCCAACCCCCCTGGTCCGAAGAAGAACTCCACCAAAAAGTCACCAACGCTTTCAAGTATGCTCAATTTCCGCACGGTCGATCCCAGATTCCCTTCGCGCCTTTCCGCGACCCCGACAGCCCACGGCCTTTCTCCGAAATAGGGCTCGTCGATCCACCGAGAATTTGGGTAGTCGACGGCTGGATACCACGCGGCCCGACAGCCTTCACTCTCTTATCCGGTGATGGCGGCACCGGCAAGTCTCTTCTCGCCCTCCAACTCGGCCTCGCTGTCTCTTCCGGCCAACCATGGCTCGGTATTCCCGTCACCACCGGTCCCGTCCTCTTCGTCACCTGCGAGGATGACGACGATGAGATCGACCGACGCATGGCGAAAATTCGTGACGCTTTCCCATTCACACCAGAGTCTTCACCATTCTACATCGCTTCCAGGGCTGGTAAATCGTCTGTTCTCTGCGAGGAGGACCAGTCGGGCAACGTCCGGAAAGGACCATTCTACGATACCCTCAACACCATGCTGGCCAACCTCCCCCAAGGACCACGCCTGCTGATTCTTGATACGGTCGCCGATGTGTTTGCCGGTTCCGAAAACACACGCTCTTCCGTCAACTTATTTATCAAAGCCGTCATAGGCGGACTCTGCCTCCGACACAACACCACCCCCATCCTCATCTCCCACCCTCCAAAGCAAAAGGGCGTGACGTTCTCCGGCTCGACGGCTTGGAACAATTCCGTCAGAAACCGGGTATTCCTGTCCTGGTTCAGTTCTGATCCATCTCCCTACCGGACGATCACCAACGAAAAGGCCAACTACTCCGAAGCCGGGGGCAAACTGACTCTCATCTGGGAACGCGGGGTTTTCCGTCCGGTCTCTGAAGAAGAAGCTTTTAATAAGCCGGTTGATCTGGTTTTCAATGCCATTGCTCTCGCGGAGAACTCTGGGACACCTTACCACATAAGCCGTCATGGGTCGAACCCCATTTCCGCTGCCCGAATAATTTCCACCAACGGTCGTCATCTTGACGCCACAACGATACTAGAAGCTGCCAAAATTTTAATTAATCAAGGGAAAATAATTAATGTCACGGGCGGTCATGGGGTACGGGGACTACTTGTGGCTTCAAAAAAATGTCGAGACACGAAGATACTGGATTAATGCTGTTCTTAAAAAAAGTTAGAAAAAACTTTGGCTTAACCATCGATGTTAGAAAATATCCAGGTATTTTTTATCCACTGCCAGAGCTTTTTAGCTCTTCGGTACATCTTCGGTGCAATTGGCTGCACCGAGAAACGCTTTCGCTGTTGTAGCGCGATGTTAGGGGTGCAGAGGGTTGTTTTGGTACTCATGAGTATTCGATCCCTCTTCGGTACACGTAACCTTCCAACGCAGATCCAGAGCGAGGTTAGGGGTGCATCTTCGGTTCTTGCGGTAAAGTTAGACAAAACGCGGGAGGAGGTTAGGGGGACCCCTTATAGGGGGTCCCCTAACCTCCGCGTTGTCCCGCTCGCCCGAAAAAAAATAAACGCGCGGGGATGAAATAAAAATGGTGGATAATTATAAAAATGATTTTACGAAAAAAAACTTTAACGGGCGTGATGCCAGAACAGCATTACGGGGCAGCGTCCGAAAAATTTTGTGTGTGCTGGACTTCTCCCTAGGTAGATTTTATCTCTCACCCGAGATGCCGCCCCGATTTATCTTTCGGGAGACGCTGCCCCGCCAAGACG
>DYKH01000190.1 GCA_020722685.1 Caldithrix sp. | reverse complement strand
GGCGTTTAGAGTGAAAATTACCCTAACGACTGTCCAAGTTCATTAGACCATTACAATAGACCTTCTCGCTGGAGCCATTCGCCGTATTCAAGCATGATTTTTCTCAAGCCCGACCCACGAAGTCCGTGCTTTTCAAGCAACAGTAATGAAACCATGTCTCTTCGCTGCTTTATAAACTTAAGGAATCCTTCAGCCAGTTTTTGATTGTGCTCCAATGCCTGACACAAGGCTTCATAATCCAGCGATGCTGCTGTCATTACGCCCTGCCCTTCTTTAATGACCTCATCCAGGCTTCGTTGGCTTTCTGGAATACGTGGTGCCTGCGGCACCCATTTTTCCTTGACTGACTTGTAAAACACACCCGCTTGGTTGGATGTAGACCCGTTACGCGCTAATTTGTGTAGATAATGTTTCGCCGCGAGTACGTGTTGCTCTAACTCATGTAGCGTTCCCTTATGAATATTGGCTACTTTGATTGCGGTTGCCTGGGGTAGACCGGCTTCCATCAACATCGCCACCCAATTAGAGTGTTCAACATCATCCACATTGCTTGGCGCAGGCAGCGAGGCAAACAAATCGTCTTTACGACTTACGCGGAAGACAATTTCAACAATTTCAGAACCATTTTTGACCGTCTCAAAATCAACGACCAGATCAGTATGCTCACTGACTGACTGCACCGCAGGCTCAATAACGCGTCGCCGAAATTCAAAAAATGCCGTGTACTTGCCTTGGGCACCGAGCATGTCACGTAAACGGTTGGGTTCAATGCGTACCTCCGAAGCATCGTCGGCGCGCATCAGCAAAATCTCATAAAGGCGCAAATGATACGGCGAGCTCAAACCGACAATATTGACTAGACGATATGAAGTGAAACGATCCCGCAACGCGAGGAAGTGCTCATTTAGATCCTGATTGAGCGTTATGACGAACTGGCTGTCTTTATACTCACAGGTTGGGACGATAACCATGCGCTTCCATTCTTTGTTCAGTTCTTCCGACACAGCCTCGTCATCAAAAAGATCCAAATTACTCTCTAGGTCGCGCGGACGAATGGTCACGGCTCGTTTCTGCAAAAGCGACGCGAGCTGCTTAAGTTTGGTATTGGACATGCCATTGAGCCCAAACACTACGTCTAACATTCTTCGCTCAATCGTGACCCTGATACGTTCTTGCGGATGTGTCGAAGCCTCGTCCGGGATCATGCTTACGGCTAAAGCCAACAACTGAGCCTCTTTCAAGGTCATATCGTCGATGTTTGCAGCGACCAACTCATGTGACTTGGTGACTGTTTGACTTTGATTGATATGTCTCAAGCCCGGCATCTCTAATTCCGTTAGTGTTGGGTTACGTACAAAAAAACGACCTGTTCAGACTTAAGCCACCCGATGCGTACAAATTCACGATGATCTGCGTTTAAGTTGAAGACCATACGTACAAATTCATGACATTGACCGTGTTCAAGCTTGGCACAGAGCACCCATAGCTCCTTGTAATCAGTGTAAAGCATTGTTTTCTGCTTGAAACCATCGTTTTGCCTGATTAAACAGACAGCGCTTGTCTTATTTAACAAATAAAACTCTCTTTTCTGTACGCATCAACAAGGCTGATCGTGAATCTGTACGTATGTGATCATGAATCTGTACGTAGGCGGCACCTAAATTTTTTCGCCTCCACGAGGCAATCATGGTTGAAAAAACTTAACATACTGTTTTTTAAAGAAAATAACGCTAAGTATTTCACTTTCAAGTGCCAGACCAATCAAGAAAATCACAGAAATTTGGGCTAGTTATTTGTACGTATACGGTCGGTAATCTGTACGCATCTTCTCATGAAAATGTACGCTTGACATCATGAATCTGTACGCACCTCCAACAACAACCAAAGATTAAAGCGTTTATTTTCAATCGGTTAGACGTAATTTAGCCTTGGATACGTACAAATTCACGTCTCTAATAGTATGAATATGTTTATATAATAATTATCTTTGATGAAAATCACCTAAGATGATTTTCTTGACTAGACATTTGCTTTCTAGCAGAATTCACATCCATTGAAAAGGTTCAAGGGTTCAATAAAAAATGAACGAATACTGTGTAATAACGACGGCAAACAATAAAGGCGGCGTTGGAAAAACACTGCTATCAAAAACGATGGGGGAATATGCATCCATCATTCTAGGAAAACGAACCTTATTGATTGATCTTGACCCCCAGACTAACTTAAGTCGCCGCTTTATTGACATGCGATTACTCAGCGATGGCAGTGAAGACTACGCTCCTCCAATTCACCCTGATTGGACAAGTAACGACAAAGAATGGGATGGGGTTTCTTCATCAGCTGATATCTGGTTTTCAGGTGAAGCAATACCCTATCCTACTGATATTAAAGGGCTTGATATTCTCCCAGCGCACGCACAGCTTCTTGCAGACGTTGAGCTTGTCAACAAACAAGATGTCTATCTCAAAGTGGTTCGTCGCTTGCGTGACTTCCTTTTTCTGCCTGATGTCATGTCTTCTTACGATCTGGTAGTCATTGATACGCGTCCATCAAAGGGGCCGCTAACAACAGCGGCACTCCATGCTTCAACACATATCGTTATACCTAGTGAAATGGAAGCCCCCTCTGTTGAAGGTCTGTTTGGCATGGTCGCACTACGAAACAACATCAACATCGGGCGATCAAGGGATGAGCAACTGAAAATTATCGGTATTTTGCCCAACAAACTACAGCTCAGTACCCAGGTTCATCGAGAGCACATGGAATTATTGACCAGCGATCCCAACATAGCCCCTTATATCCTTCCGGTGAACATTGGCTATCGAACTGATTACAAAAAATCGATGTATCGTGATGTAGGTTCAATTTTTAACTTTCCACCATCAAACAAAGCACGGCAAGAGATTCAAGAAGTCTGCCGAGTCATTTTTGAGCGCGTATACGGATAGATTTATGACCAGAAAGCGATTTAGCGTCAAGGATACACATCTCCAAGAATCCATTGGCGCCATGCTCCAAGAGCAAAATCAGGTAGGTGAAGGCCGAATTGAAACCCTGCCATTACAAACCATCCATACTGCGGAAGAAAACCCACGCTATGTCGGACGGATAACTCCAGCGGAAATACGCGATCATCGAGATGGGAAAATCGATCTTAATCAAGAAGTTGGGGATCGTGTTTCTTTCTTTGAAAGTGTGCAGGATCTTGCTAACTCAATCGCCAGGCGAGGACTTCTTCAACCAATCATTGTGCGAGAAGACACCGATGGATTTAAGGTCATTGCGGGTGAAAGACGGCTTCTTGCACACATTCTGCTCAACAAGGAGCGCATTCGCGCGGTTGTTCGCCCCTCTGCGCCCGAGATGGAAGAGCGTGCTATTCGCCTGATTGAAAATCTTCAGCGTGAAAATTTGAATTTTGCCGAACTTATTCGCGGCATTGAAGAGCTTGATTCCATTTTCCAGATGGAAAATGCTCGCCCTATGGATAGCACCGAACTTGCGGCTGAACTTCATAAACACGATAGTACGTGCCGCCGGTATTTACAGGTTATGCGGGGCCCTAAGGACGTTCGACAAGCGATTGATCACGGCTTAATTACAGGGCTCCGCCCTGCCCTCGCGCTGGTTGATGTGCATGGGGAGGACGAACGTGCGCTTGTCCTTAGTCGGCTGAAGGGCGAGGCGATAACAGAAGTCGGTATTAAAAATTCGCCAGCATCAATTAGCCCCATCGTGCAGCCAGAGTCTCGCCGTGGTCGTCGGCGCACAAAAGTCAATTTGGGGATGGTAAAAAACACAGCAACAGTCAAGCATTTGATCTCGCTACTTTTAGGCGAAGACCCAATGGATGAGCGTTTTGCGTCGCTGGATTGGGAAGACCTTGATCAGACTCAGGTCGCCTGGGATACGGTCATTGCTGAGCTTGATCGGAGCATACCGCATTGAAGAAATTAGGCTCCGCTCAACAAGAAGACTTACTCAGCTTCCTGGATGTGCCCAAAGAAAAACAAAATGCGCAGCGCACTCCATTTCGTATTACCCCAGAGTTAAAAAAAGTACTCACTTTGGAGTTGATTAACTCTGGATATGGGATCAAGGGAAAGTCGCGCTGGGTTATCGAGGCTATTCAAGCCATGCTTGATGATCCGAGATATACCACGAGCAAAATCTACCATGCTCAAGTGCTCGAATACGCACACACGCATAACGAGAAATCCGCAGACTCCGTTAACCTCCCCTACCCTGTCTGGGTTCAAGCTTGGCATGCCATGCTGGATACCATGAGATATGGCGCGTCACTCTCGCCGCCGGAGTATGCGGAGGTCACTATTTCCTCTGTTCTGCATATAGCCATCCTAAATCGACTCAGTGCGTGCACTGTGCACGAATGACAAAAATCTGCCTCAAAGCCCATGCTGTCGCGCTTTTTCAGCTAAATAATTAAATTTTAAATAGCTTGTCCGCTTTCATTCCTCTCTGACTCTTCTGAAGGTTTCGCTTTTTTGAACAAGTCACGAATCAGGATTGTTTCTGCGCATAGTCCTTTCTCCCCCCCCCTTCCGCCCCTGTCAATGCAAAATCTTACGCTTACATTTGTACGTTTCTGATTATCTGGCGGGCCGTAACTCGGAAAATGTCGTTCCGTGGCTAATTTAGCAGAGTGTTAGCGTGGGTGGCTTCACCTGTTTGCCGTGCAACTTTTTTGCGACGTGCTTACCAAGAACGACTTTTACACACCCAATGAAGCACGGGTTGATCGGTTGTTCTCGTACCCTCATTGCATGGCTATACATATCTGTGAGTTTGCTCGCACTGCGCCGTCAAACTGAGCCATGATTCGACGCGCTTTGCTCGATCGGCGCTCATGTCGCATACCTCGGTATCTCGCCCGTTATTACTAAGTCAGGGTATTCGTGTCTCCTCACGTCCTTGATTTACTAACCGCGTGCACGGTGCACGAGCACTGGTTTTCACTGTTTTTTATCGTTCTATCAATGACTTTTGGTGTGTTTAATTTAAATTTAAATGGTTGTTTGTATTGCGAATGGCCTGATTTCGATCAAAGTTGCTTCGTCGAGTTTTCTGGAGTTGGATATCAGGCAAGCATTCAAAACGCCTTACCATAAAAAAAAAGACGCCGTGTTTTTGCACGGAGGCACCAGAGATGGAGCTGGCCGCCCCGCCGGATCAGGCCGTTGGGGTGAGTCATGCGTGCGCATGAACATCCCGCAAAGTAGGGCAGGGGATGTACGCGATTTCCTTTCGGCCTTGCACGACAAGCGCCTGTCTGAATTCCTGCCGCTGTTCGTTCACACGAAGAAATTTATAGCTATTAGCACCTATATACGCCTATAGATAGCTAGATATTAAGGGCAAGCACGCCAAACAGATGCCTGTGGCAAAATGAGACCCCATCGAAATATCCTTCCGTGTGGAGAGGCGGGTAAAAATGAAAAATGTGAAAATGGAGCGATTTGGCCCAATGCAGCGCCAATACCATCGGAGTCATCCATGGCGTCTCTCGCAAGGCGGGCTATACATTCCGCACTCCTACACAGACGTGAAACCCGACAGTCTGTCCACTTGGGATGATGTGGGTTTTATCCTGAACAAGCGGCGAGTCATCGTCTGGTGGGAGCATCCGCGCCGTGTCTATGCCGATGCGCTTGATGCGCAATCCTGGGAAGAGGCTGGAGAAGACCCATTAGATAACTGGCTTACTGAGGGGGCCACCAAAAACTATCGGAAGCTCGGCGCGTCACGCAAGCAGGTCGTGAGCTATACCACTCGTCAACCGTCCGAGGAACAGCGTCGGTATTACGACACGCTTGACAGTATTCGCGCACGCTTGGCAGCAACGGGTATTGATCTTGATGTTACGCCATCTTGGATGCGGAAGCGCTTGTCTTGGGCAACAGGCATCAGCCTGGTGGCTCCCCTAGAGGTGCGTAATGAGAGCGAACTGGCCTCGCTTGCAGGGTTGGCTCGCCGTTTAATGCTTGGTCAGGCCACGCTGGAGACTGAGTTCCCAGGCTATCGCTACACCCGAGCGGATTGGCTGCGTGAGCACGCGACATCCCCTCTTGTTTAAGCTCCACCGGGCGCTAGAGTCCTGGAGTAAATGTGGATGATTTCCCGGCCAGCGATATCGCGCATAGGCCGAAGGAGTTCGCCCCGCTGAATAAATGACGGCGACTGGTGCGACGTAGGTTACAAATGCGCGAGAGCGTGGCGGGATAAATGGTTGTCTTATTAGTTTTTGTCGCGGATCGACAGCCCCCATCGGCTTCAGGTGAGCAAGGCGGCAACCAGAAACGGTGAATGTCTCACTCGGTGCGAAGGAGCTTGCTATGGCGAGCGAAGGCACGCTCCAGTGCCGGGGATGGTTGTGGCGGTGAAAGCAGTGCCTGGGCAAAACGTTCAAGGTCAGCCATAGACAAACGGATCACTTCGCCCTGTTCAATGGCGGGTTGCGCGGCTTCCTGAATGGCCGCTACAACGAAATTGTTTATGGTGCATCGCTGTAGCTCTGCGGCACGTTTGAGCATCGAATGCAGATCGGTGTTGATTTGAGCTTCGAGACGGACTGTAGAAATAGTGGCGGGCATGGTGTCAACCCAAAGCAGAAATGTCCCCTTGGCATGGTGCCGGTTAGGGCAAAATGGCTTCGCTTAAACGTTCTTTTTCTGCCGTACCTTTGCGCCAAGGATGGTCAGGTGCGGGTTTGTAGTTCGGTCGAGCGGCTTGGTTGCGTTTGGCTTGGTCGAGGGTGTGATGAATGCTTTTTTCGTCATCCAGCGGGATCGGCGCTTCGCCACGTGCCAGCCGTCGGTAGGGCATGACCGTATTCTGGTACAGCACCGTCGGTTCGCCCTTGAACGGCTCGCATAGGGTCACGCGGGCACCACGCAGACGGTAGCCCTGACCTTGGCCTTGCAGTGGGTATGCTTGGTTCTTGAACTGAAAACTGAGGTTTTTCGAGAGCGTGCGTGTGTGGTGCAGGCTGAAGATGAGGTTCAGCTCATCGGGGATGTGCAGTACGGGACGATGCGCATCCTCGGGGCGTTGTGCCTCAATTGCCAAGCGGGAGTTGTAGTCCGCCATAAACGCAGGTAGGTGTTGGTATCAATCAACAGAAGGGTCAATGGCGCAGTGTCTCATGCAGCGCAAAGGCATCTTGCAACGAAATATTCAACATCTGCTGGATGTAAGAAGCCCCAATTCCATCTTCGACCACCATGTGTTTTAGTGCGCGGAAAAAGCTGCTTTGAAAGTTTTAAGTTATGGTGCAGAAGCATCAAAACTCGCCTCCAAAAAGAAGAGAAGCTTTTTCGAGTGCATCTATGCCCGCGAGGCTGAGGCGGTGTTGTTCATTGTTTGCATCCAGGATGGTCAGTTGGCTCGCAGACGCTTACGGCACACCTCAACGGCTTTGCCTATCCCTTGTGCAACCTCCCGGCGAATCGGAAAGGCCGTCATACGCTGGGGCAGGGTCGATGCCTGCGCCAGCATCCTCTCGATGATCTCTTCAGCCGTGTTCAGCGGCACGCTGCATTCCGTCGCCAGACGCAGTAGGTGGCTGCGCTCAATGGACGCGCCTTCACCGCAAACGTCCATGTGATGTTGCCCCATGGGGCCTTCGCTGAAAGTCAGATCAAAGGCAGGCGCAAGACGCCAGCGCCGGTCGCGCCCAAGGCGCCAGGCAACGTTCTTGGGGTGATCGTCACGGTTGTGGAACAGAACATTGAAAACGGCGCGGGCAAAGGCTTGGGTCACTTCGCGCTCATCCCGCGTCAGAAAACGCGTAGTGCGCAAGAAGGCAGTGTAGTCTGCGGCGCCTGGGCTGCGGAAATCCGCGTGCAACAACCCGGCCAGGCTGTGAACGGGGACGCGCATACCCTGCTCACGGTCAAAACGCTCAACACCAAACGCCGCCAGGGTAGGGGAAAGGTCAAACCAGGTGCTATTTGGCACATCTAATCCGCAATCTCGCGCAAGCCCGGCATAAAGCTGTTCGATGGCACATACCTCCTTGTGCTCGCTCTGCGCTGGAAACTTCACCATCCAAGGTAAGCCAGGTGCGTCCGTGCGCGTGCTGACATGCCCTGTCGCCGCATCGTATTGCACCAGAGATTTGGGACGTGCGCCTTGGGGCGAGCCGCCGGTCAGAGCCAGTTCAAGCAAGGCCGCGCTGGCATCGCCCGCAAGTACGCGCGCGCTCTCTTCGGCCAAGGCGAGAAGGCTCCAATCAGGCGCTTGGTCGTGTTCATTGTTTGCAGGGACAAAGCGCAAGGCACCCATGGCGCGATGACCGATAAAGGCCAGGCGATCCAGGGGGCCGGGATGACGCAAGCCCTGCTGGCGGAACAGGCGATCCATCAGCAACAGACCCCAGCCATCGGGCAGGCTATCGGCAATAAGACCGGGCAGACGATGAAGGAAACTCGGAAAATTGCCATACGCCTGCGCACGCAGCTTGAGGTGCAGCGGGGATAACTCCAGCCCCTGCGCAAGCGCATTGGGCGTATATTCAAACAGCAGGGTCGAACCATCATCGGCCAAGCGCCCCAGCGGCCAGTCTTCACCCCAACCACAATAATGCACACTCAGCTGCTTCATGGTGTTTTCCTACGCGGCGCGCGCTGGCGTTGATTGACCCACTCGGCCTGTTCCATGGCGGCAATGGACTGACGCTTGAGCACAAACAAGTCTTCCATCTCATTCATCAACCCCAGGGACTGAACCACACGGATCAAGGTTTCAAGCGAACATTGGCCGTCATGTTCCAGCTTGCGCACCGCGCCCAGAGACAGCCCGGCCATCGCCGCCAGTTCACGCTGCGTCAGTGCCTGGGCAAGACGCTGCGCCCGCAGGCGATGGCCTATGGCAAGCAGGATTTCGGCATGGGATGAAATTGCAAAGATCATTTAAATGGTTCTAAACTGCATATCCAAGTTATAAGAGCCATTCTAATAGCACTAAGATGTAAATCAAGCCAAGTCACCGCGTCAATTGTGAATAAGGCTTGCAGCGCCGGACGTTCTGTATTTGAATTGCGGAACCCAATTCAAGATGTCCGCACATGTCCGAGCCGCTGCACCCACTCAAAATCCACGGCGGCGCACGCCCCGGAGCCGGTCGCCCCAAAGGCCAAGGTCGCTGGGGTGAGCCGACCGTCACCCTGCGCGTGCCTGAAAGCCGTGCCACGCAGGTACGCGATTTCCTCTCGGCCTTGCACCACAAGCGCCTGACTGAAGTCGAA
>DYKH01000189.1 GCA_020722685.1 Caldithrix sp. | reverse complement strand
CGCGAACAATGGGATTCTTTTGCAGCCAAAGCTGGAAGTGATGATGAATCACCGAATCCTGCTTGGCTTGTAGCGCCCGCTGTTCGATTTCCTGCCACATTTCCTTGCTCGGCGCTTCGCCAAAAACTCCGTGGTGTTTCCGGTAAAAACTCTCACGCTCATTGGGTGAAATGCTGACATCTTTACAGAGTTCCTGCCGCATTCTTGCCGCTAACAAATCTTCCTTCGCTTCCCGCACCTGCTTTTTCACATACGGCGTACTTGCCAGATTTTTCTTCTTGGCTTCCTTTCTCAAGAACTCATCGCGGATCATGTTGCGTAGTTCTTCTTCAAATCGTTCGGGGTTGTTCAGATGAGGACGGTAAACAGGGGCCGTGGCTTGGAACCGTTCGATGAAATCGCCAATGGTCCACTGGCCGCCCTTGAAGGTGACAAACACCTCGGAAAAACGATCTTGCAAAGAACGCTGCAAATCCGTCAGCTCCCGATCGGTCATACGAGGACTGGACTTTGGCAGCAGGTTCTTCTGATCCCGCAGCACCTGGCGCGCTTGGTTAACGATGAAACTGAAAGCAGGTCCCTTCACCCGTACGTCCAAGCCCTGCATTACTTGCGCAACATATATCGTCGCCAGCGAATCCTCTTTGCGGGAGCGCAGAATTCTCTCAATCTTTTTGCGCTGACTGGCAAAATCCATCTCCGTCAGCACGGGATTGATGGTGATCTTGTCCACCTTGATGATATGGTAGCCCCATTTGGTGCGCACCGGCTGGGAAATCTCGCCTTCCTTCAAGCTGAAAGCAGCGGCCTCAAAATCAGCATCCATGTCGCCCCAAGTGAACGTACCCAGGCTGCCGCCGTTCGCAGCCATTTCTTCATCAGAATACACCTCGGCGGCCAAATCGAAAAAGGTCTCCCCTGCCAACAACCGCTCGCGCAGAGCCTGCGCTTCGGTCAACGTGGGCACAAACAAATGCCGGGCCGTCAATTCGACGTTTCGCTTGGCAAAAGCTTGGCGAAGCTCCGCCTCAGTCACTTGTACTTGCTGGGAAACCACTTCTTTGAAAAGCTGCTCGCGCATGGCTTTTTCTTCCGTCCATTGCAGGCGCTTTTTGATCCGCTCAGCTTTGGCAAATCCGCTCTTTTCGCCTTCTTGAGCCAGCCATTTATAGCCGAAAAATCCCTGCAAATGCTCCGCTAACGCCTGACGGCCCTTCTTTTTGGGCGAGAACTTGGGTCGCAAAAAAAAGCTTTCTTCCAGTTCTTGAACGGAAATTTCAATCCCTCCCGCTCTTGCCACAACAGGCGCGGGCGTTTGCTGCCGACTACAAGAAAACGCCATGAAGATGGTCGGCAAAAGCCACCTTATGAAATGATTACACTTCATCACCCTCAGCTCGGACGCAAGGCAGCCGTCAGTTGTTGCAGCAATGACCGGATCCTCGGATCGTCGGGCAGCAGTTCGAGCGCAAGCTCCGCTTCTTTCTTGGCCCCGGCCAAATCGTTCGTTTGCGCATAAGCCAGCGATAGGAGATAGCGGGCGTTGGCCACGTCCTGGCTCTTAAAATCCTGAGCTTTGACACTCAGGGAAATCGCCCTTTCCAGCAGCGGTTTTGCTTTATCCGGATTGTTTTGCGCCAGGCAAACCATGCCCAGCTTGGCATAGGCGAACGGCAGATCACGGCTCAATACCAACGCCTGTTGATAGACGCGCTCCGCTTCCGCGATCTTTTTTTGCGCTACCAGAACATTGCCGAGAAAAATGTAAGGATAATAATCGCTCGGAATCACTTTGATGACGGCGTAATATTCACGCTCTGCCTCAGCATAGCGGCCACGCTGGACGAGATAATCCGCAATGCGATAGTGAGCGCTATTCCATGACAGCTCATGCCGCTCAATCGCTCGGACCGTTTTTTCCAATTCTGCGTTCCATTCCTCCTCTGAGGAGGATCGAACGGTCTTTACTTCCATAAAAGGCCAGCGGCTGGTGAGGGCTTTGATGCGCCGGTTAGCGATTTCTAAATCCAAGTCCGTGACGTAGGCCAAGCGCAGGTTTTCTTCTTTGCTCTTGTCTCTTTCCCACTGCCACTTGTCGCTCGCAACCGGAATTCCATTTTCCGCCATTCCCCGACAATAAGCGTCGGCCATGAGGTAATAACCCTCAAAATTGGGATGCAAATGCTCGATGATCAGATTATTGCCGATGAGTCCATGTTGTGATTCTGCCATAAAGGCTTTTTCTATCTCCACCACCGGCACGTGACGCTCAGCGCAGACTTGGCGGATGATCTGATTGAATTCTTCGCTGGCGCGGAAACGCAGGGCGTCCAAGTCACGTGCCCGTTGGTAGGCGCTGAGCGCTCGATCATATTGCGTCAATCCCTCATAGCATTTCCCCAAGCGAAAGAACAACTTGGCCGGCAAGGAATCGAGCATTTGCGCTTGCAGATAAGCGCCCATCGCGCCGGAAAAATCGCCGGCTTTTTCCAGCGCCAATCCTTCTGAAAAATGATGATCCCATTCCTTTTGCTTCCCAAAATGCTCGGAGAAAACGGATGAGAACGGCGCCTGATCGCGCAAATTGCTAACAAGGGTCCCGGCCAAAACCGGCGTGTCGCTGCTGCGGATGATGTCCAAAATCTCCGCCAGGTTTTCAGCAAAGCTGCGTTTTGCTATTTCATACTTTGGGCTATGATACGGCACCACTTTATCGCCGGCCATCCGCTCCATCAAAGTTGCGGGCTGAGATGGACTCTCTCCAGCGCGTAAAAGGTGGCGCAACTCGAGGATCCCATCCCGCAACAAACAAAAGGTGCGTAGCTTTTGTAGCCGCAGATAGAACTTTATGTAATTTCGACTCTCCCCAAGTTTTTGTGTAGAAGCCACTCCCAGAGCGCCGTAAAACTCGTTGTGGCCGAGGTAAATAAGGAACAAATCCGGCTGGTAATGAACGAGCTCACGGGTAAAATCCAGCACCGAGTAACTGCTGATAGCAGAAATGCCGACGTTGATGACCTCGAAATTGCGCTCGGGGAACAGATTGCTGAGGCGATCCTGCAACAGGCTGGGGAACGTTGCATTGAACTGAAAAGGCCAACCGGCAGTGGTTGATTCGCCTAAGCAAAAAATGCGAAACGTCTTGGGTGATTTCTTGTACTCGAACACCTCGCTGCGGGCGTCCGGAACAGCCACCTCATCGCCGGGGAAATAGCGCTTGGCCACGTGTCGGTTGATCTGGTAATATTTCTGATCGCCTGCTTGCTTCGTCAGCACCAAGGACAGGTCGCCGCCATAGTCGAAAGCGCGCAGTACACCCTCTAGTGTCGCCAGAAAGAGCAACGGCAAGGCGATAAGAATGAGCCAAAACAGACATCGCTTTCTATTTTCCGTGAGCAAGGCCATTGCTAAAAAAGGGTATAGATGAACGGAGCCAAAGCCGATCCCTCAGTGAAAACGATGAGAATCCCCAACAGGACGAGGAAAAAGACGATTGGTCCGAGCCACCATTTTTTTCGTACCCGCATAAAGAGCCAGAGCTCTTTGAGGATGAATAATTTTCCTGACAATGTGAGTTCCTTTTCAATTTTTCGTTGCGTTCACTTTCTAAAAATGCTAAAGGAGCGAAAAAATCACCCAATGTGGCATTACGGGGTATGCTCTACGGGCAAAACGATAATCGTTAATCCCGACGTAGCATGATTCGGTTCTACTGTTCTATTTGCAGTTGTAGCTGAACAGTCCCATCTCGATAGCTACAAACAAATCGAAATTGGTTGATCAGATCGCGTCCCAACAGGGATGGAAGTCTGAGAATGCGCGCGACTTCACCTGAAGGCAATTGCCCTAAATCGTGCTGAACAACCCACAAATCTTGGACCAACGTGAAATCCCCTTGATCCGACGCCATGCTAATTTCGACATTCTCCACCAGAAAAGAGCGGACACTGCCGCCAATCCTAATCATTGGCTGAGTTGCGGGTTTTAGCACCTCATCTGGTACTCCAAGGAGTTTTGTGTCCCTGTCTAAAAGCGTTGTACGGGAAGCGCCAGTATCTGCCAGCAACCACACCATCCCCTGAAAATCATGAGATCGCAAATGAACAGAGAAATAAGGTGCATCGCCGACAAAAGCGCCACGAATGATCATAGCACCATCTCGACTTGCTCGCCGGTGATGTACTCGACGCAAGTGTAAGCAGGCTCCGGTAACCTTGACAACAGTCTTGTCAGATCCGGATCACTCGCGATTACTTGGCCACTTTTGACTCCAATCCATTGGTCAGCATACCGGCGCAAAAGCGTTTCTCGATTCTCATAAATCCAGAGATGATCAGATGCAAAGGATAGCAATTTTTGGGTCAATTGCGTTTCCATTTTCTACCTCAAATTATCACTTTCAGACAAGCTTGGTTTGACGAAATCACGCTTTTTCATTTTGACGTTGTATGTCGAGTCCTTTTGCCATCAGTTTTCCCGACATACTCGAACTGGTTTACAGCCAAGATCTTCACACGTGAATGCGGCGCGGTCTATTCTGCTCCCGCCAACACCAAGTTTTCGGTAGCAAAATTCAGAATGTCCTTCCGCTCGTATTTCTCCAGCGCACCGATTATTTCTAAGCCAATGATCTTACCTTCTTCATCTACGTCGAGGTTTACTCCTTCCTCCAATTCCTTCGTGTGGTGTACATGCTTTTCCTGAATCCGGATGTAAAGAGCGTCTACTTCTCTATCATACTCGATTTTCATTTCTGCTACCCTAGAGGAAGAGGAATTAAGAGATCACAAATCATCAATTGCTTTCCATTGAGTGTGATAAGCATGCAAACAGCTTGTGTCTCCACAGCAGCATGGAAGAAGTTCTAATGCTGCAACTCTTTTTTGGTACAGACAAGCAGAACGACCGAATCATACCCTAATTCTGCGTAGCCATTTGCAGCAGCTTCGCCTGTGTCGAGTCCAGAACTGTGTTACGAACAAAAGCACTGGCGTTCAGGATTTCGACGCCAATTATTTCTTCATCATCATTCAGTTCTACAGTAATATTTGCACTCAGCTCCACACTGCCGGCTTCTTTTCCTTCAGTGACTAAGAGATGTAGGATATCATCCTCTTTAGAATAGGACAACTTTGGTGTATGCATTTTCAAACCGGAAAGGCTTAGGTCTATCATCGACAGCCTGGTGTCGATTCATGTTACGGTGCAAAGTTACCAAAATCTCACTTCAGCAGCAACATCTTTCTGCTGGCGCGAAAATCGCCGGCAATGAGCTGATAGAGGTACATTCCGGTGCCGAGCGGATTGCCGCGATCATCGCGACCATCCCAAGCGATAGAATGGTTGCCGGGGATTTCCTTGCGATCCAACAACGTGCGAACTCGCTGACCGAGCACATTGTAGATGACCAGGGTCGTATGTATCGGCGCATCTCCAGCAATGCAATAATTGAGCTGTGTGGTCGGATTGAAGGGGTTCGGATAATTCTGTTGCAGGCCGAATTCAATCGGCGTTTGCTCATTCTCCTTCAAGCCGGTCGGCGTGTCTGAGAACTCGAAAACATAGACCGTATTTCCGGGTATCTTGAGCTTGTAGGAAAGAAGCTCCGCACCGGTCGCCGGCAAAGAGAGATCAGTGAGTTGATCGTTCAAGTAAAACGGACTGGCCGAATCAGCCGGCAATACCGAGCGCGGCACGGCGAGAGTGGCTTCGGTTTCCTGAGAGTTAAAATTAGCCACGATCAAAAAGGTTTCGCTGCTATCCTGACGAACCATCGAATAAACAAGGCTGTTGTCGCTCGGCACAGAAGTGTATCCGCCGACGGTAAGGGCAGGATGCTTTCTCCGCATCTCGATGAGCCTTCTGTAATAATCCTTGAGCTTCAGAGGATCGCTCCAATGCACCAAGCCGCGATCACTCGGCTCCCCGACTTCCTGACCCGCATACAGCATCGGCACACCGGGCGAGGTCATCAAAATGGCCGCCGCCAGCTTGACCTGCTCCACCGAATAGAGCGAAATGTACCTGCTGCCGTCAAAGTCCTCCAAATAGCGCTTGGGCACGGCATGTTGTGGAAATTGCGGATTCCGATAAAGCTGTACTGCCTGATGCAGCGCATTGGCAGTACCCACGCCGCTGACCAAGCTGCGCAGGGCGTTGGCCCAAAGGTAATCATAAGCGGAATCGAACTTGCGATCATAATAGGCCGGGTCATCTGCGTCCGCCTCCGCCAACAGCCAAATATCCGGCTTCATGGCCTTCAGCTCCTTACGCCATCGCTGCCAAAATGCGGGCCCCGATGGTCGATCCTTTTCGATCCGGTGCGCCACATCGCAGCGAAAACCATCGATGCGGAATTTCTGCACCCACCACTTGGACATGTTGACGAGATAGTCGCGGGTGTATGGATCCTCAAAATTGATGGAAGGCAAATTCACCCAGGTGTAATAGTAGTGGAAGGTGCCATCGGGTTTCCACAAATAGAAATTATGATAGGGAGAATCCTCGCCAAAAGCCAGCGCGTCCAGCATGAACGGATGCACGTCCACGGTGTGGTTGACGACAAAATCCATAATGACCTTGATACCCAGCCGGTGGGCTTCCGTGATGACCGCCTTGAAATCATCCTGCGTGCCGTAGGCCGGATTGATACCGTAGTAGTCGGTGATCCAATAGCCGTGAATCGCGGTGCTCGGATGCAACGGACGAAAATACAGCACGTTTACACCCAAACTCTTAAGCTCGGCCATTCTGCTTTTCACCACACTCAACAGACCGGTGGGACTAAAAGATTTCACATAGATTTCATAGGCGATGGCGGAATCGACCCAGGCGGGATGCCAACTGTCCAAATCTGCGGTGCGGGCGGTTTCGTTTTCGACCAAGATGACCGTCCTGGCCCATCCGGATAAAGCGCCGACCGTGGCCGTCAGCGTAAAGTAGTATTCGCCGTGGCTTTTGGGCGCGGCAAAACTGGTGATGACGGCTTGATCATCGGAAAAAGTCACCAACTCCGGATTGGTGGTATCTTGAGTCCAGCGATAGCGCAATGGCGCCCCAGCCGGACTAAAGCTCTGGCTCCCATCCAAGGTGACGGTGCCGTTCATAACCGAGGCGTTGATCTTGGCCACTGGAGAAGAATCATATTTGTAATCGTACACAATCGCCTTGGCGCGCGTGATCTTTCCTTCACCAAAAGTTGCGCTGGCGGAAATGGTATTCTTTCCGGGCTGCAAATGCAGCACCCCCGCAAAACGGCCACCCATCACGGGCCAGATCAACACAGCGGAATTGAATTCGATCCCAACCTGAGCTATTTGCGGGTCGGAAACTGTTCCCGCCACACGAACGCTGTCCACGTACAAATCGCCGCCACCGGCTAAGAACTTGATCTGAGGAGCCGTCCCTAACTCCTGATGGATTTCCTCCGGCAGCACTCCCCAGGCGCCACGGAACTCCGAACCGATGGCGGCGGTACGCGGCCCGCCAATCTTGATGTTGCTGATATAATTCGCCAACAGGTTCTTTTGCACCAAATCGGAATTACAAAAGGCCAGATCATAGACGTCCGGCTCCTCGTTGCCGGCGACGCCGCCATGGGCAGCGTCCACTTCATAGCTGCCGGAATTGGCGGCTAAAAACGAATAGGCGGTGAAAAACCACTTTGTGTTGAAATTTCCCAAAACCGTTTCTAAATCTGCCAAGGCAATCCTGAAACGAAATTCACCGGCCGTTTTGGCATCATTGCTCACGGTTATAGGCGCCACCGCCACTTTCTTTGCAAAATCTTTGAAAAGGCGATTTTCCCGCACCGCGCTGTAAGAAGAGGAATTCGGCGCGACCAAGGTTGCATAAACGCCATGCCCCAGCCAATTGGGGAGTCTGACTTCCAGATTCTCCGGTGCATCGACCAGGCTGCGACTGAGCTCGTTGGCAATGATCAATCCCACCCTAGACATGTCGCTAACGGAACGCATATCGATAAGGAATTGCAGGCTGTCCAATGCATCATTGGCAGTGATATGAATAGCCTGAATGTCCGCCGAACCGGATACTTCTGAAGAGGGATAGGTAAAGGCAGCGGCGCCAACGTCGTCGCCTTCGGCATCGATGTAGTGGAAACCAGAATTGGCCGGATAGACGCCGAATGCGAAGCGACCGGTTTGCGCCGGATTGCCAAAAATATCCGCCCCGTCGAAAGCTACTACGTGTCGGCCCTCAGCCATATCCATCGCTTGGATGAAAACGCGAATCGGCTGTTGACTGCTGTCCACATTCACGACAACGTTTTCGCCATCCAAGGTGGCCGTTAATGTGGAAGCCTTGATGGCGAAACCGGAATCGCTAGGAACAGCAACTGCCGAGATTTCCACAGGCCCGGTCGGCATGTTCACAATGCTGCCCGGCGCAGGGGAAAAACCGGCGAAGCTGGGCTTGGGATTGACGCGCTTGGTGAGCACACTGCGGTAGGTTTCACTGAGCAGCGGATTGTTCGGATCGTACTCCAAATAGATTTGCTCATCCACTACGACCCGGTATTGATGCGGCACATTGGGCTTCCACATCACTTGTCTGGTGAAGAGGCCGTCGCCATCCTCATCGGCCAATGCGTGTGAAAGGGGAATGTCCATCCACTCCAGGGTTGCTTTGGTGGGAATGTTGACTAAATCAAGCATAGGACTTCGGGCGTCGAACATCAACGTCAGAGGCGCCTCGATGACTCCTTTGACAATGGTGAAGGAGGTTTCCAGTTGCGCCGCGGCGCCGTCCATATTCTTCACGCGCAAAAAGGCCTTGTGTTGGGCATAGCTCATTGGGGAAGATGGAGTATAAGAAAACCTTCTGGTCTCGACATTGAAATAGCTGGCTGCGTTGGGGATTGCCACCCCGTCGATCTGAAACTCAAGACTATTCACGTCAATTTGGCTTTTATAAGCCCAAGAGATCTTTGCCGAAATGGTCGGCGTGGCATCCGCGGTCTCGCCGTCGAGAATGGGAAGAAAATAATAGATCATCGGATTACTGACGGTGATATATGAATCGCGATAGGGCCCACCGTACACAGGATTAAGCGGATCCGTATACCAACCGGTCACACCCGCCTGCCCAACGGTGTCCGTATAGGTGACGAACTTGTACTGATAGTTGGCAGGGAGCAGATCCAGAACCTTGATCCAAACGCCCGGCTCGGTCTCGCGGCACTTGTACACATCGCCCCAATTGTTAAAGCTGCCATTGATTCCCACGCCCGAATCTGCCGGGGTGAGCTGAAAA
>DYKH01000003.1 GCA_020722685.1 Caldithrix sp. | reverse complement strand
CGCAGGCTTCTTTTTCACCGGGGATTTCTATCGCAATCCGGAAAACCGGCAATTGGTTCGTGACCTGATCGCCGACGGCCATTATCTCGGCCCGCATTCGGACAAACATTTGCTGTACTGCGCCTGGAAGGAGCGGAATTCATTGCTGGTGACAAAGGAGGAATTGCTGAGCGATCTGCAGACCAATTATCAAGCCAGGCAGGCCTTCGCTTTTGACAAGAGCGCAGCCCGGTACTTCATGCGGCCGTATGAGTGGTACAACGCAACCATCTCCAACTGGGCCGGGGAATTCGGTTTGGTTCTTGTCAATTTTTCACCGGAGACGCTCTCAAATCCGGGCCATACCCTTCCGTCCAGGCCCTACTATCGGTCTTCGGAGGAAATATTCTCCACCATCATCGTGTATGAAGAAACAAACAGGAACGCTCTGAACGGCCTTCTTTTGCTTCTACACCTGGGCACGCATCCGGAGCGAACAGACAAGTTTTATTTTCGCTTGCAAGAACTTGTCGATTGCCTGCAAAAACGCAGGTACGCTTTTGTGTACATCGATGAGCTACTGTGATAGTTGCTTATACTATAGTTTGGCAAATTCCTTCTTAACACAATATGTAGGAGAACTCTCTCAGTTCGACCACAATATATATTCCTGATCGGCGTCTGGAGACGCCTCCTACGGCTTGAATTCAAGATTTTGCCAAACTACTGTGCTTATATTGATTCTTTCGAGAGTCTATGAAAAACGATTTGTTGATCAAAAACTGCATGCTTTATAATTCGGTCGATGGAGCGTCCGTGGATGTACTTGTCAGGGATGGCCGGATTGCCCGTATTGGCGGGACACCGACCCCAAATGATGCGACATTGATTCCTACCCTTGAGGCCGCGGGCAGAACGCTCGCGCCCGGTTTCATCGACACGCACATCCAGGGCGCGGGCGGGGCCGATATTCTGGATGGTAAGGAGGAGTCTATCGCCGCCATTTCGCAGACACTGGCCGCCTTGGGAACGACGGGTTTTTTGGCCACCACGGTGATGTTGCCCAAAATGGGAAACAGGCATCTTGGGGTGACGGCCCAAGCTGTGGGCAAAGATTTGGGCGGGGCGCAAGTTTTGGGCATTCATCTTGAGGGTCCTTTTGTCAATGTGAAAAAGAAGGGAGGAATTTCCGAGGAGAGCATCTATGCTTCTTCTTCCCAAGGCCTGGATGACGTTTTGCGGATGACCGGCGATGCTTTGAAGATTATGACCATCGCGCCGGAATTGCCGGGAAATCTCGACGTCATCCGTCAACTCATCGCCAACGGCGTGGTTGCCTCTTTCGGTCACTCCGATGCGAATTACGATGAAACCCGGCGTGGTATTGATGCGGGGATCACACACGTCACTCATCTCTTTAATGCCATGCGATCTTTGCACCACCGCGACCCAGGTCCCTTGCCGGCCATTTTTGCCCACAAAACGGTGAAAGCGGAAATCATTAGCGATGGCCAACATTTGCATCCCGCTGTGGTAAGCTTGGCCTACCGGCTATTGGGGCCAGAACGATGCGTTTCCATCACCGATGGCGCCCCGGCCACCGGTCTCGCCGATGGCCAGTACCGTTACAACGGCAAGGCCTATACTTCCTCGCGCGGCACCGCCCGGTATTTGGACGGTACTCTGATCGGCACGACTTTGGGATTGGGCCAAGTCGTTTTGCGCTTCATGGAATTCACCGGTTGCTCCTTTGCGACCGCGGTCGACTCCGCCACTAAGATTCCGGCTGCGCTCCTTGGCTTGGAAGACAAAAAGGGCGCCGTCGAGGCCGGTAAAGACGCTGATTTGGTCTTGCTGGATACAGACTATTCAGTGTGGGCGACCATTGTTGGCGGGAAGGTGGTCTATCAGAAATAGGCCGGAGGTACCGGCCAAAATGGCTTCGGCCATACGACGATCAGCTTCATTCCCACACTCGCGCATTCAAGTAATAAGTGCAACAGTTTGCTCTGAAATTCTTAACTTCATTGGTACCGGTACTAATGAAGTTAAGAAAAAAAAACTGGTGCACTGGATGAATTACCAATAACTCCCTTATGAGCAAAGAGTCGAAATTTATGCCTTAAGGTTGAATTAAGTCAGACTAAAATTGCCAAACTCATTGGCGTAGCCAAATCCACCGTCAGTCGTGAAATAAGACGAAACTCGGGACTAAAAGGATACCGTCCGCAGCAGGCGAACCGTAAGACTCTTGATAGTCAACGCGAAGTAGCACTGTCGTGTCCTGGCAGGATAACTTCGGTATGACACAGTCGAGGCCCGCGAACGTGGAGAGCGGGTTCCGTCATGATCGTGCGATGCCGCGGGTATGGAAAAACCTACGGCATATTGAGCAAGGAATAACAATTGACGCTGGTTCTTCGCAAATTCTCCTGCGATGAAAGACAGCCACTGAATACAATTCAGGATTTGGTAATTTTTATCTTGACTATTAGTCGATTTATTGCTACATTTTTCGCCGATTTTGGAGAAAAATGCCAGTGCTAAAGCTAAATATTGCAAGTCTTAGCGAAGGTCATGCGGAGACCCGGCTTTCGGTGACGGCTTCCGAGATCGCACTGGACGACTATCCGGAATATAGCTACCCAATCAGCGCCAAATTGGATATCGAGAAGATTGGCCGCAATATTTTCATCAAGGCGGGATTGCAGGCGCAGGTGGATTTGATTTGTGATCGTTGCGCTGAGTCGTTCAGCACGCAAGTTGAGGACGCGGTTCAGCTGCTCTACACCACCGATCAGAACATGAGGGATCGCGAGGACGAAGACGTCTTTGTCATAAGCGAAACCACCGACATCATTGATATTGAAAATCCGGTTCGGGAAACCTTGGTCACGGCACTGCCTGTGAAGCGACTCTGCAAAGAAGATTGCCGGGGATTGTGTCCGTCTTGCGGCACGAATCTCAACGTGTCTTCTTGCGATTGTCAAAGCAACCGGATGGATCCACGCTGGGAAAAGTTACAGCAGCTATTCAAATGAGAGACTATTTTTTGAGGTAACCATGCCATTACCAAAACGCAGACACTCAAGAACCCGTAGAGATAAACGGCGAGCTAATTGGAAAGCAGCCATTCCCACCGTTGCTGAGTGCGCGAACTGCCATCAACCCAAATTGCCCCATCGAGCATGTCCGAACTGCGGCTACTACAAAGGCCGTTCGGTATTTCTACCAAGAGAATCTTAAAATACCCCTGTCCCGCCATCGTACGCATCCCTCGGCTGAGGGTATCGGATTGCAGTGAAGCGATCAGGTTGCGTCCACAGATGAATTTTCCGGAGATGAGATTTGATAAGAATTGCACTCGATGCTATGGGGGGAGACAATGCGCCCCATGATGTGGTACATGGCGGGATTGAGGCCGCACGAGTGGCCAAGGGACGCTTTGAAGTGGTCCTAGTCGGCGATGAGGCCAAAGTGAAAGCCGAAATAGCGCGCCATTTTCGCACGCAGGAGCTGAATGTTTCCACCGTACACGCCTCTCAAAGCGTTGCCATGGACGAATTGCCCTCGATTGCGCTCAAACAGAAAAAAGATTCTTCCATCGCGGTAGCCATGCAGTTGCACAGAAACCGAGAAGTCGATGCCGTCGTGAGCGCCGGGAACACCGGGGCGGTCATGGCCTCTGCGCTCTTTGGGCTGCAGCGGGTCGAGGGTATTCGCCGACCTGCCATCGGCTCGATTTTGCCGTGTGAAGAGGGGCGAACTCTCCTTCTCGATGTTGGCGCAAATGTAGACAGCCGGCCGCAAGATTTGTTGCAGTTTGGCGTGATGGGGAGCATTTGTTATTCCCGGCTTTTCAACGAGCCAAATCCAAGCATTGGATTGCTCAGCGTCGGCCACGAGGCGGTCAAGGGTAATGACACGACTTTGAAAGCACATTCACTGTTTTCGAAGAGCCGGCTAAACTTTATCGGTAACATAGAAGGCGGGGACATCCTCCGCGGTAAAGCAAATGTCGTGATCTGTGACGGTTTTGTCGGTAACATTGTCCTAAAGTTTGCCGAGAGCTTGCATGGTTTATTCAAGGCCAACTTGCGGCGCCTGGTGCGCAAATACCTGTTCTCTCAAATCGGCGCCGTGCTTATGAAGCCGACGTTCGACGGCATCCGCAAGGCTTTCGATTACCAGGAGTACGGCGGTGCGCCCTTGCTGGGCGTGCAAGGAGTCTGCATCATTGCTCATGGCCGATCGACACCCCGGGCCATCAAAAACGCCATTTTGGCAGCCTACAAAATGATCACCGAAGATGTGAACAAGCATATCCAAGAACAGGTGAAGAAGCTGGCTTGCCTGCAATGAGAGATGGTAAGCTAATGTGCAACTGGCGACGAGAACGACCAGGATGCCGTAGGTTTGCTTACCCATAAGATGAATGGAGAGAGTTTGAGCAAAGTACCAAAGTCGATGATTGTGGGTACCGGCGTGGGCATTCCCCAAAAGCTGCTGACGAACAAAGATTTGGAAAAAATCGTCGATACCAGCGATGATTGGATTCGCACCCGCACCGGCATGGAAACGCGCCATATCGTTGAGAATGGCCAGCTCACCTCCGACCTTTGCACGGAAGCCGCCAGAAATGCATTGTCGGATGCCAAGATCGATGTCCAGGCCGTAGACGCGATCATCCTCGCCACCATAACCGGAGACGTTGGCTTTCCTTCGACGGCTTGCTTTGTGCAGGAGAAATTAGGGGCAGTTAACGCCGCTGCTTTCGACGTTGCGGCTGCGTGTGCGGGATTCATTTATGGTCTGGATTTGGCGGATTCGCTGATCGCTTGCGGTAAGGCGGAGACAGTCCTTGTCATCGGCGGCGAGAGCTTGTCCAGAATCACGGACTATACCGATCGTGCGACGTGCGTGCTCTTTGGGGATGGCGCCGGCGCCGTGGTCATGCGGCCCTCGGACGGGCATCGCGGCGTCCTGGGGAGCTTTATCAAGAGTGATGGTCGCTTGCACAACCTGCTTTACATGCCGGGGATGGGAACGAAGCACGTGCCTAGCTACGAGTCCGTCGACCAGCGACTGCATTACATAAAGATGGAAGGGAAGGAAGTCTTCAAGTACGCGGTGACGGCGATGGGCGAAGCTGCGGTCAAGATCTTGGAGCGAACCGGCCTCGAGAGCGAAGAGATAGACCTACTCATTCCTCACCAAGCCAATCTGAGGATTATCGACGCCACAGCCAGGCGCATCAAGATTCCCGCCGATCGAGTGTTTGTCAATCTTCACAATTATGGCAACACCTCGGCCGCCTCCATTCCGATTGCCTTGGATGAAGCGCGACGAATGGGTCGATTGAAACTGGGCCAGGTGGCCGTTATGGTCGCTTTTGGCGCTGGATTTACCTGGGGCGCAGCGGCCGTTCGGCTTTGAAAAATTCCGCCGGACTCAAATAGGACAAAGCTCCAATCAGCCATGTTAATTCTTTCTCAGGTAGGGCTTTGTTGCGGTTTGCCGGAAATTTCATGGCGGGTAAAAAGTTGCACAGAAAGCGATTGTATTGAAAAGTAAAGATACCTACTTTGAGATGTGGGGGAGTGTTGTGTTCTTTTGTCATATCTTCGGGCAGTTCCGAATAACAGAGGACGGATCGCATTGAGCAAGGTGGCTTTCGTATTTCCCGGCCAGGGCTCTCAGAGCGTCGGCATGGGGAAGGATATTTTTGCTGCCCATCGATCGGTACGCGACCTCTATCTGCAGGCCAACGATATCTTGGGATTCGACCTTGCGCGATTGTCTTTTGCAGGTCCGGAAGAAGAATTGCGGCAGACGGAATTCACTCAGCCGGCCTTGTTTGTGCACAGTCTTGCCGTCTATGGCCTGTTAAGCGAACGGGGCCTGAAAGCGGATATGATGGCCGGTCACAGCCTCGGTGAGTATTCCGCTTTAACGGCGGCGGGCGCTGTGGGCTTTGAGCAAGGATTGCGCTTGGTCAGACTGAGGGGGCAGTTAATGCAAAATGCCGGCAAAGCTCAGAGCGGCGCCATGGCTGCAATCATTGGTCTGAGCTTTGCGCAAGTCGATCAGGCTTGCCGGGAAGCCGCAGTAGCCGGAATAGTCAGTTTGGCCAATTTCAATTCTCCGGGACAAGTCGTCATTTCCGGATCCATCACTGGCGTCAGGGAGGCGATGAGGCTGGCGACGGAAATGGGTGCAAAGCGGGTCATCGAGCTGAATGTGAGTGGAGCGTTTCACTCGGCGTTGATGCTGCCGGCGCGAGAAGCATTTGTGGAAGCTCTAAGAGAGGCAACTTTTTCCGCGCCTGCTGTGCCGGTTTATTTCAACGTGACTGCTGAGCCAAATATTGATCCTGCGCAGATCGGGAAATTGTTGCAGGAACAGCTCACCAGCCCGGTACTTTGGTCACATTCCATCGAGCGGATGATTGCCGACGGTGCAAATCGATTCATAGAGGTGGGCTGGGGAAGCGTGTTAACTGGCTTGATCCGACGGATCAACAAAGGAGTAGAGGCCAAGGCCGTCGGCACCTTGGAACAGCTCGAAACGATTGCAGATTAAGAATAGGAGTTTGTTTGATAGAGCTTGCGAACCGGGTCGCGGTGGTGACCGGCGCCGCCCGTGGTATTGGTCGAGAGATCGCCCTCAAGCTGGCGAGGGCTGGCTGCAATGTGGTGGTCTCGGATATTGACTTGGCCGGCGCCCAGTCTGTTGCCGCGGAGATTGAGCAAATGCCGCGGGAAGCGCTCGCGGTCACGATCGACGTTGCCAAAACGGAAGAGGCGGCCAATCTGGTTAACGCCGCCATGCAGAAATTTGGCAGAATAGATATTCTGGTTAATAATGCTGGCATCACCCGCGACAACCTGTTGATGCGCATGGATGAGAAAGAATGGGATGCCGTTATCGCGGTCAATTTGAAGGGAACCTTCAATTGCATAAAAGCCGCGGTGCGGCCCATGATTAAGCAGCGCAATGGCAAAATCATCAATGTGGCCTCTGTGGTCGGAGTGATGGGAAATGCCGGTCAAGCGAATTATGCGGCTTCCAAGGCTGGAATTATTGGCCTGACCAAGTCCGTGGCTAAGGAGCTGGGTTCCCGCAACATTCAGGTAAACGCCGTGGCGCCAGGTTATATCGAGACGGAAATGACCAAGAATTTGCCGCAAGCGGCTATCGATCAGTTCATCAATCTCATTCCCCTCCAGCGAGGTGGCCGACCGGAAGATGTCGCCAATGTGGTGTTGTTTTTGGCCAGCCCGCTCGCAGACTATGTTACGGGTCAGGTCGTCCACGTGGACGGCGGAATGCTCATGTAGCGATCCGCGCACAAACTAAAAGTTGTAGTGCAAATTAAATCCATCTCAAACCCTTTTTAAGGAGGAAAACCATAATGTCACTCGAAGACAGAGTAAAAGAGATCATTGTCGAGCAATTGGGTGTGGATGTCAACGAAGTCACCCCCGAGGCGTCCTTTATCGATGATTTGGGTGCGGATTCTCTCGATACCGTCGAGTTGGTCATGGCTTTTGAAGAGGAATTCGGCATTGAAATTCCAGACGAGGAAGCGGAAAAACTCACCAACGTGGGCGATGCGCTCGGTTACTTGAAACAAAAATTAGGCAAAAACGAATAGAGCAGCCTTCATGAATGGGGCTGTTCGCTATTCGAATTGCCCCATTATGGCTTCTAATAACTTGCAGTTTGCCGCAGAGAATAGTCTATGAAAGAGGGCAGTTTATCGTATTTCAGACTTGGACTCTGCGGGTGCGCGTGGTCTACACCTATGTTGGAATCGAGTGTTCTTGTTCATCCGACGAGAGTCGTGCGCCAATTATACGATAGACGGAGGCTCATGGCTTATAGCCGAAGCCTCGGCATATCCTATTTCCGGTTTAGTCATTCTGATAACCATTTTTGAGGCATCGAATGGAAGCAAAGCGCGTGGTAGTCACTGGCATGGGCGTGATTACACCTCTTGGGCACACGCTTGAAGATTATTGGCAAAACTTGATAGCGGGCAAAAATGGGATCGGTAAGATCACCTTGTTTGATACCACCCAGTACGAAACGAAATTTGCCGGCGAGATTTCTGATTTTGACCCGACCCAATATATCGACCGCAAAGATGCCCGGCGAATGGATCGCTTTACCCATTTTGCTGTGATCGCAGCACAAAAAGCCGTGCAAGACTCGGGCATCGATTTCGATTTGGTCGATCGTGACCAGTTTGGGGTCATCGTCAGCTCCGGAATTGGCGGCATGAACGTCTATGAAAAAGAATGCCAAGTGTTGTTGGAGCGCGGGCCGAGCCGGCTCAGTCCCTTCCTGATCCCCATGCTCATCGCAGACATCGCCCCCGGCTACATCTCCATTCAATATAACCTCAAAGGGCCCAACTATGCGACCACCTCTGCCTGCGCCTCGGCTGCCCACGCCATAGGTGAGGCTTTCAATCACATTCGCTATGGTCGTGCCATTGGTTTTTTGGCCGGTGGTTGTGAGGCGCCGATATGCAAAATGGGTGTCGCTGGTTTTAACGCGATGAAGGCTCTTTCTACTCGCAACGAAGAGCCGGAAAAAGCCAGCCGGCCATTCGATCTGAAGCGGGATGGATTCGTTATGGGCGAAGGTGGAGCCGTTCTGCTGTTAGAAGAATTGGAGCACGCTAAAGCCCGCAACGCCAAAATTCATGCGGAAATTCTCGGAGTCGGTTTTACGGCCGATGCCTACCATATTACAGCTCCTGTTCCCGGCGGCGGCGGCGCCGTTCGCGCCATGCAGCAGGCTATGAAAGATGCGAATATTGATCCCAGCGCCGTGGACTATATCAACGCGCATGGGACATCGACGCCGCATAACGATAAGACCGAGACCGAAGCTATTAAGAAGACTTTCGGGGAGCATGCCTACCAGTTGGCGGTAAGCTCCACCAAGTCCATGATCGGTCATTTGCTTGGTGCTTCTGGAGCAGCCGAAGCCGTTGCATCGATCTTATCGATCATCCACAACGAGATTCATCCCACAATCAATTACGAAGAACCGGATCCTGATTGCGACTTGTTCTACGTGCCCAACAAGCCGATCAAGAGGAAAGTCGATGTTGTTCTTTCCAATTCATTTGGATTTGGCGGACACAATGTCACTCTGGTCTTTGGCAGATATAATCACCAATGAAGTTGCATTTTTCTCCGGATTCAAAGCTGGATTCTCTTGCAGAACTGGCGAACCTCCGACGTTTACACCGTATTACCTAAAAAATGGCACTTTGGACTTTGGAATTATTCAGCAAGCTTTTCCGGCCAACAAAAAAGAGTAAATTCCCGCAACCAAATCTTATAAAGCTCTCCAGGTTTCTGCATCATACGTTTAGCGATGAGCAGCTTTTATTGCAGGCCCTCAAGCATCGCTCATACCTTGCATCGACCGGAGAGAATCGCATCCAATCCAATGAAAGGTTGGAGCTTCTTGGTGATTCCGTACTTGGCTTAGTAGTAACAGAATATCTCTATAAGAGTTTCCCCAATGAAGAGGAAGGTAGGCTCACCAATCTCAAATCGCTTCTGGTCAATCGCCACAATTTATCCAGAATCGGACGCGATTTTGGGTTGGGCGAATATCTGTTGTTGAATGACGCAGAGGAACGCTCTGGCGGGCGAGCTCGGGAATCCATTCTTGCCGATGCAGTGGAAGCGATCATTGGCGCTATATACTTGGACGGCGGCTTGGAAATCGCCAAGGATTTTATCCACAAAAACGTGACCTCTCAGTTAGATCGCATCTTACACGAGGAACACTCCCGAAACTACAAAAGCCTGCTATTGGAGCACTGTCAAAGCACCAATCTTGAAGGCCCCATTTACCTCGTCGAAGAGGAGTCGGGCCCTGACCATAATAAAATGTTTACTGTAGCCGCCTTTGTCGACAAGAAAAAAATCGGCACGGGTCGTGGAATGTCAAAAAAAGTTGCTGAACAAATGGCCGCGCATCAGGCCTTGATCAGCCTGAAGGTACTTTGAGGAAGGAACCGTAGATGAATTACTTTCTGACCGAAGAGCAACAAGCCTTGCGTGAGTTGGCTCGAGAATTTGCGCAAGGGAAAATCGCCCCGGTAGCCGCCGAATATGATCGAACAGCGGAATTCCCCTGGCCAGTGGTAGAAGAAATGGCGCGGATGGATTTCTTTCGCCTTTGGATACCGGAAGAATTCGAAGGAATGGGCGGAGGCGTCATGGATTTGGTGCTGGTTACGGAAGAGTTCTCTCGCGCTTGTGGCGGCATCTCCTTGGCTTTAGCCGGAACCGCTCTCGGATGCTTCCCCATTCTCATCGCAGGAAACGAGGAGCAGAAAAAGAACTACCTACCGAACCTGGCGAGCGGCAAAGCTCTGGCCGCCTTCTGTCTGACCGAGCCGGAAGCCGGTTCTGACGCCGGATCCATTCAAACAACCGCCAAGCTGCAGGGCGATCATTACGTGTTAAACGGCACCAAGCACTTTATCACCAATGGCGGGGTGGCAAAATATTACACAGTCATTGCTTCTACTGATCCGACTCGCGGCACACGCGGCGCTTCCGCGTTCATCGTCGAAGAAGGAACCGAAGGCTTGGTATTCGGCAAAAAAGAAGACAAAATGGGCATTCGGGCTTCTGCCACCTGTGAGGTGGTTTTTCAAGATTGTGTAGTACCCAAGGCAAACCTCTTGGGTCGAGAAGGCCAAGGCTTTATGATAGCCATGAAGACGTTGGACAAGTCTAGGCCGGGCGTTGCCGCGCAAGCTTTGGGTATTGCTCAGGGAGCCTTCGATCACGCGGTTCGCTATGCCCGCGAACGCCATCAATTCGGCCAGAGCATCGCTTCCTTTCAAGCGATCCAATTCATGTTGGCGGACATGGCAACGCAAATCGAAGCCGCACGCGCTCTCATTTACAACACGGCAAAAATGATTGACGCCGGCGAGAAGGATTTTGCCAAAGAATCCGCCATGTCCAAGGTATTGGCCGGCGATGTCGCTATGAGTGTTACCACCGATGCCGTTCAAATCTTCGGCGGCTATGGCTACATGAAGGACTATCCGATCGAGAAATACATGCGCGATGCCAAGATCACGCAAATCTACGAAGGCACCAACCAGATTCAGCGCAACGTCATCGCGCGCCACGTGATCAAGGAAAGCGCCAGCGGGAAATAGCTCGGAATTCCTGCCCGGCTTATGTCGGGCTTTTTTTCATAAGACCCGGCATTCGCGTCTGTCATCCTTGGGAACAATTGCTACCCATGAATCCTGATGAATTCAAAACCATTGCCGCGTTAGTACAGGCCGAGCACAAAGTCAAGGGCTCGCGGTTCCTTGGCCGGGCACGGCCTGCCAGATCGCGAGAAGAGGCGGAGCTATTCATAGGCGAAATCAGAAAGCTGCATTACGATGCCACTCACAACTGCTTTGCCTATCAAATCGGGATGGGAACGCAGGCAATCGTGCGTCAGAGCGATGACGGCGAGCCTTCCGGTACGGCTGGCAAACCCATCCTGCAGGCCATTACCACTCGCGAGTTGACCAATATTGTCCTGATCGTCACCCGGTATTTTGGCGGCACCAAATTGGGTATTGGCGGTTTGGTCAAAGCCTATGGAACAACCGCAAGCGAGACTTTGGCGAAGGCCGAGATCAAGCTTGTGTATTTGACGGATACCGTGGAAATCGAATATCCTTATGAATTCTCCGGCGCCGTTCTGCGTATAGCGGAGCGTCTGAACGCGGAGATCATCGACTCGGATTATAAAGCCAACGTCCGCGCTCGAGTGGCGGTCAGGCAGAGCCTCCTGACGTCGTTCATTGGACGCCTCACCGAAGAATCCTCCGGCAAAATCAAAATCCTCAAAAACAAGTAACAGCGGTTCAAGTTCGACAGCAATTCGCGGCTTTTTCAGTACTGTGGACGTGACGGTAGGTGAGTGTTTTCAGCTCATGCTGATTGTTTACCAGTCGCTCCGGAATATTCCTGCCATTTGGTGCGAACAAACCCGACTCCCACAAATGGCACACGGTAAGGGCGAACCCTGTTCCCGGTCATGACCAAGTAAGGAAAGGTTCTCCGCCGCGCGAAAAAAATGTAAAGTTTGCCCGGGCTTGGCCGATGTAGATCTTAGCGCACCAAAGGTGCATTTGACGGTAGGACAAGACGCCATCTTGTCCCACCAAATCTTGCCAAAAGAACAATAATATAATGCGTAATATTATAGAGCCTTGGGTTTCACCTACAAGAGATCATGAGCGCGGAGACATGCGATACCATGAGTGTCTCAGGCATAACGTCGGGCGCCCGCCTGTCCATGATCCGCAAATTCGACGTGTCTGGCGACCGATGCAGATGCTGGCGCGAAGCAGATTCTTCGAGATCCCTGAAATTATTGTGAGCTGATATTGTCGATGCCAAAGTTCTATTGGAGAATGAAGGAGCTCAAGCGTGGCCTTAGAAAAGAAAAAGGGTCATTTGAAAAGTCTGGCAACCTGGATGAAAAGCCGCCAAGCGCCGGAAAAGCTACCCAAATCACCGCCCAAGATCGTCAAAGGTCAGGATTTGGTGGATCGAATGGAAGACCTCAGCGATGAAGGCGATGAGGAGTCCATTGAATTAAGCCATGCCGCGCCGGAAATCAAATGCCTTAGGAGGAGAGGGACTATCACGGGCGTTGAAATCAAGTGCACCTGTGGCGAAGAAGTTGTCCTCACGTTCGACTATGAGCACAAAACCATATAGTCCTGTAATCCGATTTTCGATCATCTATTGTTTTGCGGAGAAAGAGTGGTAACGGTTTTGTTTGTTAAATTCATTTGTGTGTCTGCTGCCTTGGGAGTGAAAGAGAATGGCGATGATCCACAAGGGTAGCCACTCCACGACCGTTTCTCAGCAGAATGAAGCGGCCATCATTCCGGCTGACTATCGCTGGCTTGCGCAAATGGCAAGGTCCATTGCCGATGAAATCCGCAATCCGTTGGCGGGCATAGCCGGCACCCTGTCGATGCTGCAAGACGAGGTCAAGGACCGCTTTGATGTGGAAAAGCTGAGAACGATAAATCAGTGCATCGAGCGAATCGACAGTTTTATTGAAGACCTGTATTTGCTGACCAAGCCGGTGCGTCCGACCTTTATTGACATCGAGGTGTCTCCCTTTGTTGAGAAGGTGGTGCGACAATATTTTCGCGGACGGGACGTGAAGGTTCAATTTGCCGGCCTGGGTGAATCGGCGGTCGCGCAAGTCGACTTGGTCTTGTTACAGCATGCGTTGACCCGGGTTTTAGACAATGCGATGGACGCCGTGCGAGCCGGCGGTGAGATATTTGTTTCACTAAAGCTCAGTGGACCGCCGGAGGGAACCAAGCCGCAAGAAATCCTGATTACGATTGGCGACACCGGGGGCGGTATGGATGAAGAAGCAGTCAAGAAGCTGTTTACGCCCTTTTATACCACCAAGCATGACGGGCGCGGTTTGGGCTTGGTCATTGCACGCAATTATGTCAGTTTCCACGGTGGCGCAATTCACATTGAAAGTCAGAAATCAGTCGGCACCAAAGTCGTAATCCATTTGCCCATTCATTCCGGCAATGCTCAAAAAGCTGTATAGAACCAGGACCGGGACAGAAGCAAATCCACTCAGCCTGCGCCAGCGTAGCGCTCCACTCGCTGCTCCGAGGGAAGAAAATACCTATCAGATGTAATTTTTTTCCGTCCGGCTTAAGCTTCTCAATTTCACCAGCGTTTTTCCTGCCCTTTAATTCCCTTTAAAACAACCGCTTTTTTCGGCGCCTCCGACCCAGGGTGGTGGCATAGGCTTTGCCTTTTCCGCGACGGCAACAGGTCGGCGGTCTGTCATTTGGGGGCGCTTTACGGGATGCCCTCGCAGCTTGCCGATGATTTTGTGCCGTGATTGATGAAATGTGTTCCGCCCTGTCTTCTGGTTACCGGAATAACTTTCTGTGGCTGTAATACTCTGACCAATGATCAAAGAGCGAATCGGTGCTCGATACCCTATTCAATAAACTTAATGTATCTGGTTTTGCCCGAGTGCTCGATGCATACGCCGCGAGACAGAAAGCCATTGCCGAGAATATTGCCAATGTCTCGACTCCGGGCTACCAGGCGAAGGACGTGGATTTTGCCAAGATGCTACAAGAGAGAGGCGATCAAAACGACCTGACAGGCTTACGAACCGAGGAGCGACATATCCCACTTGGAGGAGAGAGTCCCTCGGCCAATCCGACCTGGGTAACTGACGAGTCGCAAAACCTGATGAGTGGAGAGAACAACGTCGATATCGATCAAGAGATGGCCAAGTCGGCGGCAAACCAGCTCTACTATATGGCGACTTCCAAGCTGGTGGCAGCCAAGTTCAAGGCGTTGCAAATGGTCATTCGTGGTCGCGTGTAGCAATGGCGGAGTGAGGGAAGATGGCGATAGGCAGGATATTTGGAGTTTTTGATGTCAGCGCCTCGGGATTGAGCGCTCAGCGAAAGAACCTGGAAGTGCGGGCGCAAAACATTGCCAATGAGGAGAGCGTCGATGCTGAGACCGGTCAGCCGTACAAGGCCAAAGAGGTCTATTTTCTGGCCGCCGAGTCTCGCAGCAGATTTCAGCGCATGGTGAATCACGTCAAGTTGGAGCTGGCAAGGATTTCACCACAGCATCGCTCGGGCTTTCCATCCTCTGCTCAGATGACCGATGGGCCGTCCGCAGTCAGGGCGGAAGTGGCTGAGGCCGAGATTCAACAGACCAAGCTCATTTATGCCCCTGAGCATCCCAAGGCCAACGACCAAGGCTATGTGGAGGTAGCCGACATCGATTCAATAGGGGAGATGGTCAAGCTCATATCGGCGGGACGGGCCTATGAAGCCAACGCCACTGTGCTGCAGGCGGCCAAAGACATGTTCAAGAAGGCACTGGAAATATAGCTGAAGGGAATGGGAATTTCGCCATGAAAATCGAATCACAAGCCTATACTCGTTATCCCATGGAGGAGCTACGGAACAGCCGGGAACAAAATGAATTGGTACGGAAGAGCGTGGCCCCGTCAGGCGGCGACGCGGCGTCCTTTACCACCTCCATATCGGATGTCCAGAAGAGAAAGGCCGAAGCCAATGTACCGCTGCATTCGACCCGAGCCGACGCTTTGGAGCGGAATTCACCCAAAGCGCTGGCAGATGTATTGACCTCGGAAGAACAGGCTATGCTGAAGCAGCTTTTTCCGGTCGGTGGCTCGAAATGGGGAGTGAATGCCTATGAGACCCAAGGAGCGGTGACCCGCGATGCCGTCCTCGGCAATCGACTTGATCTGACCTCATAGAATGGGCAACAGACACAAGGATTCAGCCAATGAGTTCCATCAATCCGCTATCGGGCAGCTTGCTTATCAACGAGTCCGCCCCCAATGCTTCCAAAGCCTCGCCGGGGGCCGCCGGCTTTGGCGACCGCGTGAAAGAAGCCTTGAATGACGCCAACGATTTGCAGCTCAACGCCGCGAACGTGGCGAATCAATTCGTCAAAGGAGAAATAGAAGACGTCCATGACGTGATGATTGCCGCGGAAAAAGCGAGCGTTAGCCTGGAGTTGGTGTTGGAAGTCAGAAACAAGCTGCTGGATGCTTATCGTGAGATCATGAAAATGCAAATGTAACGGAGCTTGAACCGAACGATGATTGAGGACGCCATATTACCATAGGAAATAGGATCGGATGCCCGAACTGCTTGCAAATCTTCGACTGCGCTTAATCGAGCCCTTCAAATACCTTTCTCCGGCCCAACGGGTGACCATGGTCATGATTTTTGCCCTGACTATTGTTGGAACCTTGGCAGTCATCAAATGGGCGACCCAACCTGATTTTGCCGTGCTGGCCAACGATCTCGATCCGGTTGACGCACAGGCAATGCTGGAAGAGCTTCGCAGCAACAAGGTGCCTTATCAAATCGAACAGGGTGGGAGAAGCATCTTGATTCCCCGCGCCCAAATATATGAATGGCGCATGAAGCTCGCCGCGAAAAGCCTCCCGTCCAGCTCGGGGCTGGGATATGAGATTTTCGATAAAAAGGACATCGGCATTTCCGAGTTTGTGCAACAAATAAACTATCGGCGTGCCTTGGAAGGCGAGCTGTCCCGGACGATTCAAACTATGCCGGAAGTGACCAAAGCGCGTGTGCACATTGTTTTGCCCAAAGAACGACTGTTCAAGGAGGACCAAAAGGAAACAACTGCATCGGTCTTTCTTTCCTTGCGCGGGCGCGGCAGATTGAGCGAGGAGCAGGTAAATGGCATCGCTTTGCTGGTAAGCGGAAGCGTGGAAGGATTGGAGAGCGAAAACGTCACCATTGTCGATGATCACGGCAACGTTTTGTCCAAGAATCGCCGGCCCGAGTCCTTAGCCGGATTGACCCAAGGACAACTGGAGACCCAGTTGCGCGTCGAGTCCTACTTGGAAGAAAAGGTCGAAAGCATGCTGAATCCGGTCGTCGGTCACGGCAACGCGATTATTCGCGTTCGGGCCGAGCTGGATTTTCGCCGGATCGAAAAAACCAACGAAATCATCCAAGCGGACAATGTGGTGGTATTGAGCGAGGAAGTTGAGACACAAAGCAACCAAGATAGCGCCCGAGGTGGCGAGAATACCAGTGAGCATTCGGTCACCAATTATCAGGTGCCCAAAAGCATCGAGCACATCGTCGGTGACGTGGGCAGCATCACGAGGCTTTCCGTCGCCGTCTTGGTGAACGGACGCCAGATAGAGGAGACGGGGGCGGACGGCAAGACGGTCAGCAGATACCAAGAGCGCACTCCCGATGAGCTTTCCCGCTTGGCAAGCCTGGTACGCAACGCAGTCGGCTTAAATACTTCCCGCGGGGATCAGTTGGACATTCAGAATTTGCCCTTCGAGAAGCCGGAGTGGGCTGACGACCAGAAAACCGACAAGATGGATTGGGTGTATCGCTGGACGCCTCTTATTCAAAAGCTTATTGTGGGTATTATCGTCATGGTCGGTATCTTTGTCTTGCGCTCCAAGCTGTCAAAAGCCAAGGAAGCCTGGCAAAAGGCCAACGTTGCTGCCGCGTCGCCTACGCTGCAACGCCCCTCCGGGAGCAGTGGTGCGGATGGCGCTCCTGCCAGTGCGGAACTGGAAAGTAGCGAGTCCCCTGTTCGCTTCGCTCTCAAGGAACGAAAGCCGTCAGAACAAAAAGAGCTGGTTCAGTTTGTCGAACAGAATCCCGCAGATACGGCCCTGCTGATCAGGTCGTGGATGATGGAAAAGTCGTAAAGTTTTAACGTGATCATGGCAAACTCCTGCATGACCGGTACAATGCCCGTGCTTTGGGAGCGTCTGGCAGTAGAGCCGGTTCGGGACAGCCGTCCAAAGTATGATCGATATTCACCAAGGTGCGCCATTTATGGCGTGGATAATCAGGTCGAGTCTGCGGCAAGCGACTATTTTGATGAATGGAATAAGATGTGGAGCCTTCGCCTACGCAAAGCGGGGTCTGTTGCAGGCTACAAGTATTAACCACCCAAGACCGTTGTCGGTAGCAATTCGATGAATCCATTCTATACAGGTGTTAGAAAAGCAGCCATCTTATTGATTGGCATGGGAACCAAGGCGGCGGCTGCGGTGCTGCGCGAATTGAATGATAGCGAGATCGAGATTCTAACTCGAGAGATGACTTTGCTGGAAAACGTGCCTTCGGAAAACATCATGGAGGTGGTTCAAGAGTTCGCCGACATGATGGCGGCGCAAAAGTTCATCGCTGCCGGCGGAATCGGCTATGCAAAGGAAGTCCTCTCTGAGGCTCTCGACACGGCGCAGGCTTTAAAAATTATCGAAAGAGTTTCCCGCTCGGCGGACCTTGTCGATCTGGACGCTATCGAAAGCCACAATCCGGAAAGCTTTTTTAACATGCTGCTGGAAGAGCATCCGCAGACCATCGCCTTTATCCTATCGCAAATGGGTTCCGAGAAGGCGGGTGCGATCATATCAAAATTCGACGAAGCCCTGCGAAATGACGTGATTCGGCGCGTGGCCACTCTCAAGTCCATAGACAACACTTTGGTCGCGGAAATCGAGAAAGGCTTCTCTGTCTCTTTTGGCAAGAGAACCAATCAAGAAAAGTTCAGTGGCGAAGAAAAAGCCGCTAATATCCTCAACCACACGGGACAAAGCATTTCCGCAAGCGCACTCAAAGCGCTCTCGGAGTTCGATCCGGATCTTGCCAAAGAGATCGAAAAGCGGATGTACACCTTTGAGCTCATCCTGCAGCTAGAAGACAAGGACGTGCAAAGGATATTGAAAGACTTGGAGTTCAAGGAATTGGCCATGGCCTTGAAGGTTTCCAGGACCGAGCTTAAGAATCGCCTGTTTGAAAACATGTCTGAGCGGGCGAAAGCGATGCTGGAAGAAGAGATCGGCTATTTGACAAAGGTGCGCCTACGGGACGTAGAAGCGGCCCAGCTAAAAATCGCCATGACTATCAAGTCTTTGGTAGAGGCGGGAGAAATCGTCATTCCCACCGGCGAGAAAGGCGATATTTATGTTTGAGAACTCGATCAAATTGCCAAAGCCGATCAAGTTCGTGCACTGGATCGAGCCGGAGTTGTCCACCGGCCATGACAAGGAACGCGAGGAAAAGGCCGCGCGGCAGGCGATGAGCAGAGCCTCCGTTATAAAAGAAGAGATTCGATTGCGTGCTCAAGAACTCGCCGCCAAAGAGGCAGAAAACCGGCTCAAGGAACAAACGATCCAATTGTTGACCCAGATCGATCGAGCACTCGCAGCTCATTTTGAAGACGTACAGAGTATCCTTTCTCGATGTGAACGAAAAATAACCGCCCTATCCTTTGCCATCGCCCGCAAGATTCTCAATGCGGAGATAAAAGTCGATCCCGAGGTTGTCACCCGAACGGTCCAAAAGGCCTTGACTTCAATCAATGAAGAGACGCGGATCGAGATACAAGTCAATCCCGCCGACAAAGCGACTGTTGAAGAACACTGGGCAGAATTGACCGCAGCAAAGGCGAGTAACTGCAAATGGACTTTGGAGACGAATGCAAGCATCGGCCAGGGCGGCTGCATGATCAAGACGCCGGGCGGCATCATCGATGCCCGCATCGAGAGCCAATTTAGCTTGATCGAATCGCTTCTGGAAGAGCATTTGAACGGCGCTCAGGAGGGACAAGATGCTGCCTGAAATGCTGCCTCTACAATCGCTGCTTGACCTCCTGGACGGTTTTGATCCCATCCGTTATTTGGGAGTGGTGAGCAAAGTTTCCGGCCTACTGGTTGAATCCCAAGGGCCAAACGTTTCCGTGGGAGACATCTGCTGGATCACTCCCCGTGTGGGCAGTAGGAAAATAGCTGCAGAAGTAGTCGGCATCAAAGATCGCAGGATTTTGCTAATGCCGTTCGAAAACACCCACGGCGTCGGCATTGGCTGCAAGGTCGAGTCCTCCCACCAGCAAATGACCGTAGGAGTCGGCGAATCCCTTTTGGGCCGCATCCTCGACGGATTCGGCAAGCCGATCGATGATCTTGGGCCTCTCGAGGCGCTCACGCCGTTCCAGGTGCATCGCCAGCCTCCGGCTCCGCTGAAACGACCGCGCATTGCCGAACCGTTAGCAACCGGCATTCGCGCCATCGACAGTTTGGTGACCTGCGGCGAAGGTCAACGCCTGGGAATTTTTGCCGGCAGCGGAGTCGGCAAAAGCGTCCTTTTGGGCATGATCGCCCGCAACAGCTCAGCAGACATCAACGTGATCGCCCTCATCGGCGAGCGTGGGCGCGAGGTTCGAGAGTTTATCGAAAGGGATCTGGGCGAAGAAGGTTTGCGACGGTCGGTGGTTGTGGTTGTCACTTCCGACCAAGCGGCAGTGCTGCGCATTCGCGGCGCTCAAATCGCCACCACGATTGCCGAGTATTTCCGTGATCAGGGACGGAGAGTGATCTTGATGATGGATTCCATCACCCGGGTGGCGATGGCGCAAAGAGAGATCGGCTTGGCAATTGGAGAGCCGCCGACCACCAAAGGCTATACGCCTTCTGTTTATGCATTACTGCCGCGTTTGTTGGAGAGATCGGGAACGTCGGATAAAGGCAGCATCACCGGCTTTTACACCGTATTGGTGGAGAGCGATGACATGAACGATCCGGTGGCAGACACGGTTCGCTCCATATTGGACGGCCATCTGGTGCTGTCGAGAAAGATCGCGGCGCAAAACCATTATCCCGCGGTGGACGTGCTGAGCAGCGTTAGCCGCTTGATGGTCGACGTGATCGACGCTGAACACCAGCAATTGGCGGCCAAAGCTCGGGAGACCTTGGCAACTTATGCTGAAGCCGAAGATTTGATCAACATTGGCGCCTATGTGCGCGGCAATAATCCGCGCATCGATTTTGCTTTGGACCACATTGAGAGACTGAAGACTCACCTTCGGCAAGGGATTAAAGAAAAGGCAGATTTTGCACAAAGCATTGAGTCGTTGCGGCAAATTTTCAAACACGCACCGTAGCGCCTGTTGGCAGAAGGTGGTAATTCTGCGTAATGAACAGCTGGGCGCTCAAAAGGTCACCGCGAAAGGAAAACTCCCGGCAACGCGGGGCCGTCCCGGTTCCTGGCCCCCGCGGCCATCACGGAAGGTAGCAGCCAAGCGAAATCGAGGTATACCTCAACAATTACCACGTGAGAAGGTGAAGTGAAGCGATTCCAGTTTTCCCTCGAACGGGTGCTCAGAGTCCGTCGGATTCGCGAAAAGCAAAGGCAGCGGGAGATAACCGTAGCTTCCCAAGCGTGGGAAAAAGAAAAGCAACGTTTGCAGGCCATGCAAATGGAAGAAGAAAGGTCGTTGCAGGTTTTGGATTCGCTGCAAGAGGAGGGGGTGAATCCGGTGATGATAACTCTGGCTCACAACTCGCTGGAAGGACAACGGCAACGGAGGCAGAGGCAGCAGACAAAAGTGCAATCTGCCGGCCAGCGCGTGGAGCATTGCCGGACGGCTTTGATCAAGGCCATGCGCTCGAAACGGATTATGGAGAAACTGCGCGAGTATCGCTTGGAAGAGTATTGGCTCGAAACCGAGCGCAGCGAACAAAAAGCATTGGACGAGATCGCCGGTCTCCAGTCGGTCGCAAAAAGGACAGAACAAGGAAGTGATTTAGAAAAATGACTGAACAAGAGACAGAGACGCCGGACCAGTTAGAGGCTTCGCCTGAAGAAGAAGCCCAATTACCGGCTCCGGTTTTGTCGAAGAAGATGATGCTTTACAGCATTGCATTTTTGTGGTCGTTCTTTATCATATTTCTGGTCACATATTTTTTCGTGTACCGGGCGAGGATGAAATCCGCCACCGTCATCGACCAATTAGGCTCGCTTGCCTCCGAGATGAGCGAAACGCACCAGGCAATGATGCCCAATTCCTCGGCAGCGGACTATATGGCAGCAAGGTCGAACGAACCGATGGCGTTTGATTCAATGAACGCCAAGCAGAAAACTTCCCTTGACCCAAATGTCTTGGAGGAGTTGGCTTCTTTGCAAGCGGAAGTGAAAGTGTTGCTCAACGAGAGCAGAAAACAGCAGATCGAAAACGATGCGCTTTGGACGGAGATCTTGGCCAAAGAACAAGGGCAAAAGGCCAGTCGCGATACCATTTTGGTGCTGATGTCGGATGCCAAGGAAACAGCGGAAGACGCATCTTCAACAGCTCCGCTTGGCTCCAGTTCTGAGGACACCTCTGCCGCGAGGATCGCGGCGCTCAAAGCCATGGAAGGGGCGGAACGAAAAGCGGCCATTGCCAATAGTGCGAAAATATACAGCGCAATGAAGCCCAACACCGCGGCTTCCATATTGGCGCAGTTTGACGATGGAACGGTGGCAGATATTCTTTTGAAAATTAAAATCCGGCAAACGGCCAAGATCTTGGAGGCCATGAGTGTGGAGCGAGCAACCAGGATTTGCCGGATCATGGCAGAAGGCGGCCGGAAAACGGAATGAAGGCAGCCAACACACATATTATGATTCCCGGCTGGAAGCAACTTTGGCTCCGAGACCGACAGCAGAAAATGCAAGCGACGCCCGCAAGCCAATTCGATGTCTCAAGGAACAGTCGCGTTTTTGCGCCGTTGCTGAGAGGCAAAAGCCCGCAACCTGTACCCACTGCAATGGTAGGTGAGCGAGAGCGTGGAAGAGTTTCCCCAAATGCTCGAATCTTGGAGAAAATGGATGGCCCATTCTTTGGCGATTTGATTCTCGCAGCCGGCTTGAATACAGAGTTGGTTCTGCTTGCTGGGTTGAATGGCCCACAGGCAGTCCAAGCTGACGAATTCCCCGGAACCTTGCCGCCTGAATACGCGGTAAGCGTCGTCTCGGCCAAAACAAAGGAATTCATAGACAGGCGGAATATTCCGACACCAAACGACGCTGGGTCTAACGGAACGCAGAGTCCGATGACCTTTGTGCCCGTGCCAGAGCCATTGGGTGAGATATCCAATCAAACCGGTACGCAGATGCGCTCGGAAAGGGTGAAAGAAAGTCGCCAACACAGTACCGACACTTCACTGGTTACGCAAGCAAATTTCGTCAGCGCTCCCATTTTGCCGAATAGATCGAAAAGCTCGCCTGCGACGGAACCGGCGGCAACGACTTCTGGCCAGCCGACCAAAGATTTCTCGGTTCTCGCTCCGGTTAGGCCGACAAATTGGCAGGAAGCGGGGACAGGCAGCGAAGAACGCCTTACTGGCATTGTCCTTTCGACTGGCAGGACCACAGGCATGAGCATAATCGGCTCGTCTGCCACAACCAAGGACAAGCTGCCGTTGGATATGCCGACGGGGCTTCCGGGCGATGAGAACAAAGTTCCGCTGCACCGCTCTTCCGGAAAAGAAACGATTTGGGCCGCCAAACCAGCAGGCATGGACTCTGCAGCCGGTATTTCCTTGGCCGCAACAAAGGGCTTTATCAGCCTCGGCAATGCACCCGAGAAACGAATTGCCGGACAAACGTCGGAGACGGCAACACCAAGCTCCGGGGAAATGTTCAGCAACACATCCCTTCCTGCCCAAAGCGCACCAGTAGTTCCGGGAATGGCAATAATAGGCGACAAGGACCTAGCCACTCATGTCGTGCAAGTCGAATCGGCGAACCTCATGAGCCCTCCTGAGCCGACACGCAAAGCTGAGGCCAGGCAGCAGATAGATGCGTCCTCAAGAACATCGACTCATAAGGTGAAAAACCTGCCCCGCATGGGCCTCCTTGATAAGGAAATGGATCGTGACGCTGGACCGGATCGGCAGACGATAGGGACCAGGATCGAGGCCGTTTGCAAGAATGATAGAATCCGCTTTCCGGTGAATGGCAGCTCCTCTCACGGACAGGAGACATTTGAACAGCCCGGCTTTAGTGTTTCAGCATTGGCCCAAACTCATGCTGGCCCGGCCGGCGCCGCTGCGCCATTGGGAAAAACTAATCCGGTTCTGCCGTTTGCCGCCTCAGGAAAGGGGAGCGCGGCCAATGATCTGGGAAGCAAAAGGTCCACCCATTCTGTGCCCGCGGCCGACAGTTCTGAGCTGAGTGCCTCCAGCGGCCGCGAAACGCCAGCGGCCAAGGGCGGACGAGCCTCGGTGACGCTTTCGCCGATCACAGGTGTTTCCGATCTGAAAGGGGCAACGGTCCTCGGTGACAAAAAAATCGTCGTGGAGGACTTTATCTTGAGGCAGATTCAATCCGGCCAGAAGGCGCCGGTAAGCTTCAGGACCTCCCCGATGCCGACCAAAGCTGATGAAAAGTCTGGGCAGTCAAGTGCGCCAAGTCAGAATCAGCAGAGTAATCCGAAAGCAGATTTCAAACACCTCAGATCTGTATCGACGGAATCGTCTCCAAGGAGCATTGCAGTGGAGGAAAAGGTTCGGTCCTCGCCACTGACAAGCGGGCAGCCGGAACCAGTTATGGAAGACCATGCCGCCGAGTTCAAATTGGCAGCGCCAGGTAGCTTGGTGAAGGATTCAGTTAATGTCTCCGATTTGTACAAAGTGACGGCTAATAAAGATGGCAAAATCGTCGTGGAGGATTTTCTTTCGAGGCGGTTACAATCCCACAAATATACGCCGGCGAGCTTCACGACCTCTTGGATGCCGGCCAAAGCGGATGGAAAGCCCGACCGGCTGAGAGAGTTAACTCTGAATTTGCCGGGCGGCTCGGGAGCCGATTTCAAAATCCGGAAACCCGCCACGGTGGAATCACCTGTCGTCGAGAAATATGCGGCAAAAGACGAAGCTTCCTCGGCGCACTCGGTGAACAGAAAATCCGCACCATCGACGCAGGAGCCGCCCCGGGCTAATCTCAAGTCGACGGCGGAAAGCGGTCTGGCAATGAGGTCTGTTGCCCCCAATGCGGAAATGCTAACCGGGAACGGCGTGGAACCGAAACTCGCCGCCGCGATGAACAAAGAGCCTTTGCAAGAGCGGTTCGCTCACCAGTTCACAAAATGGTCTCATAGAGTCGAAAAAAGCCGGGTGACGGCCGGTGAAATCGCTGCGCGTCGGCCTTTGGAATATTCATCGACAAACAAGGAAGTGAATCAGCAAAGCAAACTCATAAAATCTGCAAGCGACGGAAAGGATGGGCCTGTGAATGTAAGTGTGGTAGATAATCAAGATGATTTGCGAGTGGGAGTGCTGGATGCGCCTTACCCCGCGGAAGGTCGGTTTGCAGACCGGCCGGTAATGCCTCGCCTTGCTCCCGTCACGCTGACAACGCTGGGTGCATGGATTTCCGCGCACGCCAAACAATTGTTGCAAAGTGAAGACAACTTGGTCATTCGCGCCGAATCGGAAGAGCTTGGCATATTGAGGATCCATTTGATGCATCGTGGGCACGGCGCCGATGTGTCAATCCGGGTTCAGTCCGAAGAGAGCAAAAACTTGTTGGAGAATTCGCTGGACGACCTCAAGCAGCAGTTGGAGAAAGGTGAAACCCCCGTCACCGAGCTGCGGGTATTTGTCGATGATCGAGCTCACCGGCAGTTTCTGGCGCAGCACAATCTGCTGGGCAAGCGGTGGCGCGATATACGAAAAAAGCGTCAGGACGAGAATGTAGCTACCTTGTCCGGTTCTCAAAGCTCCCGGTCAAGACCCATTCTGGAAAGAAGCTGGTCTTCTTACGAGGTTGTTGGCTAATTCGGGCCTAATCAGAGAATGTCTCTGGTAGAACTTTTGATTCCGCAATGCAGCAATCACAGCATGCGGTCGCATTCGAAGGAGGTGATAAAATGTCTGTTAGCGGCGTAGACAGTACAAGTCAGTTGGGATTAACCCAGAGTCTGACCGGCAATTCTTCTTTGGGCAAGCAAGCGTTTCTCAATCTATTGGTGGCTCAGCTTAAATACCAAGACCCTCTCAATCCGATGGAGAATACGGAATTCGTCGCCCAGTTGGCGCAATTCAGCTCTCTGGAGCAATTGTGGAACGTCAACTCCAACTTGGAGTCCAACGCGCTCCTCACCCAATCCATGAGCAACGCCATGATGCCGACCTTGCTGGGTAAAGAAGTGACCGGGCTGAGCGATTCATTGAACCTTGATGCTTCGGCGGATGCTTCGTTCGGCTATCGGATCAAGGAAGACGCGAAAGTTAGCTTTGCCGTTTACTCGATGGATGGCCAACTGATCAAGACCATGGATCTCGGGCAAGTCACCGCTGGGGAGCATTGGGTGCGATGGGACGGAACGAACTTGAGCGGCTTGCGAATGGCGGCCGGCCGGTACCTCTTTGAGGTAACAGCGAAGGACTCGGATGGTCAAACGATGAGCGCGCAAAAGATGATCAGGGGGACGGTCACCGGCGTTCGTTTCGAGGAAGGCGCTCCCATCATTCTGATCGGGGAGGTCGAGATCAGCCCGGAAGACGTGATGCAAGTGCGGGGGTGATGGTAATACTTTATGAAAATCAATGAAAGGAGGTGAGTAGCTTGGCGCAGAGTATTAGCTCAATAAGACGAGTGGACGCGGAACGTCTCAAACAAATACAGACGCCCACTCAGTATCATGGGCCGGCGAGTTTTGACGATCTCTTGCGCAAGGAACAATCCCAAGCGGCGCAGGAAATCAAATTCTCGGCGCATGCACAGGTACGCATGCAAGAACGCAGCATCGTCATGACGACGGAGGACAATCTAAAGCTGAAAGAGGCGGTGCATCGGATTGCGGAAAAAGGGGGCAACGAATCGCTGGTGCTTATGGATGATCTGGCGTTTGTAGTCAGCGTGCCCAACCGGACCGTCATCACCGCGATGGACAGCATCAGCATGCGGGACAATGTTTTCACGAATATCGACAGTGCAATCGTCATTTAACAATCGGGCTGGACCCCATTGGGGAAGCCCAGTGGCTGCCGACTGATCGAGGCAGCCAAATAACAAAGGAGAAACATAAAATGATGCGCTCACTTTTTTCTGGGGTCGCTGGTTTGAAAAACCATCAGATTCAAATGGATGTCATTGGCAACAACATTGCCAACGTCAATACCATCGGTTACAAGGCTGGCCGCGTAACCTTTCAGGACAGCCTTTCCCAAGCCCTGCAAGTGGGTATGGGACCGAACAACGCATTGGGCGGCGTCAATCCCATGAACGTGGGTCTGGGGATGAGCGTCGCGGCCATCGACAAGATCTTCACTCAGGGCAATTTGGAGAGCACCGATAACAAGCTCGATTTGGCCATTCAAGGCGATGCTTTTTTTGTGCTGAGCAACGGAAATCAAGAATTCTATTCCCGCGCCGGTAACTTTGCCGTGGACGGCGCCGGCAATCTGGTGTTGGCCAACACCGGCTACCGTGTCCAAGGACGCATGGCAGATGCCGCCGGCGAGATTGCTTCGGGAACGGCCATTTCAGAAATCCAATTGCCTTTTGGGCAGCGAGCACCGGCCAAAGCAACTTCGAAGATTAGCTTTTCCGGCAACCTCGATTCAAACTCTTTGCAAACGAGCCAAGTATTGGGCGCCTCCTTCGCTCAAAGCGCCCAAATCATCAGTGATGCCTGGTCCGCGCCAATTACTCTGACGGCGGCGAACAACGAATTGACCATTGAAATCGACAACAACGCCGGAGGCACGGTCAGCGACACGCTTACTCTGACGGCAGGGACCTACAACTCCATGAGCGAGCTGTTGGCCGAGATCAACACCAAATTGTCACAAAGCCATACCCTTGCTGGCGGCGTGGCCGTTGAGCTGGAGGAGAGCGGCGGCAATGAGATGCTGAAAATTCGCACGACCGATAGGGGCGGGGCAAGCACCACGCTGAGGCTTTCGGGCTCTTTCACGGCGGCAGGGACTTCACTGAATTTGAGCACGACACCTGCAGCCGGAACCACGGCCACAACCGAACTCAATGATTTGTCTTTCATCGCCGGCGTTCTCGATGCCGGTGATGAAATCCGAATCAATGGCACCAACCACAGCGGCCAGACTGTGCAAAGCGTTTATACCTACACGGCCGGAGATACGGTGCAAGACCTACTCGATGCCCTGAACAGCGCTTTTCCGGGTTCGACGGTCTCGCTGACGACGGATGGGCAGTTGAGCATCACCGACGCAGTCGGCGGAGCTTCAAAGACTTTGGCCACTCTTTCGATTTTCGATCAAGCAACCTCCAACGTCGTTACCCTGCCGCAATTCTCCGTGACACAGGAGGGAAACGATGCCGGACAACACGTTACCAGCGCCACCGTCTATGACAGCAAAGGCAAAACGCACAATGTAGCCGTGCAGTTCACCAATATCTCCTCCACTGAAGAGCCCGGCTTATGGAGATGGGAAGCGGTGATAGATGATGGTGCGATCACGCCGTCGGCGGGGAATCGCGGCGTTGTCAAGTTCAATCCGGACGGCAGTCTGGCCTATTTCGAGGTCGAGGATGGCAGTCCGCTCACCTTCGAACCCGGTGATGGCGGCGCCCCTATGTCCATTGCGTTCGATGCCGGTTTGGCGGGAAACTTTGACGGGATCACCCAGTTCAGCACCCAGAGCACCAATCTGATCAACGATCAGGACGGCTACGGCATGGGCGATCTTTACAATATTTCCTTTGATGAGACCGGCACCATTACGGGACACTTTACCAATGGTGTCAATCAAGTGTTGGCACAAGTCGCAGTGGCGACATTTAACAATCCAACCGGTCTGGAGCAGCAAGGCGAGAATCTATTTGCGGCAGGGGGCAACAGTGGCGCAGCCGTCAAAGGCTGGGCCGGAAGCACGATCATAGCCAAGATCGCTCCCAGCGCTTTGGAAATGTCCAACGTCGATTTGGTGCAAGAATTCACCAATATGATCATTGCTCAGCGAGGGTTTCAAGCGAACGCTCGCGTCATCACCACCGGTGATACCCTGCTCGATGAGGTCATCAGGTTGAAACGGTAGCCGATGAAGAAGGATTCTTGAGCATGTAAATCTGCGAGAGGCAATGTGGACTTTGCAGCGACTGCTCCCTCGCTTTTGCTGCAAAAATATGGAAGCCTCTCGCAGGGTCATTTTGTCTGAATCCGAATGACTGAAGAATGTCCGACTCTCGCCGGAAGAAGACCGTGCCAAGCAACGAGCACGATCAAGGTCTGGTAGGTTCGCTGGTTGGAGAGTTGTCAATGGTCATTTCGCTACGGGCTTGGTTTTCGCGGCATGAATTGTTCTGTTTGACTATTCGATCATGAGCAATGCAAAATACTAATAAAAATCAATCCTGACCATGTTGATGGGAGCCAATTGAATATGAATGTGAAGAAGCTCGCTCCAAAAATTCTGCTGCTGGTCGGAATGCTTCTGCTGCAAATCGGCTTGGCTTATGCCGTGATCACATTTTTACTTCCTGCTCATCCGCCGGCGGCGGTTAAGCAAGAGATAGAGGCGGCGAAACCGGAGAAGAAGGCCATTCATAATGCCTATGAATCCGCAGAGCCGGCAGAAAAGGACTCTCTGGAAATGACGTCAGAGGAGGACGTTTCTGCGGAGGAGTTGAAGAACGCTGCCGTTCTGCGGATGGATGACATGATCGTCAATCCGGCGCAATCCGGAGGAAGCAGATACCTGCTTTTGTCTGTCGTCATTTATTTCAAGGACAAAGAAACTCAAGAGCAGCTAACTCTGAAAGAGCCGGCCATATATGATTCCGTGAATGCATTGATAGCCCGTCACACCGCCTCATGGCTCAGCGACCCGTACAATCGGGAGATTCTGCGCGAGAAAATTAGAAGGGCCGTAAAGAAGCAGACGGGAGGAATCGAAATTCTTAAGGTCTACTTTACCAAATTCGTGATGCAATAGCCGGAGATTCGGTTGAATATGAGAATTTCAGTAGGACCAAGACATGGTTGCTAAGAATCAAATTGGAAACAAAGCCAAATCACGCCCCCGGGCCGTGTTTACGTCCCTATTCCCATTTAAGGAAAATGAGCTCAGATGTAACCCATCACGGGATGTCCGGCCGGTACGGTCATTCCTGCGTATGCAGGGATCTCCTTTTCGTTGCACGGCAGAAGGAGGCCCCTGCATACGCAGGGCTTGTGATCGTTTAGGTTGAAAAGGACGAACACTCTAAATCATCGGTGAAGAGTTCATGGAAGTAGACAAGAAAGGCGCAGGGGTCGATGAAGGCCTGCTGGAAGCTCTTGGAATTAGCCAAACAACTACTGCACAAACTTATGATTTCAGCTTACCACGGCGAATGCCAAAAGACCAGTATGCCGGTCTCCACGCTGCCCACACTGCCATGGCAAAACTACTGACTTCCTACTTCACCACCCTGCTGCGAACCTTAGTGGAAGTCAAACTCAAGGCTGTCGACTATACCGGCTACGGCGCTTTTATCGAGCGCCGACGGGAGCCGGACTGCCTGTGGACGTTTGAGGTTGCAAACAGTCAAGGCATGGGCTTGGTGGGAATGGAACCCGCTTTTGTATCGCTTTTGGTGGATAGGTTGTTTGGAGGACATGGTCACCCGCACAATCAAGTTCGTCCAACGACGGCCATCGAACAGAGTCTGATGAGCCGGGTGATCGAACGAATCTTAAACATGTGGGATCAGTGTTGGCAAAACTGGGTGCAGATCAAGTCAACCCTAAGGCTCTTTGAAACGAATCCCACTCTTGTGCAAATAGCCGCCCGCAACGAGCCAGTCATCAGTGTTCGTTTTGACGTGGAGATTCGTCGCGACGCATTTCCTCTTGTTATGTGCATGCCTTTTGCGATGATGAGTCCGCTTCTCAATGTCCTCAAGGACCAATCGTGGACGCTACAAAGCCCCAAAAAGAAGGATCCGAAAGATAGGATGACGATACAGTATACGTTGCTGCGAACAGAGATTCCCGTGCAAATTCAATTGGGGAAAACAAAGATATCCTTAAAAGACTACCTAAGTCTGGAAGAAGGGGACGTGATCCTTTTGCGCCAAAGAGTGCGCGACCCGCTCCGGGCGATTGTGGGGGATAGGACAAAGTTTTGGGTGGTTCCCGGAGTATTGAATAATCGAAAAGCTGCAAAAGTGACTTCAGTTTGTAAGGATGAGGAGATCAGGATTGATTAGCGGAAATATCGTTGCGCAGGCCAAGCAATTCGACGCGGAGGTAAACAAGCGTTTCTCCCAATGGCTGGAAACAAACTATCAACAAACGGTCACCATCTCGGTCGAGAAGACCATTGATGCCGATCCCGAGGACATTAAGGCAACCCTCGGCGCCAAGGTACTTCGAATTGATATTCCAGTGACCAATGCAAATTCCGCCGTCGTTTTTCTGGGACCCTCCGATTACACCTCCGATTTGGTCAAGTATTTGGAGCAAAGCGGTGAAGGGGCTCCGGCCGTACCGGAATCTATGCAGATTTTGTTGGATTCAGGGGAGCGGATGGCCTCTTTAATGCGGGACGTTCTGAGCGTCAGGTCCAAAGCTGAGGCTCAACTGGGAAATCCTACCATCCTCTTGTGGAACGGTAGCGATGATGTGTTTCTGCAAGGCGCTCTGGCGACCTATTTCTCGATCTCTATTGGGGCGGGATTGACGTTTCCCGTTATCCGGATCATCCCCGGCAGGATCGCTTCCGAGTGGTTTACGGCAAACGCGAGCACTCCGATTACTGCCGAAAAAAAGGTGTTCGGCGAATTCAAACAGACCGCAGTCGAAAGCAAAAGTATCCGGCCCATCGAGGAATTGTTCGATCTGGAATTGGAGGTCGGCGTCGAGCTGGGTCGGGTTTCTATGCTGCTGCGAGATATTCTCGAGCTTGGGCCCGGTGGAATCATCGAGCTTGACAAGTTTGCCGGCGATCCGGTGGATTTGTACGTGAACAAAAAAAAGTTCGCCGAGGGCGAGGTGGTCGTGGTCGAGCAGAATTTTGCCGTTCGCATAACCAAGCTCGTCTCAGCGCAGGAAAGAATCTCTTCCGCGAGAAATTAACGATGACCATCACAAGAACGCACGGCTTGCAATTCCTCACTGTTTGCCTGTTGCTGGTCCTCTGGCTGGTAGTTTCTCCATTCGACTCCTTTGCCGCCGAACGAAATGAGACGGAGTCAGATTCTCTTTCAGTAGCTCCACCGGCCAACAACAATCCAGCTACCCTCGACTATGGAGCCGCAATGCTGAGAACTGTGGTATCGCTGGTGATCGTCATCCTTCTTTTGATTGCATTGTTCCTTGGCATCAGGTGGCTGCAACGAAAATCGTTTCCCGGTCGCGGCGCCACCGAAGTGCTGGGCATTGTCGGCGCCTTGAGCTTGGGGCCTAAACGGAACGTGACATTGGTTAGGATCGCCGACAGAGTCTTGGTTGTGGGAAGCTCGGAAGCTGGCCTATCGCTTTTGGCCGAGTTAAAAGGAGAGGAGGCTGCGACCGTGCTGGCCGCGAAAGGCAAGCTTGGCGGCTCTTTTGCTTCGACCTTAACGAGTCAGTTGAGCCAACTGGGCAGAGCGAAATCATGAGACGAAGTGAAAATAGAACTGCGAACCCTGGCTTGATGATGATACGTTCCTGTGCGCACAAGAAATCGGATGGAAAGCTGGGCTATGGCGTTGCCGCTTTGGTGCTGCTGCTGATCTTTCTGCCGGCGGTTGCGGACAGTCAGCCGCTGCCCAAAGTCACCATCGGCATCGATCAGGCCAGTAAGCCCGGCGATGTGGCGGTGACGCTACAAATACTTCTTTTTCTGACCATCCTGTCATTGGCCCCGGCCATCATGATCATGGTGACCGCCTTCACTCGCGTGGTCATCATTTTCTCGTTCCTCCGTCACGCCTTGGGTACGCAACAAGCGCCTCCCAACCAGGTGATGATCGGCCTGGCCGTATTTCTGACCATTTTTATCATGGCGCCCGTCTGGACCGACATCAACCAGAATGCTCTCCAGCCGTACCTGGATGGTCGGATCAGCCAAAAGGCGGCGTATCAAAAAGCGCTCGAGCCGCTGCGTTCCTTTATGTTCCGGCAAACCCGGGAAAAGGACCTGTCTCTTTTCGTCAATTTAGCCAAACTGCAAAAGCCGCAGAATCCGTCCGAGGTGCCGACTCACGTGTTGATACCGGCTTTCATCATCAGCGAGTTTCGCATTGCCTTTCAGATCGGCTTTTTGCTCTACATTCCCTTCCTGATGCTGGACATGGTGATCTCTAGCGTGCTCATGTCGATGGGCATGATGATGCTGCCGCCGGTGATGATTTCCATTCCTTTCAAATTGTTGCTCTTTGTCCTGGTGGACGGCTGGTACCTGATCGTCGGTTCAATTGTGGCAGGTTTTCGATAGATTGGAGTTTTTGCATGACGCAAGAAATGGTTTTGGATTTGGCCAACAGGGCCATTATGACGACTCTCATCGTTTCTGCACCCATTTTATTAGCCGGGCTACTGGTGGGTTTAGCTGTTTCCGTATTCCAGGCGGTCACGCAGATTCATGAGATGACGCTCAGTTTCATCCCCAAAATTGTCGCCATCTTTTTCGCTATCCTTTTGCTATTGCCTTGGATGTTGGGAAGGTTTGTCGATTTCACGGCCAGCGTTTTCAACAGCATTCCTACTTTCAGCCGCTAAGGGCGAAAGGCCTGCTGTGTTTCAGCTTTTCGGCAGTCGCTGAAGGACCAAATCTGGGCTGCTTTTGTTGTCGGATAGTTTCTCAATGATCTTCATGACATGATATTCGGCATTACTCAAAAAGAAATCATAACGTTCATATTGGTGCTCGCCCGCGTCGGCACCGCGATCGCGCTCTTTCCGGTTTTCAGCTCCATGAGTATTCCGGCATTGGCCAAAGTCGGCGCCAGCGTCTTCCTGACTTTGCTGATCATGCCGCTGCTCACGCTGAACAACGTGCCTCCGGCATCGAACACGGATGCAGTATTGCTGGCCCTCGGCAAAGAGGCGATCGTTGGGCTGCTTCTCGGCTTCTTGACCTCGTTCCTTTTCGCCGCCATTGAGTTAGCCGGTCAGCTCATCGCCATCCAAATGGGTTTTGCCATGGCCAACGTAATGGATCCATTGACGCAGAATCAATCTACGGTCATTAGCCAGTTTTATACCTTGTTGTCGATCATGATCTTTCTGCTATTGGACGGCCATCATTTTTTGTTGAGCGGACTGTGTCAGAGCTTTGCCGCCGTGCCGCTTACTTCGGCTCACTTTGGAGCGGAAATCTCCAAGGTCAATGTGAAAATGATGTCTACGCTCTTCATTTCGGCGACCAAGATCGGCGCGCCCGTCATCGTCGCTTTGCTGATTGCCAGCATTGCTCTCGGATTGGTGTCGCGCGCCGTGCCGCAGATGAACGTGTTTCTCGTCGGTATTCCGTTGAACATCGGATTAGGGCTGGCGGTGATCGCCTATTCGTTGCCGCTTTTCACGATCGTATTTCGTGATATGTTTATGCAGTTCAAGACGGATTTTCTGACCGTCATAAAATTGCTGATGCCATAGTCCGACGGATTCATTCCGTGCTCGGCGAAGGCGACGGCGGTATGAGGATTCATGGGGCAAGAGAGATGGGTGAATAGGAATACGAGTAAGATTACGATTATGAGCAAGAAGGCAGTGACTGGTTGTTGAAACTCTGAATCATCGTTATGGCTGAGGAATCGTACCAAGAGAGAACCGAGCAAGCGACCCCAAAACGCCGCCAGGAAGCACGCGAAAAGGGGAACGTTCCCAGAAGCATGGAAGTGAATTCGGCGGTAGTGCTTTTGACGGCCGCGTTTTCCTTCTCGGTACTGGGAGGATTCCTGTATCAACGACTGTTCGCCATCACCCACGCCATTTTGGGCAATCTTGCGACGATCGAAATAAGCCAGCGTAATATTCCGCACCTCGCGGCAGAATGGGGTCTCGGTTTTGGGATTATGGTTGCCCCAGTTTTGGGCAGCATCTTGCTGGCCGGCATTGCTGCCAACTTTTTGCAATCGGGGATAACCTTTTCGCTTCACTCGATTCAGCCCAAGCTGGAGAAGCTGAATCCCTTTGCCGGCTTTAAGCGCATGTTCTCGTTTCGCTCGGTTCTCGAGTTGCTAAAGAACATCGTAAAGATGCTCATCATTGGTTACGTGGCCTATCGAACCATTGTTGGCCAATTTGATGCATTTTTTGGTCTGGTCACCAAGGACGTGGGTCAGATCATGGCTTTCGTGGGCGCGTTGTGCTTGCAGCTTTGTCTCAAAGTCGGTGGGGCATTTGCGATTCTCGCGGCGTTGGATTTCTTTTACCAAAGATATGACTATGAGAAAAATCTGCGCATGACCAAACAGGAAGTGAAGGAGGAGTTCAAACAGTCGGAAGGCGACCCACTGATAAAATCGCGGATACGGAGTATCCAGCGCCAGGTTGCCCGCCGCCGCATGCTCAAGGACGTGCCAAAGGCCGACGTGGTCATCACCAACCCGGTGCACCTCGCAGTAGCTCTGCAGTACGATCCTGCAAATCATGGCGCTCCGGTGGTGGTCGCAAAAGGCATGCGCAAGGTGGCGGAAAAAATCAAAGAAATCGCTCGTCTGCACGGTGTGCCGATCATCGAGAATCCTTTGCTTGCGCGCATGCTGTTCAAGTCGGCGGAAATCGGGGCGGAAATACCGGTGCATCTCTATCAAGTTGTGGCGGAAATTTTGGCCCATGTTTACAAATTGAAGAACAAAGGTTAGCCGCAGGCGTAAACCGTACTCGTTATAAAATGACATGCCCAAACGAATCAATCTGACATTTCTCGCGCAAAACAGTGATTTGGCCGTCGCTTTAGGCGTCATCGCCATTCTCATTGTCATGCTCATGCCGATACCGACGGTGCTCATCGACCTGCTCTTGGCTTTCAGCATCGCCTTGGCCTTGCTCATTCTGCTGGTTTCCATGTACATTACCAAGCCGCTGCAGTTTTCCGTCTTTCCGGGCATGCTGCTGATCATCACGATCTTTCGGCTTTCGCTCAACGTCGCCACCACTCGGCTTATTTTGGGTGACGGCTATGCCGGTAAAATGGTGGACGCCTTTGGCAACTTTGTCGTCAAAGGCAACTACGTCGTCGGCTTTGTCATTTTTCTCATTTTGGTGTTGATCAACTTTATCGTCATCACCAAGGGCGCCGGGCGCGTCGCCGAGGTAGCGGCGCGATTTACCTTGGACTCTATGCCGGGCAAACAGATGAGCATCGACGCCGATTTGAATGCCGGCATGATCGACGAAAGCGAAGCCCGCCGTCGGCGCCTGGAAATTTCGCAGGAAGCGGATTTCTATGGCGCTATGGACGGCGCCAGCAAATTCGTTCGCGGCGATGCAATCGCCGGACTGGTAATCACCGCGCTCAATATTTTTGGCGGCTTTATTGTCGGCATCGTGCAGCTCAACATGAGTTTCACCGAGGCGGTGCAAACCTACACACGGCTGACGGTCGGAGATGGGCTGGTCTCGCAGATTCCCGCCCTTATCATCTCCACTGCTGCCGGTATGATCGTTACGCGCGCCGCCTCCGATTCCAACTTGGGCGCGGATTTGTCGAAGCAACTCTTTTTCAATTCCCGGGTGGCCTATATTGCTGCGGGCGTGTTATTTTTGCTGGGACTGGCGCCCGGCCTGCCCCTGTTTCCTTTTATGTTGATAGCCTCCGGAGTTGGCGCCATCGGCTTTGCCATAAAAAGTCAGTCGGAAAAACCGGAAACGACCCCTGAGGCCCAAGCCGCACTCAAGCCGCCGGAAATGGAGGTTCAGAATTATCTGCACGTGGACCCGGTCGAGCTGGAAATCGGCTACAATCTTATCCCCTTGGTCGATGTCAATCAACAGGGTGATTTGCTGTCTCGGATTACACAGATTCGTAAGCAGTGCGCCTTAGAAATGGGCGTGATCATTCCACCCATTCGCATTCGCGACAACATGCAGTTGAAACCGAACGAGTACATCATCCTCGTGAAGGGAAATGAGGTCGCTCGCAATACTTTGGTACTGGGGCATTACTTGGCCCTGAATCCGGGAACGGCTGAAGGCGAGCTGAAGGGCATTCGCGTCAAGGAGCCGGCCTTTGGCTTGCCGGCAGTGTGGGTCAAGGGCGAAGATAAAGAAAAAGCGGATTTGTTAGGCTTTACTGTGGTCGCGCCGGTGGCGGTTTTGGCAACCCATTTGGCGGAAATCTTGAAGACGCACGCCGATCAGATTCTGACTCGCCAGGACGTCCACGATCTGGTCGAGGGTCTGAAAAAAGAGCAGCCGGCCTTGGTGCAGGAGCTGATCCCGAACGTCATCTCCATCGGCGCCTTGGACAAGGTCTTGACCAATCTGTTGAGCGAGCGCATTTCCATTCGTGATTTGGGCACCATTTTGGAAAGCATGGCCGAACATATCCATGAAACAAAAGATTTGGACCTGTTAACCGAGCATGTGCGCCAGGCGCTCAGCCGGCGAATTGCCGCTCAATTTCAGGACGCCGACGGCAAAATCAATACGCTGATGTTGGCTCCGCAATTGGAGCAAATGCTGAACAATGCCATCGGCGAGGCAAAGAAAGCCGGCATTCACAATGCTCAAGGACTCGGCTTTGCTCTCTCGACCGACGTCTTGCAGCGCCTGCTGAACGCGCTCTCCGAATCCATCAATCGTCTGGAAAAAGAAGGCCGGCAGCCGATTCTGGTCACATCTCCCACGCTGCGGGTCTATTTACGCAAGCTGGTAGAGCCCATTTTCAAATCGCTGATCATACTTTCCTTTGCAGAGATACCTGCGAGTGTGGAAATTCAATCTTTGGGAACTGTGAGGTTAGATCATGAGGGTTGAACGATTCAAAGCGGCCAATACCCGGGAAGCCATGACCGCCGTTAAGAACAAGCTGGGAGCGGAGGCGGTGGTTCTACATACCAGAGCCACCTTCGATGGCGTGGAGATCATTGCCGCGGTGGACAATCCGGAGCAAAAGAAAATCCCTTGGCCGACCATCCCCGATTTTCCGCAGAACGGCAAAATGTCAGCTAATATAGACCGGCAGAACGCCAGTCCGTTGGTGGGTGATTTCGTGGTCGACAAGAGTGAGGACAAGGCGGTGCAGCCCTGGTACAGACGACCGGCTCAAACAACGCAGGCCGGAAAGGGAATAGCTTGCCACAGTCACCACGAGGATGGGCGCAACGGCAAAATCGGCGCAATCACTTCGACCGTAGACTTAACGCAGAGAAATAGCGAGCAGGGCAGCGACCCGGTATTAAGCGCCCAGCTCGTAAGGGACCCTGGGCAAAAGGCCGCCGAGTTTGCTCAGGCGCTGAAGGAAGAAATATCGACCATCGAAACATCCCGGCAAGTTTGGCTGCAATCGGAAAAACGCCTGGACGACCTCAAGCGCGAGCTGGCAGAACTCAAAGAGGTGCTGCTGCGCCAAGAATTGGCTGACTTGCAGGAACGAGCTGAAAAGCTGCGGCTGGAAAGGGCGGCTCGCAAGGCAGAGTTGCTAACCGCTGCGGAGGACAAAAATCGAAAAGCCTATTTTGGTAAAATTCTGGTGCGCTTGCAGGAACGAGGAGTCTCGCCGGAACTGGCCGAGACCATCGTCGTGGAGTTGAAGAATCAGACCCAAGAATTGGACCTCGGCAAAGAGGCCGATGTCCGGCGTTTGCAGGAGCGATTCGCTCAGGTACTGATGAACCTGATTCCGGTCAGGAAAGAGGACGATCCGCCCTCCTTTTCTACCAAGGTCATTGCCATGATCGGCCCGGCAGGAGCGGGCAAGACCTCGGCTGGGATAAAATTAGCCATCAATAGTTCTTTGATACAGAACAAACGGGTCGCCATGGTATTGGTCAGTGAAGCCGGTTCGGCAACTGCCAGGCATCTCAGCTTGCTGGCCAACGTGGCGCAATTGCCATTGGTGATCGTACAGACCCCGGCACAGTTGAAGGAAATCGTGGCGGCACACACCGACAAAGACCTTATACTGGTCGACTTTGCGCGCGGGCAGGAGACCGATAAGCAGGAAGAATACTCGTTTTCCGAGTTCGTGGCGCAAATTCCAGGGGCGGAGATTCATCTGGTGATGCCGGCCAGCCAAAGCTTGTCAGAATCCAGACAGGTGTTGCAAGAGTTCGCAGAGGAAAAGTACACTCATCTCCTGCTCACCCGCTTAGATCAGGTCAAAACAATGGGTACATTGTTGGATCTTGTGCGAATGGCCGGCAAGCCCCTTTCCTATGTTTGCAACGGCACGGTCATACCGGATCATATCGAGCCCGCTAGCGCGGCTAAACTGACTAGAATGATTTTGAGAGGATAGAAGGCATGATGGATCAAGTTCAGCTCATCCGGGAACTGGTGAACACACGCAAGTCCCATCGCTCAAGGGTCATCGCCGTGTCCAGCGGTAAAGGCGGAGTGGGCAAGACCAATGTCGCGGTCAATCTCGGCATTGCCCTGGCACAAATGGACAAGCGCGTGGTGGTGGTGGACACTGACACCAAGCTGGCAAACGTAGACGTGCTGATGGGGCTCGCACCAAAGCACAACCTGGTTCATTACGTGTTCGATGATTTGCCGTTGGAGGATATTCTTCTCACTCATGAGTCTGGTATTCATATCATTCCGGGTAATTCCGGCAGCGACCTGTGGAAAGAAGTGAATGGTGCGCTCAAAGCCCGGCTGTTGGAGCTGCTATATCAATTAAAGAGTTCCTACGATTTCATTATCATGGATCTGGAGGCAGGTGTTTCGCCCTTGTCCATGCACCATGCCGTGCAGGCGGATCAAATCCTCATGATCACAACTCCGGAGCCCACTGCCATCACCGATGCCTATGCGATGATTAAGATATTCGATGCCTCGCGCAAAGACATTCCCATCGACCTGCTGCTCAATATGGTGAGCAATACCTCAGAGGTTTTTGATGTTTACCAGCGATTGTCTTTGGTGGTGGAGCATTTCTTAGGAATCCATTTGGGTATCGTGGGATATATCGAGATGGATGAGCACGTGCGCCAGTCGGTCAAAAAGCAGCAGCCATTTTTGCTATTGTTTCCGGAATGTGTGGCGGCCGTCAATCTTCAGAACGTCGCCGAAGCGATCATCAATCAAAAGCTGGTGGTGAGCGAATCTTCCCAAGCGGCTTGACTTTTAAATAGTGCTTCGCCGAAAACTCGTGGTACTGTTATTGCAGCTATCGAGCACCCTGGCTGGATTCGACTCTGCCTTTGGCGAATGAGGGATCTGGCGGTGCTTGGTTTTGTGGGCGTTGGCCAGATTCCTCGACTTACTTAGTTCGCTCAGAATGACCAGACAGTGCGTTTTCCTTGAGAGACTAAATAATTTAACATCGACTTTCAATGGAGCAATTCTCAGAATGCAGCGGACGCTGCGGCTTAACCAGTAATCAATAATCTTGTCACAAAGGCGGGAGCGACGGGTTGTTAGGCTTCCTTGGTGGAATTCGACAAGTCCGGCCCTCAGCCGCGTTGAGAACCGGATGTTCGAGAGACCGCTTTTTCGACGAGGTCGATCAGAGGTTCGATAGAATCGAGTTTGGACGTAGAGGTTGGGAGAACAAGCGATGAAAGACATCATTAATGCCATTAGTACGCTCATTGCCTTTGCGGTGTTGTTGGTGTGCTTTTGGCAAGGAGTACAAATCGATAAAGCGTTGATCAGGACGCTGGCCACTTTTGCCGGCAGTTATCTAATTGGGTATGCTGCCATGAGAGTGTCGATTGTGACCATGAGAACACATAGCATACCTGAGCGCCAAGAGAAAACGCACACTGCCTCAACGGAACACCAAGAAGCCTCCGCTAAGGCATAGTGACATGAGGGAGGAGGATGGGATGGAGGTTGGCATTTGCATGCTATGAATGACATCTGGAGTGAATTCGCTGCCACCAGGGACGGGCGCTTGCGCGACGTTCTGGTCAAGCACTATGAGCCTTTGGTCAAATATGTGGCTTCCGGTTTTAAGGTTCCGCAAGGAAGCGTGTTGGAATGGAATGATTTGGTCGGAGCCGGGCTTGTAGGGCTGATCGAGGCAGTGGATCGCTACGATCCCCGACGCGAAATCAAATTTGAAACCTATGCCTCATTACGCATTCGCGGAGCCATCCTCGACGTGCTGCGCAATATTGATTGGGCGCCGCGACAAATCCGCAAGAATGTCAAGCGCGTCATCCAAGTCATGTCTATCCTGCAAGCCAAGTTAGGTCGCAGCCCAACCGAAGCGGAAATCGCCGAGCATCTGGGCCTCAGCCTTGGCGACTACTACCGGATTCTGGATTCCATGGTTTCCATACGATTTGTCTCTTTGCAGGACGTAATCTACCTTGACGAAGCGGAATTCACTCGCGATCAATTTGTGGAAGAGCCTTGGAGTGCGGGTGAGCAGCTCCTTGAAGAAGAAGAGACGCAGCAGCACCTCAGCGTTGCCCTCAAGGCAATGCCGGCAAAAGAACGGCTCATTTTGATGCTTTACTATTATGAAGGGCTGAATCTGGCAGAAATTGGCGCCACTTTGGGAGTTACCGAATCAAGAGTTTGCCAAATGCACGCTCAATCATTGCTGCGGCTTAAAATGCTGCTGAGCGAGGAGAAAACCTATGCTTTTTAGCTCCCTTTCGTGCCCCGCGACGCTGAGGTCTCGGCAAAGAAAAATCAGTTTTAGTGAGTAACAGGGAGGGACTGAAAATGTCCGCACCCATCGACATACCCCAGAATATCAATCTGCATCTGGCGCACACGGAAAGGGTGGTGCAGACTCCCAAGCCGGAAACACAAGATAATTCCTCCTACCAATTCGCCTTTGAGTTACAAAACAAGCCGCACGGCAATGAAGGACGGGGAGAAATCACCGAAAAGAAACGCCGCAAGAAGGAACGGGACAGCTATGAGGGCCATGCTTCGGCTCAGCGGGGAGAGGAGGACTCTAACCAGCAAAGTGATGGTGCTGTTCCCGAAGCTCTGGGTTTTTCCGAAGAGCCGAAGGTCCTCGCCGTCGGCAAGATTCTCGACGTAACTGCGTGAGCGTTGTTCGCGGAATGGCCGCAGAACATCTCTGCCCTTTAGGCGAACCGGCACGGATTTGTTTGTGCTGTGCTGAAATGGGCATACGTCGGCTTGGATATGAGGCGAGTCGTCCCTTCACCAAATATCTGTTGCTTTCTAAACTGTCCCTGGGGATTGCCAAAACGATCCACATTCCATACCCCATTCATCAACCATCAGAGCGGCTCGAATTTCGCAGACGGGCCATACCAGTCGGCGTCCACGGCCATTAACTACCGGGCTTTTAATGAGCCTTACCCATTTGCGTTTCAAACAAGCCGCCTTCCCGAAAATCCGTCTTGCATTGGCCCGAAAAAGCGGGGACGCGCCCACGACCCACGGGGGGAACCGAAAACGTCAATCTGAACCGGGAATGCTCCGTTCTTCCTTTGAGTACCCTCCGCAGGTTCCGAGTCATAGGTAGAAACGAGCAGGCTATCAACTCTCCTTTTTCATTCCCATCATACGGCATGGAATTTGAAAGGAATGGGACAAAGCGACGATCAACTGACGGCCACAGAGAATTCCTGCACATGCCGGGCCTGCAAAAAATAGCGGTTCTCCATTCTAGAGAGCAACTTTTTCGTCAAGTTCAAACAGTTGTTAATAACCAAGCATTTTGGAAGTTAAGGCTGCTTCAAAACGGCCATGAATTTCGTCCAAAAAACCGATTCCAAGAAAGAATGGTCACAGATTTCCTGATAGTTTCTTTTCCTTTGGGGCGTCTGAATTTGAGTGTTTTATGCCACATTGTGGCCTTATTGTCCTCAAGATTGGCTGCCGCGCCTCAGTAGCAGCATTGTTCAGGAGTAATTGAAGGAATGGCAGATGAAGGTGAGAGCGCTGGTGCTGGATGACTCAAGGATCATGCGGAAAATGGTCATGGAATCTTTGATGCAAACGGAGCTTGCCGATTTTCAATTCACGGAAGCAATGGATGGGGCAGAGGGGCTTGCGAAATTCGATCCGGCTTGCTTTGACATTCTCTTTGTGGATTGGAATATGCCCAACATGAGCGGTATCGACTTTGTTCGCAAAGTTCGCTCTATGCCTGCTACCCGACATATTGTTATCGTGATGGTCACCAGCGAAAAGACGATGGGGAAAGTAATGGATGCGCTGGATAACGCTGGCGCCAACGAATATATATGCAAACCATTTACCTTGGAAGAGCTGAGTCGGAAGCTAAAAACCTTGATTGAGGGAATTGTGGCGAAATCCGCTGCCACCAAACCTGAGAAACAGAGAGGTTTCTTTAGCAAACTTGTGAGCTAAGGAAGTCAAGACGACAAACGTCACCTAACGAGGTATCGAATGAGCGATGTAAGGATGATTGCACCAGGCGAAGACTATATTAATCAAGCTGATTGTCTTACTCAGGCAGTTACTTCAACCTTTGCGTCTATTTGCGGTTATCGGCCGCTGCCCAAAACCGAGAAAACCTATGGAACTTTAATAGAGGGAATAGTAGGGATCATTTCCCTTATTGGAACAAATAATGCCTTTTCACTCATGCTGGGATTGCCCCATAACACTGCGGTGGCGGTTGCTCGTAAATTTTCCGGCTTTGAGATTCCGTTTGAGGATCCGGATATGGCGGACGTTGTCGGCGAATTGGCTAACATTGTCGGCGGAGATGCAGCGGCTCGGCTCGACGCCATCGGAGTAAGAGCTGAGCTTTCCTTGCCAACGGTGGCGCGCGGCAGCAATTTGGAAATGCTCTTGCCGGAAAAACTATCCATGTCGAGGATCGATTTTACCTCTGCAGAAGGTGATTTTTGGCTTAAATTGGGGTTTGGCAGACGTACTTCGTCTTTTAAAAGGTAACCGGTAAAAGATATGAGGTCAGCGAGAAAAGAATCGCAAAGCGGATTCAAAGGCATCGTTCGGCAAATTAGCCGACTCGACTTGCAGGCTCTCGACGCCATAGCAAGCACTGGCGTTGCTCTGGAGCAAATCTCCGGATCGTTGCCTCAGGGCATGATCGAATTGGCTGCACTCATCGATCTGTGCCTTTTGGTGTTGCAGGCGGCCTACAAAAAGACCATGAAGCTCGCTCCATCTGTAAAAGCCGCCCTTGGTGATGCCGTTGACGCTGCGGAAAGGGCTTTGGGTGAGAAAGAGGCGACTCGGCAATCTTTAATGATCTACGGTGCGGCGGAAAAATTAGCGGGCGCTCTTTCGGGAAATACAAAATTGTGGATTCTGCAATTTTGCCCGAAAACGGATGACGCGACATATTTGGATACTCTTGCTTTGGACGACATCGCAGCTTTGGCGATGCAAATCGACCCAGAAGATGAGAACACCATTTGGCAGCTCCAATTCGCTCTGGATTTTGTCATCTGTAGTCCCAAGTTCAGCAAGGCTGCCAAGAAATCCATAGGCAAAGCGATAGAGGTCGTTAAGAGTTTCACCAATGGTGGGTATCAGAACGAGGAAGGGATTTTAGCGGACGTAAGCCAATGCCTTGAAACGGCAATGGAGATAGAAGAGACCAGCGGTTCTATTGATTTGGATAACGCGACCACGAATGAAGCGCAAAGCAATCCTCGTGCTAAAAAGTCAGAACCCTCCTCTCCATCAATGGTTCCGAAGGATGAGATGAAGCAAGAAACGGCAAATTTGTTGGACGCTACGCTTCCCCCGGACACCGATGCAAGTTTGATGAAGGATTTCATTGCTGAGTGTTTTGAATATGCCGAAAACGCCGAAGCATCACTATTGGCTTTGGAGACGAACCCCGAGAATAAGGATGCCATCGGAACCGTATTTCGCGCCTTTCATACCATCAAAGGTACCTCAGCCTTTCTGGGTTTGACAAGTATTTCCGAGTTTGCCCACCGCGCTGAAACATTGCTTAGCCGTATCCGCGAGGGTGAGATATGCTGCGTCGGACGTTATGCCGATTTGGCATTGCGTTCGGTCGATATGATCAAGACGCTCATTCAATCGGTCGATAGCGCATTGTCCGGTAAGCCCATGCTAAAACCGGCTGGGTACGATGAACTATTAGAGTTGTTGGCTGATCCGCAAGCCGGAGGTCTCATAAAGGAAACCAAGGCCACTGAACAGCCCACTCCTTGGCCGGCAGAGGCTGCACCGGCAGAGATGGGGGCTAAACCTCCGACCAAAGCAACAGAAATGACCTTGGCACAAGCGGTCGCGGAGCCAGCGCCGATTCACGAGGATGGCGGGGCGTTGGATGTGGCTCAGGAAAGCGCGAAGCAGCCATCTCGATTTGAGACCTCTGCGGTGGCAGAAACTTCCGTAAGGGTGCAGATCGATCGCCTCGATCATCTCATCGACTTTATTGGTGAATTAGTGATCGCCCATTCTATGGTCGCCCAAGATGAGCTGGTGGTGGGCAGTAACGGCGAGATAACCAAAAAGGTCACCCATGCGGGAAAAATCATTCGCGAGCTGCAAAATTTAAGCATGTCGATGCGCATGATTCCGCTGAAGGCTACCTTTCAAAAATTGGCGCGAGTGACTCGCGACCTGGCACATAAGAGCGGCAAGCTCATCAATTTCGTTACGGAGGGAGAAGACACCGAGATCGACCGCAACATGGTCGATTTGATCAAGGATCCATTGGTGCATATGGTTCGTAATGCCATAGATCATGGAATCGAATCGCCGGAGGAGCGTAAAGCGGCCGGTAAGCCGGCGACGGGGACCGTGCGCTTGACGGCTTTCCATTCCGGCGGTAATATCATTGTCCAAGTTCACGACGACGGCAGAGGCTTGGATCGTGAGAAGATTCTCCGCAAGGCAATCGAGAAAGGGATGATTAAAACTGAGAAGGGTCTGTCGGACAGCGAAATATACAGCTTTATTTTTGCGCCAGGCTTTTCTACCGCTGCCCAAGTAACCGACGTATCGGGACGCGGCGTCGGTTTGGACGTGGTGCGTACCAACGTCGAGTCTTTGCGGGGGCGCATTGACATAGGCTCCGAGGCCGGCAAAGGGGCTACTTTTTCTTTGCAAATGCCGCTCACTTTGGCCATCACGGAAGGTATGCTGGTCAAGGTCGGCGAAGAACGCTATATCGTACCGACGATCAAAATCCAGGCGGCCTTCAAACCGGAAACCGATATGCTGTTTACGGTAGGCAATCGCGGAGAAATGATTATGCTGCGCGGCGATCTGGTACCGATGTTTCGCTTGTACCAGTTGTTCGAAATCCCGGGAGCCGTTACTGATCCTGCCAAGGGCTTGGTGCTACTACTTGGAGACAGCAATCTGAGGTGCGCGTTGCTTATTGATGAGCTAATAGGGAAACAACAAGTGGTGGCCAAATCGCTTGGCCGTGGCATCGGCAAGGTTTTAGGAATATCGGGCGCCGCGATTCTCGGAAATGGCCGAGTCGGACTCATTTTGGATACGGCGGAAATTATTCGTTTGGCGCAGCAGGCGCCATCAGTAAAAGTCAGCGCAAAAACCGCTGCCTGACGTTTACACCAACAGAAAGCTACCCTCGCTACCGCAAATCATGAGAGTCGACAGTCACAAATAGACTGTTCGGCCATAGTGGTAGCTTGTGCGATGACCGATACATGAGAAGTAATCCTGAAAGAAATTAGCCTTATTTGATGAAAGGAACGACAATATGAGCAGTGGTGCCAATAACGACACGCCTCCTCAAACAAAAGCGTCAAGTGCGCTGCCCGCTCAATCAAAAGGCGATGCGAGCGGAAAATTTCTTACCTTTTTTCTCGCCGGTGAGGAATATGGTCTTGAGATTCTCAAGGTCCAGGAGATCAACGGCATGTTACCAATTACCCGTGTGCCACGCACTCCGGCTTTTATTCGCGGGGTGATCAATCTTCGTGGAAAGGTTATCCCGGTCATTGATTTGCGCCTCAAGTTTGGAATGGACGCGGCGCAACAAACGGAGGAAACTTGCATCATTGTGGTGCAGGCGCAAGGGATCGTCGTTGGCATTATTGTCGACAAGGTGTCCGAGGTGTTGAATATCGGGGCTGATGATATTCAACAAACGCCCTCTTTTGGTATCGATGTGAAAACCGATTACATTCTGGGCATCGGCAAGAGTGACGGTCGAGTTCGGTTATTGCTGGATATTGACAAGGTGCTGAATTCCCGAGACGTTATTGACATTCAAAGGACTACCGGAAAAGAGGCCGCGTAAAAAGCACGAATCATTTCATAAAGGCAAAATCGCAGTTCCCACGGTTTGCCGAGCATGAAGACTAAAAACCAACGCAAAACGAATGACGCCATATTGGGATCACGATCAGGAGTCGTAAATGAAGCTAATTGACAATATCAGACTGGGAAGGAAGCTAACCGGTAGCTTTTTGCTTGTTGCAGTAAACATCATTATTATTGGTTTGACAAGTCTAATAGGCATGAAAAGCCTTAATGATGGGATGGCAACGATGTACGAGGATCGTCTCGTCCCGATTCAAAATTTGGATGAGACTTATGCAGCTCTTTATCGAATACGTGGAAATGTATACAAGGGTATTCTTATCCCGGAGGAGCGTGGCAAAATCGACCAGGAAATCACAGCCTGTATCGAAGCTACCAACAAGAGAATTAATGCTTACAAAGCAACCGCTTTGATGGAAGAAGAAAAGAAAGGACTGGTCGTTTTCGAAGAAGCGTGGGTCACCTACCTGAAGGAGGTCGAAAACACTTGGGCGCTGGTTAAGGCAGGCGATGAAAAAGCCGCGATCAATGCCGTTCGCGAAGGAGGAACGGCGTCAATAGCTCGAAAGGCTATCGATAAGGCCCTTTTGAGACTTTGTGAAGTCAATGTACTCGAAGCGGAGAAGCTACACACGCATGCGGAAAAGAGATACTCCAAAGTTGCCACTTTCTTGGCGCTTTTATCCCTCTTTAGCGTGGTGTTTGCAGTTCTTATCGGCATTGTTCTTACGCGGAGCATTACCCGTCCACTTGGCAAGGGAGTGGCCATGATGCAAGAGTTAGGCAAGGGTCATTTAAGCTCCCGCCTGCATATGGGTCGCAAAGATGAAGTTGGCGTGTTGACGCATACGATGGATCAATTCGCTGATGACTTGCAGAACATAGTCGTTGGGACGATGAAAAAGATAGCGGCAGGTGACTTAAGCACGGATGCAGTGGCAAAGGACAACCAAGATGAAATCGCTCCCGCACTAAAAGCGATGACGGAATCCTTACGCGGCTTGGTCAACGAAACAAAGAATTTGACGACAGCCGCAATGGAGGGCAAACTAAGCATACGGGGCGACGCTGCCAAGTTTCAAGGCGGTTATCGGGATATCGTCAAGGGAATCAATGACACGATCGACGCGCTTATGGGGCCGATGAATGAAACAGCAGCGATACTGGCTTCGGTGGCCGAGCGCGATCTGAGCGTCAGGGCCAAAGGCGACTATCAAGGAGATTACGCGCGGATTGCCGCCGCGCTTAACAAGGCGGTGGCCAATCTCGATCAGGGATTGCAGCAAGTAGCCGTTGGAGCGGAAGAAGTAGCCTTAGCTTCGGCGCAAATCAGCAATGGCAGCCAAAACATGGCTCAGGGCGCCAGTGAGCAAGCCAGCTCGCTGGAGGAAGTGTCCAGCAGCTTGCAAGAATTGTCCTCAATGACCCGACAAAATGTCGCAACGGCAAAAGAGGCTAAGAACCTCACAGAGGGAACGCGCCTCGCGGCGAGCAAAGGGGTTGAGAGTATGAATCGGCTCAGTGCTGCCATTGGACTCATCAAGAGCTCATCAGATGACACTGCCAAGATTGTCAAGACAATCGACGAGATAGCCTTCCAAACCAACTTGTTGGCCTTAAATGCGGCAGTAGAAGCTGCGCGAGCTGGCGATGCAGGAAAAGGATTTGCCGTGGTAGCGGAAGAGGTGCGAAATTTAGCGATGCGCAGTGCAGAGGCAGCGAAGAATACGGCGTTATTGATAGAAGAAGCGGTGAAGAACGCCGATAGTGGAGTGAGCCTCAATGAGGACGTTCTGAAGAACCTGCAAGCGATAAATGGACATATCGACAAGGTGGGAGAAATGATGGCGGAGATTGTCGCCGCATCGGAACAGCAAAGCCAAGGGATTGATCAGATCAATACGGCTATCGAGCAGATGAATCAGGTGACGCAGCAAAACGCCGCCAATTCGGAGGAATCAGCCAGCGCCGCCGAGGAGTTGAGTAGTCAGGCGGAAGAAATGCGCAGCATGGTTAACAGCTTTAAGCTTACGCAGTTGAACACCAACAGGCCAGCAGGTCGAGGAGAACGTCAGGCTTCGCAGGCAAACTTCTATCCGGCTGCGGCTAATCCCCTCGCCAAGACGAGGGAAGTTGCCAGCCATAAGCGAGATAGACGTATTCAAGAGGTAAAAAAGTCCGCAGCAGAGTTAATACCCTTCGACGAAGGCTTGGGCGGCGAGTCCTCACAAGAAGAGGGTAACCTGGTTTTGCGCAAGTTTTAGCAGACTTGGTCTCTAAAGAGTCAACCTTGTTTTTTCGGCAAGAGAATTCCAATCGCCATTGAGCGGGAATTGACGCGAATCTTTTCATCGGCGCTTTCCTATTAGTGCCCATTCGCGGTTTGAAACCTTTTTGGTTGCGGCGCGTCCGCGTTGGGGTACTGGAAATTCTTCCGATGTTGTATAACTTGTCCGGCGTTGGGAGTAGTTTCCGGCCCCCGCTGGGCGCTTGATAGTGATGAGAATTCACATTATTTCTCAGCTTGTCACAGGAATACAGCGCCGAGGGTTTCAGGAAAAATTGCAGGATGATGAAAAACTAACGTCTGAAATCCGTTCTGTTTTTATGATAATCTCAATGATGCCATTGCAGGGAAGCACTGCCACAGAAATGAATCTTCCTGATCTGAGAGTTAAAGAACTTGGCACCATTCATAGATTCACATCAATAAGAAGAAGGAAACTCAAATTGTCGGAGGCTATGATGACGTAGAAAAAGTACCTGTGCTTTCCGGTACGAAGTATTAAGGTTTGCATCCTCTATTTTCATGCGTGGGTAAAGCGAATAGACCGGCAGACAAATTGATGCCTGGTGACAGCGTGTTCTTGACTCAGGGGCGGCAGACATACTTATGGCAACGGTCGACACCTACATGAAGGCGGTAGAGATGGCCGGCTAAAATTGGACATCATCGATACTTGCCGAAAAAGCAGAGAGAGAAGCGTGCTAAGATATTTAGGACCTTGATTTCTGGAGGTACTGGGTCCGTTTTGGACTTCTCAGTCAATAGGCTGAAAGGAGAAGAATATCATGTTGACAAAAATAAATGCAAGTTTGTTTGCCAAGCTCACTTCGGCAACGGCTTTGGTGCTGATAATAGTTTTAGGCATTTCTACTTATATTCAATGGCAGGGGAAAAAAGGAATGTTACTAAGCCAGTTACATGAAGAGGGCGAGAATCTGAACAGCATACTGGATTCTGCTCTTCATGATGCCATGCTAAAGGCCGACATGGAAACGCTCGACAGCCTGATGGCAAATATCGGAGGGACGAAAATCATTAAGCGGATTTATATTTTGAATGCGGAAGGCAAATTGTACAGCTCATCGGATAAGGCTGCGACGGCGACGATTGATGGGGAAGAGGCGATCAGCTCGATCAAGAATGCCGGCGACTACTTTTTTGACATTCGGACTACTTCGGATGACGAGCCCTATATGGTCGGACTATCCCCGGTCGAAACGAAGGAAGCTTGCCTTACTTGTCATTCGGACTCAAAAGCTGGTGAGCCGTTGGGCTACCTGGGTCTGGAGCGATGGGTCAAACGGAATTTCGAACAAATGAGAGCTGGCCTGTGGTACTCCATCTTAATGAACATTGCGATTATTCTCATTCTATTCTGTGCGCTCTTTCTACTTGCCCGAAGGATCGTTAGACCCATAACGAAGATGACTGATGTCGCCGGCAAGATAGCCATCGGGAATATTGATCAAACCATTGATCATCGCTCGACAGATGAAATCGGTAATCTGGCCGAATCATTTCGCAAAATGATCGAGACTTTAAAGACAAAAGCTTATGCTGCGACGCAGATTGCCAATGGGAACCTAAATGTTGAGGTAAGAGCAGTTTCAAATGAAGATGTGCTGGGCAACGCTATGGTCGGCATGAAGGCTAACATTGCCGCCATGATAGAAGACGTGCATATGTTGGCCAACCAGGCCGTCGAAGGAAATTTGGCCGTCCGTGCCGATGCCGCTAAACACAACGGTGACTTTGCCAAAATCGTCCAAGGCATAAATGATACCCTTGATGCGGTCGTTATGCCGATCAATGAGGCTACCCTTGTTTTGGAGCAAGTGGCCGCCGGTAATCTGGCTGCTCGGGTAAAGGGAGAATACAAAGGCGATCACGCCAAGATCAAGAATGCGCTGAACAAGGCAACTGAAGATCTCGAAGCAAGTCTGCATCGAGTCTCATTGGCCGCAACTCATGTGGCGGCCGCCTCGGCGCAGATCAGCTCCGGCAGTCAGAGCATGGCGCAGGGCGCCAGTGAGCAAGCCAGCTCGCTGGAGGAAGTGTCCAGCAGCTTGCAAGAATTGTCCTCAATGACCCGACAAAATGTCGCAACGGCAAAAGAGGCTAAGAACCTCACAGAGGGAACGCGCCTCGCGGCGAGCAAAGGGGTTGAGAGTATGAATCGGCTCAGTGCTGCCATTGGACTCATCAAGAGCTCATCAGATGACACTGCCAAGATTGTCAAGACAATCGACGAGATAGCCTTCCAAACCAACTTGTTGGCCTTAAATGCGGCAGTAGAAGCTGCGCGAGCTGGCGATGCAGGAAAAGGATTTGCCGTGGTAGCGGAAGAGGTGCGAAATTTAGCGATGCGCAGTGCAGAGGCAGCGAAGAATACGGCGTTATTGATAGAAGAAGCGGTGAAGAACGCCGATAGTGGAGTGAGCCTCAATGAGGACGTTCTGAAGAACCTGCAAGCGATAAATGGACATATCGACAAGGTGGGAGAAATGATGGCGGAGATTGTCGCCGCATCGGAACAGCAAAGCCAAGGGATTGATCAGATCAATACGGCTATCGAGCAGATGAATCAGGTGACGCAGCAAAACGCCGCCAATTCGGAGGAATCAGCCAGCGCCGCCGAGGAGTTGAGTAGTCAGGCGGAAGAAATGCGCAGCATGGTTAACAGCTTTAAGCTTACGCAGTTGAATATGAACAAGTCGGCAGGTTTTGCAGAGCGCCAGGCTTCACCGGCAAAATTCTATCCTGCCGCAGTTAATCCTCTCAGCAAGACAGCAGGGCTTGATAGCCATCGGCGAGCTAAACGCACACAGGAGACCGTAAAGTCCCCTGCAGAGCTAATACCCTTCGATGATGGCTTAGGTAGTGCGCCCTTGCAAGAAGAGGACAACCTAATCTTGAGCAAGTTTTAGCAATGATGAGTTAGCCGCAGGCTGATTCTTCCGGCGAAATTTCGAGCAAGTTGACTGTCGGTAGCGGCTGATCTAAGCAGGCTTGGGGGCGACCTTTCAAATTTGGAGTCGGACTATGAAACGTAAGATTCTTTTCATTCTTGTTGTGTGCATCGTGAGCCAATGGGGCAGCACCACTGCCAAGGAAGTGTCCTCGCTGCAATTGATGTACGTGGTGAAGAAGGTCTTCCCTGAAGCGAATGAGGTCGCCCTTCTCATTCCAAAGTACAGCTTGAACGAAAACGAGAAAGAAAAAATTGCGCGTGCGGCTGCCAATACGAAGTTGAAAGTCTTTGTGCACGGCGTAGAAACTTATGCTGATATAGGTACTGCGCTCAAGAGTCTTGCGAATCAGTCGTTGCTGATGGTGATCTCCTCGGACATCTTGTCAGAGAACTCCAGCAAGCTGTTTATTCTGTCAAAGTGCAAAGAGAAGAACATCAGCATCGTTGCCACCTCCAGAGACTATGCTCAATCCGGAGCTTTGCTGGGTTTGGTCAATGAGAACGATAGGATTCAGCTCATCCTAAATTTGAAGCATAGCCGAGACGATCTAAAAGGACGCTTTACGGAGAGCTTTGTACAGGAGATGGGCATTCAGGAAATCATACCATGACGCGGTGATTTGCGGCAGCTTGTACAGGCGCAGTGCCGTGCGTCTCTACTTTCAACCCCGTATTCGACGCCCGAATGCAGTATTACTTGGCAAAAGCTTGCACGATCGCTCAGACTTTACAACTCAAAATAACTGCAGACAAAACCATTTTGATTCTAATCATTTTGATCTTGGGTTGCGGCATTGACGTGCTCGAAATTAGCGCACATCCGCGTTTGTTAGCGGTCAAAAAATTTTTGCGGGCATGATAGTTTTGCGGGGTAATACTCTAATCAAAGAAGGATGAAGCGAAAACCATGCTTAACTTGAGAACACTGCCTCTTAAACAAAAGATGTTCGTTTTTTTTGTTTTGACCCTCGCGTTGGTGATGCTCTGCGCACAATTCAAGGCGTCGATGGTCATAGAAAAAACCATGACCGAAGATTTGGCAGCTTCGTTGAACGTCATGAGCTCCATTGCTGCACATGCCGCCAAGGCAGGTTTAGAGTTTAACGATCAGGAAGGCATCAGTCAAGCTTTGGGCGGTTTCACCAAGCAGACGTTATTTTCCTATCTCAGTGTTCGAGACAGAGAGGGAAACGAAGTCTTTAAATATCGAAAATCCGGATTAAACGCCATTGTCGCCCAAGGAAAGGTCGATCTAACTCGTTTTGAAGGTGAAATGTTCACTTCGACAGACATCGAGTCGAATGGCGTCAAAATCGGCAGTGTCACGCTTGGGATCGCTCTGGATGAGCGAGATAGAGTCTTGGGTAGCGCCCGCCGGTCTATGCTGGTTCTCTCGATGGTCGTTTTGTTTGTCTGTGTGCTTGTTATCGGCTACTTTGCAAACAGGATTTTGAAGCCGATCGCGACGATTACTCAGGTGGCCGAGGAAGTGGCCAAAGGGAAGCTGGATCAGGAAATTTCCATTCGGCAAGAGGATGAAATCGGCAAGCTGGCGGATTCGTTTCGCCAGATCGTCGAGGCGCAAAGGGCCAAGGCGCAGGTGGCGCATGAAATTGCCAAGGGCAATCTAAGTGTGGAAGTGCGGGCGGCTTCTGAGCAGGACATCCTCGGCCAAGCCATGATGATCATGAAGGAACGGATTCAAGCTTTGGTCGCAAACGTCCACATGTTGGGGCAAGCAGCGGCGGAAGGAAAATTGGATACCCGGGCCGATGCCGCCGGACATGAAGGCGAGTTTAGGGTGATTATTGACAAGATTAACGGTACCCTGGCGGCGATCACCGAACCCTTGCGCGAGGCGACCGGCGTCCTTGATCGAATAGCGGCGCGCGACCTCAACGCCCGAATGACTGGCGTCTATCTTGGCGACTTGGAAAAAATCCAACGCGCTTTGAATACGGCCGTGGAAAACCTGCATCAAAGCCTCCTTCAGGTTTCCTCCGCCGCCGAAGGAGTCGCGGCGGCCTCCATGCAAATCAGCAAAGGGAGCCAGGTCATCGCGCAGGGAGCAATCGGTCAGGCCAATTCCTTGAATGAGATATCCAGCAATTTGCATGAATTGAGTGCGATGACCAAGCAAAATGCTTCCCACGCCAGAGAGGCCAAGCAGGTGATCGATCAGGCGTATCATAGCGCCGCCAAGGGAGTCAAAAGTATGGAAGGGTTGAGCAAAGCCATCGAAAAGATCAAGCATTCCTCTGACGCGACTTCGAAGATCATCAAGACCATCAATGAAATCGCTTTTCAGACGAATTTGTTGGCGCTCAATGCGGCCGTGGAAGCGGCGCGGGCCGGAGATGCTGGCAAAGGCTTTGCGGTCGTTGCCGACGAGGTGAGGAATTTGGCCATGCGCAGTGCGCAGGCAGCACGAAACACCGAAGAAATGATCGAGGATTCGGTAAAGAGCGCTGAGGATGGTGTAGGCTTGAATCAGCTCGTTTTGAAAGACTTGCAAGAGGTTAACGAGCACATCAGTCGCGTCAACGAGATGATGAACGAGATCACCGTTGCGTCAGAGCAGCAAAACACCGGTCTCGAACAGATCTATCGCGCCTTGGAGGAGATCAATCAGATCATCCAGCAAAATGCCACCAATTCTGAGGAATCTGCGAGCGCCGCTCAAGAGCTGACCAGCCAAGCGGAAGAAATGCGAAGCTTGGTCGCCAATTTTAGGCTGAATACAGAAAGTGAGGAGGTGTCGCCACAAGAGAGGCCGGCGCCCCGGCCGCACCTGAGAACAACTTCAGGTAAGAAGAAATCGATTCGACCCCCAGTGAACTCGGGCCGAACCCGAAGTGATCGCGAGCGACCGACTATTGCCGGCTCGCTGCGCGAGCAGAAGAATAACGGCGATGGAAACGGCAAGGGTGTTTTTTCCAATATCGATGACAATCTGCTTTTGGCTGAGTTTTGATGGAGGATAGGGCCTCAAAATGCAGCAGCCAGCCCGGGGTGACGATTCAATCACGGGGCGGCGAGCAGGCGCACTCTGAGCAGGCCGGTTTTGGATACTTGGCAGCGCTTCGGGCCTGGTTACTTTCGGCAGGCGAGAGGCAGTGAGAACCGGTACGAACGGTTCCGAGGCAGCTCTGCCAGGGCTTTATAATATTGCGCATTAACTTATTGTTCTTTTGGCAAGATTTTGTAGGACAAGATGGCATCTTGTCCTACCGTCAAATGCACCTTTGGTGCGCTAAGAAATCAGCACAGTTTTGACGGACTGGATTGGAACAAGGATGGACATCACCCCCAAGATCGATCTGCTCTCGATCGAGCTGGATCAAAAGCAGTTCAGCAAAATCAGCCGGACGCTCTACGATTTGTGCGGCATCAAGCTCCACACCGGCAAAGAAGAATTGGTCAAAGCAAGATTGAATAAGCGGCTGCAAGCATTAGGCCTTCGCAGTTTCGCCGATTACACCAGATACGTCGAGCGGGATGATTCCGGCAAAGAGCTGGCGATAATGGTCGATTTGTTGACGACGAACAAGACGGATTTTTTTCGGGAGCAACAGCATTTCGACTTTATGCGCAGGTTCGTGGCGCCAACGCTCAAGAACACCCAGAGGAGTTATCGCATCTGGAGCGCCGGCTGCTCGTCCGGCGAAGAGCCGTTCTCTATCGCCATCTCGCTACACGAAGAGCTGTCGGAAAACGATTTGCGTGACGTGCGCATTTTGGCGACCGACATTTCCGATCGCATGTTGACCAAAGCCCGCGCCGGCCTCTATGAAAGGGGAGCTGTGAGCGACATACCGGCGCCGATGTTAGAGAAATATTTTGAATGCGTTCGTACGGACGATACGGAGAAGTTTCGCGTCAAAGAGAAGGTGCGGGCGAAGGTCAGCTTCGCGCGACTCAATCTAATGGACCCGTGGCCCATGCACGGCCCCTTCGATGTCATTTTTTGTCGCAATGTGATGATCTATTTTGACAAGGCTACCCAGGAAAATCTGGTTAACCGTTTCTGGCAATTATTAAGCTCCAATGGCTATCTGTTTGTCGGCCATTCTGAAAGCATGGCATCGCTGTCACATCCTTTTCATTATGTGCAGCCGGCTATTTATCGAAAATGAACGAAAGAAAGCTGTGAAAAGGCACTGGCAATGACACACATCGTGAGCGTAGCGGATTTGAAAATTTCAGCCGAGTCGGGTGATTTTTTGATAACTTACGCATTGGGGAGCTGCCTGGGCGTGAGCATTTATGATCCAATAACCCATGTCGGAGGAATGCTGCATGTAATGCTGCCCCAATCAACGATCGATCCAAATAAGGCCAAAGAGAATCCATTCATGTTCGTGGATACGGGCGTGCCGGAGCTTTTTAGGAGGTGCTATGAAATGGGCGCTCAACGACAGCGGTTGATCATCAAAGTCGCCGGAGGCGCCAGTCTGAATGGCTCGGAGACCGATGACCCTTTTCAAATTGGAAAAAGAAACTTCACCATGCTACGCAAGCTGCTTTGGAAAAACGGCCTGCTGCTCAAGTCCTTCGACGTCGGCGGAAGAAACTCCCGCACCATGTCATTGAACATTAGCAACGGGCAAGTGCTGATCAGGAGTAATGGGCATCAAAGTTTATTATAGCGATCTCACCTACGGAATTGGGAAAAGGAGGCAGGTTGGCATGTCGTTAAATATTCTCGTAGTAGATGATAGCTCAGTGATGCGGTCGATGGTCATTCGTACTTTGAAGCTGAGCGGACTACCACTGGGGGAAGTCTATCAAGCTGCAAATGGCAGGGAAGGATTGCAGCTTTTGGACGCAAATTGGATTGATTTAGCTTTGGTGGATTTGAATATGCCGGTAATGGACGGAGAAGAAATGATCGACCAATTGCGGCTCAATCCGGACACGGAGCAATTGTCTGTGGTCGTGGTATCCACTGAAAGCAGCGACACTCGCATCGAGAAACTCAAGCGCAGCCGTAACGTCGAGTTTGTTCACAAGCCGTTCACGCCCGAAGCACTGCGCGAGACGGTTATAGGTATTCTTGGAGGCATAGATGGGTAATGGAATGGACTCGCCGCTCTTCCGGGCGGGCGTGATGACGTTTGAGGAATTGGGTTTTTTGTTGCCGGAGCTGGCGGAAGACGAGCAACAGGAGGCTTCCATCGACGGAATAGCTGCCCAGGTTTGCTTTTCCGGGCCGCTGGAGGGCCGGCTGCTGGTTAAGATGAGCGGTGAGCTATTGGCGGTCATGACGGTCAATATGTTGGGCGAAGAGGGTATACCCTCCATGCAGCAACAACATGATGCTCTCGGCGAGGTCGCCAATGTCATTTGCGGTAATGCACTGCCCTTGATCGCAGGGGCAAAGGAAGTGTTCCGCATCGGTGCGCCGGAGATTTTAGAGAACGGCGATTCGGCAAAGGCCGAAACCGGTGCTACGGTATCTCATGTGCTTCTGAATTTCGGCGATGGCCTTGCGGAGCTGAAGCTTTTTGTCGATCGTGAGACGCAATCCCGGCCCGTTCCATAGGGGATGACGCCCATGGAAACGCACTGCTTCGATGCGGGAATGTGGAGATCCATTTTGGCTAAAGGAAGAGTAGAATGCGCCGGAAGACAAACGGATGCCCCCAGACATTCGTAACGATAAACGTAAAGCCGGTTTTTCTGAATGAGCGGCGGCAAGGCAATCCTTGTCTGGCGTATGTCTTTGCCGCCTTTTTGGGTGGTAGAATTTAAACGAGGCTAAAGCCAGTGATCCGCGTGTTGGTAGTAGATGATTCTGCTGTGGTACGAAAGATTCTGACGGAAGAGCTTGCCAAAAGCGGCGACATCGAGGTGGTCGGCACCGCCACGGATCCTTACGCGGCCCGGGAAAAGATCGCCAAGCTTCGTCCGGACGTGGTGACCCTGGATTTGGAAATGCCGCGCATGGATGGCCTTTCCTTTCTATCCAAATTGATGAAGCATTATCCGCTTCCGGTAGTGGTTGTCAGCTCTTTGACGCCACAGAACAGTGAGACGGCGATAAGAGCCATGGAATTGGGGGCAGTGGAAGTAATCAGCAAGCCTGGCTCGACTTATTCTACGCCGGACAAAAAGATGCTCTTGCGTGCGGTTCGCTCGGCAGCCTCTGCACGCGTTTTCAAACAGTTGCCTGTGGAAGGCAAGGATGCTCCGGCGCCGTCAAGGCTGGAGCTGAATACGACGCACAAGGTAATAGCCATTGGCGCTTCCACCGGCGGAACTCAGGCCGTGGAGGTTCTCTTGAAAAGCATGCCCATCAATGCGCCGGGGATGCTGATCGTCCAGCACATGCCGGCGCTGTTTACCTCGAGCTTTGCAGCGCGTCTTAACAGCATTTGCCAAATAGAAGTGCGCGAGGCCGCCGACCGTGACGATGTGTTGCCGGGCTTGGCGCTGATTGCTCCCGGAAACAAGCACATGGTATTGCAGCGTAGCGGCACGCGATATTATGTGGTGGTCAAAGACGGCCCGCCGGTCAATCATCAGCGGCCGAGCGTGGATGTACTTTTTCAATCCGTCGCTCTCAATGCGGGCAGCAATGCCATTGGAGTGATTTTGACCGGCATGGGCGCGGATGGCGCCAAAGGACTTTCGGCCATGCGGATGAACGGCGCTTACACAATCGCTCAGGACGAACAAACCTGCGTGGTCTTTGGCATGCCAAAAGAGGCGATTAGAATGGGCGCTGTGCATAAAATTGTCCCAATTCAGCATGTTTCGCAGACGATCATCGACGCATGCGACCTAAAACAACGCTCTCTGACTCCATCTACTGTATAGACGATCATTCAAAGTTTGCAGTCTGCTAAATGAGAAGCGTCGGAAAGAAGGTAATTTCCAGAACATCATCATCCGGATTGAAAAGTTAGTGAAGCAGTTTCCACCGAAATAACAGCGGAAGCACGAATTCCTCGCCGGCCCGTAGGCCTGGCGGGGGGAGCTCTCGCTCGGCCATTATTCGAAAGCATCAAGGTGTTGGAGATATGTTTGTCATCATTGGTTTGGTCATTGTCACCGTAGGCGTTCTGGGGGGATATGTCATGCATGGGGGCACGATTGGCGTGCTGCTGCAATGGAGCGAATTTCTGATCATCGGCGGAGCTGCCATCGGCTCCGTGATCGCCGGCACGCCGCTGCGTATGCTAAAGCAGCTTTTCGGGCGAATTTCCATGGTGTTCAAAGGTGATTCACATACCAAAGAAGAATACCTGAACCTGTTGAAGACATTGTTCGAGCTTTTCAACGTTGCGAAAAGGGAGGGCATGATGGCTTTGGAGCCGCATGTGGAAAGTCCGCAGACCAGCTCCATTTTGTCCAAGAACACCTTTCTTCTCTCCCACGAAGTGGAGCTGCAATACCTTTGCGACACCATGAAGCTATTGCTGGGCGGAGCGGTGCCCCCTCATGATTTGGAAACACTGCTGGAAGCAGATATCGAGACCTTGCATACCGAGCATGCCAGGGGTCCATCCATTGTGCAAAAGGTTGGCGATGCTCTTCCGGGATTGGGCATCGTCGCTGCCGTATTGGGGATCGTCATTACCATGCAGGCCATCGATGGCCCCGCGGAGGAGATTGGCAGACATGTGGCCGCAGCGCTGGTCGGGACGTTCTTGGGCGTATTGTTGTGTTACGGGTTCATAAACCCCTTGGCCACCCATCTCGAATTGCTTGGCCAATCCGAGCTGCGCTATTTGGAATGTATGAAAACGGGCATTGTCGCTTTCGCCAAGGGCAATCCGCCCTCCATCGTGGTTGAGTTTGCCCGGCGGGTGATTTATAGCGATGAGAGGCCGAATTTTCGGGAATTGGAGCAGGCCATTGCCAGCATCAAGGTTGCTAAATAGAGGTTCAAACCATGAGCACTGATCTCAAGACCCCGCCAATAAGGATCGTAAAAAAGGCCGCGCATGGCAGTCATCATGGGGGCGCATGGAAAGTTGCCTATGCGGATTTCGTAACCTCCATGATGGCTCTCTTCATCGTCTTGTGGATAGTGGGGCAGAGCAAGGAGGTGAAGCAATCTGTTGCCGGCTATTTTCGGGATCCTGGGGCTTTCTTTGAAAATAGCAAAGGGATGGGCATCAAGAGCGGAATTTCCGGCGGCGGAGAGAGCCTGATGCGCACAGCATTGTTGCAGCGCGAGAAGGAGGCCATGGAGGTCATTGGGATTAATCTTCGCCGCGATTTGGCCAGCCAGCCGGCGTTGCAAAAGCTTCTGGATCAGGTCGACATTACCTTTGTCAACGAAGGCATGCGCATCGAGCTTCGGGAAACCTCGGAATCATTCTTTTTTGACGTCGGCACTTCTTCACTCAAATCCGATGCTCTGCCTGTGCTCAAAGCCATCGCCCAAGAGGTGGGCAAGCTACCCAATCACGTTATCATCGAGGGGCACACCGATAGCCGACAATACTCCAACAATGGCAGCTATAGCAATTATGAGTTGAGCGTAGACCGGGCCAACGCCGCCAGACGAATTATGACTGCAAGCGGATTGCGCGATGACCAAACCGATGAAGTGAGTGGCTATGCCGATACCAAGCTGAAAAACACCAATGACCCTTTTGATGCCAGCAACCGGCGGATTAGCATCTTGGTCAAATACTCAGTTGCCGCAACTGCTGAGGCGAAAACCGAGACGAAGCGGATGCTGAATAAATAGGGGGAATCGGGGTATTCTGATCACATCGATTACAGGACGGAACCCTTCTTATGCTTCCAGCCTAATGCCGCGGCTCGTGAGCAAATGGGTCAGGCCGTATTCTTTCCACCATTTTTTCTCCCAACGGGTAAGAACTCCCTTTTCATGGAACATTTTTTCCCAGCCGATGGAAATTCATTCCCGCACGACGCGATCAAGCTTGACAAGTAATTGATTTTGGGCTTGTATAGTGTATGCTACTGGCATAGTATTTGTAAAAAGCCGGTTGCAGGAACTACTGCGGAAGCGAGCGTTCAACGACCACACCTTGGGCGCGATCCTGAACGTTGAATGGTACTTTTGCTGAATGATGGAGGATTCGAGTTTGCTTCGCGGCATGGCGTATACGGCCAATGGTTTGGAAAACAAGGCAAGGAGCCTGGAAATCATTGCCAATAACCTTGCCAACGTCAACAGCGTCGGCTTTAAGCGCAGTGCCGTCTTTAGCGAGTCCATGCAAAATCCGGAGGCAAATCCAAAGATCGAATCCTCTCCTACGGAGCTGGTTGACTTTGCCCAAGGTCGTCTGCAAGCGACGGGTAACCGACTGGATTTTGCCATCGACGGCCCCGGGCTTTTTACCGTGCAAACCGAACAAGGATTGTATTACACACGCCAAGGCCATTTTGTCCTCAATCCCGAAGGGTTGTTGGCGACTGTCAACGGGGACTTGGTTTTGGGTCAATCCGGGCCGATCCGAATCGGGATCGATGCAACCATTTCCGAAGACGGCAGCATTGTCTCCAACGGCTCCACGTTGGACAAGTTAGCCATTGTCCAAGTGGCCGACAGCAGCCGACTGCGGCGGGCCGGCAACGGCTATTTCGAGGTAATCGATGAGAACGCCGTCATGGAATCTGAAGAAGGCCCACGAATCATGTCCGGATACTTGGAAGAATCCAACGTGGATGCCTTGGAGGAGATGGCCAACATGATCGATGTCTACCGGCAGTTCGAAGCAAATCAAAAGGCCTTGCGGGCTCAGGACGAAACTTTGGAGAAAGCCGTCAATCAGGTGGGCCGTGTTTAGGCCAGCGCGCAGGGAGGTAAACACCCAACGATGGAAGTGATGTGAGGAGTAACTGATTTGGACAAAGCCTTGCGAACCGCAGCGACCGGCATGCGGGCTCAACAATTGCACGTGGATACCATAGCCAACAATTTGGCCAACGTCAATACCACCGGTTTTAAAAAGAACAAAGTGGAATTTCAAGATCTCTTGTACCAAACCGTCCGACCCGCTGGAGCAGCGACAGCGGAAGGAACTGAAGCTCCGACGGAGCTTCAGGTGGGATGCGGTGCGAAGCCAGTGGCCACGACCAGAATGTTCACTCAAGGCGACGTTGTGGCCACTGGTAATTCTCTGGATCTGGCAATTGAGGGGGACGGCTTCTTCCAGATTCGACTGGCAGACGGCACCAGCGCCTATACCCGGGACGGCTCTTTCAAGCTTTCCCGAGATGGCCGCATCGTCAATTCCGACGGCTATTACTTGGAGCCGGAAATCACACTGCCGCAGGAAACGCAAAGCATCATGATTAGTCGGGACGGCCAAGTTTCCGTGATCGTCTCCGGAAGCACGGAGGCGCAGGAGCTCGGGCAAATCGAGTTGGCGCGTTTCATCAATCCGGCCGGATTAAAGAGCATTGGGCGCAATCTCATGCAAGTGACTCCGGCCTCCGGTGAGCCGATCATCGGCAATCCAGACCTAGAGGGTTTCGGCGGACTGGCGCAAGGGTATTTGGAGAGCTCGAACGTGGACGTGGTTGAAGAGATGGTCAACATGATCGTTGCGCAACGAGCTTATGAGATCAATTCCAAAACTATCAAGACGGCCGACGACATGATGAGCCTGGTCAACGGCCTGAAACGTTGACGGGAGCGGAACCCTTCGTGATCGAGCAAAAGGTGAATGCTGAGCGTTTTTTCTGGAGAACAAGGCTCTGCAAATGGTTTTTCCTATTTGGGGTATTACTGGTATGGCCGGCAAAAGCCGTCGGTCCGGCTGAACCGTCATCCCCGGAAAATTTAGCGGTGCTGTGTAGGGCCATCAGCGGTTATCTTCAAGAACGCACTCCTGATAACGAACAAGTCGAAGTTCAAGTCTCCTCGGTTCCCAAAAACGTTCTTGCCGGGATCAAGGAGCCGGTTAGAATTAGCTGCAGAAAAAGAGGGACGATTTCCGGCCGCACCATTTTTACTGTGATGTCACAAAACCCCGAAGGTACTTGGGACTCTTTTCAAGTTCTTGCCGTTGTCAGGCGCTTTCGAGAGGTTTTGGTGTTGAGATCCGACAAGGGACGCAACGACCTGATCGGTGCAGAGGATTTTGCTATCGAACGGCGCGAGGTCGTTTGGCCGAACACGGAGGTGCCGGTGACGGTTGCGGAAGCCGTCGGCAAACGCACCAAGAGATGGATTGCCAAAGGCCGCGTCTTGACCCAATCCATGCTGGAAGAGGTGCCGGTTATCAAGAGGGGCTGCGTGGTCAATATCCAAGTCTATGCAAAAAATTTGTCCATCGTTTTTCCGGCTATTGCTTGCGAAGATGGACGGTTGGGAGAAAAGATTAGGGTTAGAAACAAGGCCAGCGGCGTTTTCTATCGGGCAGAGGTGAAGGATGCGCAGACGGTTACTTACAAGTATTGAGCTGAGGAGGAGCAGTGGCAGTGGCAGGAGCAGTGGCAGTGGCAGGAGCAGTGGCAGTGGCAGGAGCATCAGAAGGAGCGAGAGCAGGAGACTCATCTGGATTGTGGGTGTGGCTGCCGTAGTGAGCGGCTTAGGGTTGAATCAAGCCAATTGCCAGCCGCAATCAGTGCCGTCGCTGTTTGTCGATCACCGGGCGAACCGAGTCGGCGATGTAGTGACGATTCTCATCGTCGAGTATTCTGCTGCCAGCAGTGAGGCGAACAGCAAGACGAGCAAGAATAGTGAGCACGGCGTTTCCGCAACTGGCGGAGCCAAGTCTGCCGCCTATTTGCCGCTCTATGGCTTGCGCGGCCAGCTTAAGAACGGCTTTGACAATGAAGCGGCCACTTCGCGCAAGGGAAGCTTGACGGCCAAGATCACCGCCACCATTGCCGAGGTGACCGCCAACGGCACCTTCGTCGTCAAGGGCGCCCGGGAGGTGCTGGTCAATGGTGAAAGAGAGAGTATTTCCATTTCCGGAACCGTCCGCCCTGAAGACATCAACAGTGATAATACCATCTACTCTTACAACATGGCCGATGCCAAGATTGCCTATAGCGGCAAAGGCCTGGTGGATCGAGGGCAAAAGCCCGGAATCATTGACAAACTGCTGGGCTGGATTTTCTGATTTGGATCATGCTGAAGAGAAACTACCGGGGCCATTGTGTGGATCACAAAGCAGTCTGATGTAGAATGCAGCACTTTTATCGACAAAATCCCCTTCTTGCCAAAAGCATGTTCGTAGTGTGCCTGTGGGCAGCGTTCAACCTTTTTGCTTCAGCCGATGCGAAAGCCGCTTCCCGAATCAAAGACTTGGTGGAAATCAAGGGCATGAGCGAACAACAGCTCATCGGTTACAGCTTGGTGGTCGGGCTGAACGGAACCGGCGATTCGCGCCGTTCTGCAATGACTGTCCAAGCTGTTCGAAACATGATGCTAAAGTTTGGCATGAACCTGCCGCAAAACGATCTGGGCATGCGCAATGTCGCCTCGGTGATGATCACGGCTGATATTTCACCCTTTGCCCAGGTTGGCAGCAAAGTGGACGTCGTGGTTTCCTCCATGGGGGATGCCACCAGCTTGGAAGGAGGAACGCTTTTGTCAACTCCCTTGATCGGGCAGGACAGTCAGGTGTATGCCCATGCTCAAGGTCCGGTTAGTATTGGCGGCTTTAACATCGAGACCATGAGCGGCGAGCGCCTGCGCAAGAACTTTGCTTTGGCCGGGCGAGTGCCGGGAGGCGCCATCATCGAGCGGGGGTTGCAATCGACCTTTCTGCAGGAGCAGAATCTTGAGCTGCTTTTGCGCGAGCCGGACTTTACCTCCGCGGTGCGCATCGCTGAGGCGATCAACGCCGGCATTGGCTCGCAAATGGCCAAGCCGGCCGATCCCGGACGGGTGGTGGTGCAATTGGCGGACGCTGAGCAAGCGATGTCCTTGGTATCCAAGCTGGAAAGCTTGGAGGTGGAGGCCGATCAAGAAGCCCGCGTCGTGATCAATGAGCGCACCGGCACCGTGGTCGTCGGCCAACATGTTCGCTTGTCTCCGGCGGCGGTGGCGCATGGCAATCTGACCATCAAAGTCAGTTCGGTGCCCTTCGTATCGCAGCCGCCCGCGTTATCCGGCGGTTCTACCGTGGTCGTGCCGCAAACCACCACTCAGGTGATGGAGGATAAAGGCGCCAGTGTGGCCGTCCTCAGCGGCATGGCCAACGTGGAAGATTTGGCGGCCATGCTCAACAATTTGCAAGTTTCGCCGCGCGACATTATTGCCATATTTCAAGCTCTGAAGAGCGCCGGCTCACTGCAAGCCAAGCTGATCATTATGTAGGCCGGAAAAAATGAGCATCGAATCCGTAAAACCGGGCTTCATCCCCGTCAAGCCTGATTTATCAGGCTCGGCAAACGCCAAAAAGGTCGAGCAATTGCGCAAAGCCTGCGCGGACTTTGAAGCCATTTTTATTGCCAAAATGCTAAAGTCCGTGCGCGAGAGCTCGGAAGAGGATTCTATTTTTGGCAATGGATTTGGCGCGGATTTGTATCGAGGCTTGTTCGAGGAAAAGGTTTCGGAAAAGTTGGCCGAGTCGGGAGGATTGGGAATCGGCAAAGCGCTGTTCGATCAACTATCGGAAAGAATCGCCAATGGAAGCTCGAGGGAGCAAGGCTCCATTTCCATTCGCAAAGCAGTATTAGGCCATTCTACGGCAAAACTCCAAAAGTCCGAGCCGATCCGGGCCGAGAGGTTTTCGATTCAACCTGCGGCCATGCGGGCAACAACTGTGGCCAGCCAGCCGGTCTTCGACCGTATCAGGGAATTTCATCATTGGGTGCAGGCTGCCGCTCAAAAATACGGGTTGCCGCCGCACTTGATCTATGGCGTCATTGCTCAAGAATCCGCCGGAGATCCTCAAGCTGTTTCCAAGGTCGGAGCCAAAGGCTTGATGCAGCTCATGGACGCGACAGCCGCCGATTTGGGCGTGCAGAATTCATTCGACCCGTATCAAAACATCATGGCCGGCGCCCGCTACTTGCGCGAGCAACTGGATCGGTTCGATGGTGATTGGAAGAACGCCTTGGCCGCCTATAACGCCGGGCCGGGCAACGTTGAAAAGTATCATGGCATTCCGCCATTCACGGAAACAAGAAATTATGTAACCCAGGTTCTGTCCTTCGCCGAGCAATTTAAAAATTTGCTGGGGGCGGATGGAGCAGAGAATTTATGACTCATTTGCAGCAGATTAGGTATATGCATCCAGAACCACCAGATAACATCGACGAACAGGCTTGGATCGAAGAGCTCATTGCTTTGACCCAGAATGAGATCATCGCGTACCGGACATTTCTCAATGAGCTAAAAGCCCAGCAAAGTGCCCTGATTGATCGAGACATATTGCGCTTGACCAAGTGTAATCAGACAGCCGAAGGAGTAATGGCCAAGGCCAGGGATTGTTCGCTTCGCAGAAATGCAAAGCTGCTGGAAGGCGCGGCACATTTTCGTTCCAGCAAAGAGCTACAGTCGTTGGAACAAGTGATCCCGATCGTCAGTGAGCAATATGCGGAAAGGCTGAGGGAGCTGCGCGGCGCCCTGCAAGCCATCTTAAAAAAGATCAGGGCGTCCAATGGGGCGACGTTGTATCTTTTGCAGAATTCCATCGGTTGCGTCAACGATCAATTGCAGCTTATTTATCAGGAGATGAACAAGTCCGGGGGCTACGGCATAGATGGCGCTGTGCCCAGCAGGAAAAGGTTATCGACTGTTTTGGAAGTGGCTTAGCGCGGCCAATTCCCATGGCCCAAGCTATCTACCGCGAATCAAAGCTAACGAACGCTATTCACGATCGGCCGGAGGCATCCCCGGTCAGATTGAGCTTATGGATCTACGGGGATTAGTTCGCAGTACTTGGAGAAAAACTTGTTCGGCATTAGAGACTTGTTGAATATTGCCCGTAGCGGTTTGTTTGCCCAGCAGGCGGGGCTGAATACTACCGGCCATAACATTGCCAATGCGACCACCGAAGGGTATTCGCGGCAGCGAGCCGAATTGGGGACCTCGCAGCCGGCGCTATGGGGCCCGAGCGCGATGGGCGCCGGAGTTGACGTCATCGGTGTGAAACGAATACGCGATCAGTACATTGACGCCCAGCTTCGTGCCCAGGATCAATCTTTGGGTTGGTGGGAAACCATGGAAACGAAATTATCCCAGCTTGAAGATGCTTTTGGTGAGCCGTCGGATACGGGTCTGGGAGCAGCCATCAACGCCTTCTTTGATTCCTGGCAGGATTTAGCCAATGCTCCAGACAATATGGTCGCTCGTGATGCGGTTTTGTCCAAGGGTAGGACCTTGGCACTAAAGTTCAACTACCTGAACGACAAACTGACCGATCTGCAAAGGAGCCTCGACAGCGAAGTGAGCGGCCAAGTGGACGAGTTCAATTCGCTGACCAAACAACTGGCGCAATTGAACGGACGGCTCAGCACGTTCGGTGCCAATGCGCAAGGCGCTGCTGATTTGCTCGACCAACGGGATCGACTTTTGGATCGGCTAAGCCATCTTGCGAATGTCCAAGTTGTGGAAAATGATGCCGGCCAAGTGATGCTGAGCTTGGACGGAAAAGTATTTCTAGAAAAGACCAATGCGACGGAATTGCGCGGGACTCGGTCGGATACGAGCCTCACCCAGTTAAGTTGGTCAGATGCCGACCGGCTCGTTACTATAAACAACGGCAGCTTGGGCGCCTTGATGGATTTGCGCGACAATGTCATTGGCAAGTATTCGACCAAGCTGGACGAGCTGGCGGTCGATATTGCCAATGGAGTGAATGAAGTACACGCCACCGGGTATGGACTCAATGGGCATACAGGATTGAGCTTTTTCGCTTCCACTGTCACCGGCGCCGCGGACATGAGAATCGATTCGCAGATAGCCGCCGACAGTCGCAAGATTGCCGCCTCCAGCAATGCTCAACAAGGAAACGGCGACATTGCTTTGGCGATTAGCCAGCTCCAGCAAGAGAACAAAGCCGCTAACAGCACCTTGACTTTTGCCAATTTCTATGGCGGCATGATTGGTGAGATCGGCAGCTTGATGCAGGAAGCGACTTCTTTCAGTCAAGGACAAAGCCTCATGGTGCAACAGTTGGAGAATCAGCGGGAGTCAGAGATGGGCGTCTCTTTGGATGAGGAAATGACCAATCTCATTAAATACCAACGCGCCTATCAAGCGACGGCGAAATTGGTGAGCATGGCCGATGAGATGGCACAAACGATTTTGAACATGGTCTAAGCCGATTGATAGAGCGGCTGGGGAGTGCTGAAGCACACAAGTGAACCGGTAGGCGATTTCTATCGAATGACAATCAATCGAAATGACGCTGAAAGGGCGCAAGGATAACGCCAATGCGAGTGACAGAAAGACTCAACATCGAGAATTTGCTGACGAATTTCAACCGGATGAAGGAGTTGCAGACGGAAAACCTTTTGGACCTTGCCACCGGCAAGCGTTTGCATAAAAGCTCCGACGATCCAATTGGCGCCGAACAAGTCTTAGGCCTCAATAAGGCGCTGACTCAGGTGAGTCGCTATCAAAAGAACATTGACGATGCCAAGCTCTGGCTCAGCTTGACCGAAACTTCATTGAATGCCATCTCGGAAAGCGTGAATACGGCCCGGGCGATCGCCTCCGAAGCCGCCAACTCGATGGATGCGCAGACGTTGCAAATGCAAATCACCCAAGTTCAGGACATCCTGGAATCGGTTGTCGCAGACGCAAATCAAAAGTCCGGCAACAGATACCTTTTCGGAGGTACCGCCTTGGATTCGCCGCCTTTCTCCCTTTCGAACGTCGTTAGTGAAGAGTCCTTTATCTCCGACTGGGATACTGCCGTCAATCTGGCACATACGGGAATTTCCTCCGCTACGATTACTGTCACCTCTGAGGACGGTTTGACGACCTACGTCGAAAACGTGGATTACCGGATCGACCGAGAACGGGGTACGGTCACGGCTTTATCCACCGGGGCCATGGCCGACGCGACGACCTTCCGCATTTCTTATCAGACAGATGAGAAAACGGTATTAGCTACCAACTCTGCCGGGACCGACGGCAAAGTGATGCGCCAGTTGATGCACAACGAAACCGTGCAGATCAACACTTCCGGCGAGGAGGCGTTTGTAGAGGGGGTGGACATCTTTCAGACGTTAGTGAATTTGAAGAACGCCTTGGTAAGGGGGGATAGCGAGGCCATACGAGCCGCGGCGGCGGATTTGAAAGCGGGCCGCGACCAGGTGAACCGTTTTGCCGGCATCAATGCGCTCAAGTATGCTCGCATGAACGAAGCGGCGGATGAGCTGGACGCGCTCAGGCTGCATTTGGAAAACTATCGTTCTGCCATTGAAGACGCCGATATGACGGAAACCGCTGTCAAATATCAGGCGCTGGAAGCGACCTATGAGGCCAGCCTACAGGCCGGTTCAAAGATTATGCAATTGAGTCTCTTGGATTTTCTCCAATAGTGGACTTAGTAGGAACGCGTCTGCGAGGTTGAGGGTGCTGAATACCCTCAAGAATTGAGGGTGAGGGCGGCAGGTGTGGTGGTGACAATTGGACGCGTTCCTGCGTTTTTTTGAGTTGGGGTAAGAGTGGCCGGCTCAGTGTCAAGCTCATTTGGTTACAGACCAACCCTGCAGGTACAGAACTGACTTGTCGGATTTCTTTCTTTGGAGTCCACAATTGCGGGAACATGGCTCATCTTTTGTTGACGATACTGAACGGTGTGATGGTCGGTCCGGCAAATGGAGCTCGGGACGGAAAGTAAGTTTATAAGGTATTGGGTTGCTGGAGGAAGTGGTGAATGATACCTTCAATGGATGAGCGGATAGCCCTGGATAAAAGCAGTCCATCTATTTCACAGGGCAGCTTGCAGGATGCATTGACAATCCTACGTCAGCTCTTGGAGCGGGAGCATCGCTCCATTGAGGCGAGTTCCCGACCGACGAAAAGTGGGCCGGAAAAAAGCATCAGAGGGAAGATGCCGGAGCATTGTTACTGCGTTTCCGAACTCGCCGACCAACCCTTGGCTGAAGCGTATTCCAGTCTCGCCTATCGTTTTCAGAATCGTGAGAAGTATCGGGCGGCCTTGTCGCTGTACAGATTCGCGTTAGAGCAAAGGGAAACGGACGGTGCTATCTATGAACGGATGGGCGACTGTCACCTCGCTTTGGGAAATCAGCCCGAGGCACAAAACTGCTATCAAGTCGCGGTGCGTCTGCGTCCGGATTCTTTACACGGAGCGGCTCATCTGGCGGAAATCCATTTGAGCAAGGGAGAGCTTGATGAAGCTCAAGAGATTCTCAAATTGGCCATTCTTGCGAACCCCAATGTGGCGGAGCTTTATATTGCTTTGGGCGCCATACACAAATGTCTGGGCAACTACGAACGGGCCATTGCCCATTATCGGCAGGCGACATTGATCGACAAAGATAGCGCCCGTAGCTACAATGAGCTGGGGGAGTGCTTTTTTGCCATCGGTCTTTTTAAGCAAGCCGAGCCCTATTTGCTCAAAGCCATGAAAATGGACAACGATAATCTTTCCGTCATGCAAAACTTGGGGATGCTTTATTACCAAACCGGCAAGTTCGGGCAGGCGGCGGAGGTTCTGCAAAAGTGGCAAAAGACTGTGGAAAGCTCCCGGGAAAACAGCGATGAAGATTTCACCTGGAAAAGACAACACCTGCCGATGTTGGACTTGTTGGCAAAGAGCTATGCAAAATCCAAGCAACGCGACAAGGCTGAGGAAATCTGGCGACTTGCCATTGCAATCGACTCGGAGAATTCGGGCCTGAATAGAATGTCAATGAATAGGACCGTAGGTCAGGGAAGGCTGCTATGAAGGTCGTTATTCTTGCCGGCGGCGTAGGCACGCGCCTGGCGGAAGAAACTGAAGTCAAGCCCAAGCCCATGGTGGAGATCGGCGGCAAGCCGATTCTCTGGCACATTATGCGACGCTACGCCTATTACGGCTTTAAGGAATTTTACATTGCCTTGGGCTATAAGGGCGACATCATCAAACATTATTTTATGGATTATTTTCGTCTCAATGGCTCCATGACCGTCGACTTGAGCAAGGGCGAAGTGGCCGTTCACAAGAAACGCTCCGAGGATTGGATCGTTCACCTTATGGACACGGGCCTGGAAACCTACACCGGTGGAAGGATCAAAAGACTGGAAAAGTATCTCAGCGACGGCACCTTCATGGTCACCTACGGAGACGGCGTGAGCGACGTCGATCTGCAGGCGTTGTTGGATTTTCATCGCTCGCATGGCCTCATCGGCACAGTGACGGCCGTGCGCCCGCCGGCGCGTTTCGGCGGCCTCAATTTCGATGGGCATCGCATCAAGGATTTCATCGAAAAGCCGCAAATCGGCGAGGGATGGATCAACGGCGGCTACATGGTCTTCGAGCCGGCTCTGTTCGATTATCTGGAAGGAGATTCCAGTATTCTGGAAGCCGATGCATTGGAGACCCTTGCCCATGAAGGGCAGTTAGCAGGCTACCAACATCACCGTTTCTGGCAGTGCATGGACACTTTGCGTGACAAACGGCTGCTGGAAAAGCTTTGGCAAGAAGGACAAGCGCCGTGGAAAGCTTGAAGCTTGGCGAATTCTGGCGCGATCGCCCGGTGTTTATCACCGGCGCTACAGGCTTGGTCGGCGGCTGGCTGGTAAAGCGGTTGTTGGCTGCCAAAGCTGACGTGGTTTGCTTGGTGCGAGATTGGGTGCCGCAGTGTGAGCTGGTGCGCACCGGACTGATGAATCAAGTGAAAATAGTTCGTGGCGACGTGCGTGATCAGGCCTTGTTGGAACGGGTGCTGGGCGAGTACGAGATCGATACCGTGCTGCATCTGGCCGCCCAAACTATCGTTGGCATTGCCAACCGCAATCCCGTTTCGACCTTTGAAAGCAATATCGCCGGCACCTGGACCTTGCTGGAAGCCTGCCGCCGTAATCCGATGGTCAAGCAGATCGTCACGGCCTCTTCGGACAAAGCGTACGGGGATCAGGAGCAGCTTCCATACCGCGAGAGCGCGCCCCTGCAAGGGCGGCATCCTTACGATGTCAGCAAATCCTGTGCGGACTTGATCGCACGCACCTATGCGGTCAGTTATCAGCTTCCCGTGGTCATCACCCGCTGCGGCAATTTTTTTGGCGGTGGCGACCTGAACTGGAACCGCATCGTCCCCGGCACCATTCGCTCGGTCTTACGCGGCCAGCGTCCGGTCATCCGCTCCGATGGTCAGTATAAGCGCGATTATTTTTATGTAGAAGACGGCGCTGCGGCCTACATGCTGTTAGCCGAAAAGCTGGCCGCAGACCGCAGCTTGTCGGGTCAGGCTTTCAATTTTTCCAACGAAGTGCAAATGACGGTACTGGAGCTGACTGATAAGATTCTCAAGCTGATGCGTTCAAATCTGCAGCCTGAGGTGCGCAACGAAGCCGGCAACGAAATCCGCCACCAATACCTTAGTGCCGCTAAAGCGCATGAGCGACTCGGCTGGAAACCGCTTTTTGGCATTGACGAGGGATTGGAAAAGACCATTCGCTGGTATCGGGAGTTTTTTAATGCTTGAGCGTGCTGAAATGCTGCGCAAACAAATATTGGAGCTGGTCGAGAAATATCATGCTGCTGCGAAATCGAGCCAGCCGTTTATCGCCGGAAGGAATCCGGTGCCTGTCTCCGGCCGGGTTTACGATGCCGAGGAGTTGCAGTGCCTGGTCGATTCCTCATTGGATTTCTGGCTGACTACCGGAAGATACGCTGAACGGTTCGAGAGAGAATTCGCAGAGTATTGTGGTCTGGCTCACGCAATCTTGGTCAATTCCGGTTCTTCGGCCAATCTGCTGGCCATTTCCGCTTTGACCTCGCCCAAGCTGGGCGACCGCGCGCTCAAGCCGGGCGATGAGGTGATTACCGTCGCCGCCGGCTTTCCGACCACGCTCAACCCGATCATCCAAAACCGGCTGGTTCCGGTTTTTTTGGATGCCACCGTTCCGACCTACAACATGGACGTGTCCCAATTGGAAGCGGCTTATTCTGAGCGTACCAAAGCGATCATCGCCGCGCACACCCTCGGCAATCCGTTTGAAGTGGATGTTGTGGCTGATTTTGCTAAACGACACAATCTCTGGCTCATCGAAGACTGCTGCGACGCCGTGGGCGCCAGGCACCGCGGCCGTCCTGTCGGCACCTTTGGCGATTTGGCGACCACCAGCTTTTACCCGGCCCACCACATCACGATGGGCGAGGGCGGCTGTGTGCTCACCAACAGCTCGTTGCTCAAAAGGCTGGTCGAATCCTTTCGTGACTGGGGCCGCGACTGCTGGTGCGATCCCGGCCACGACGACACCTGTCATAGGCGCTTTAGCTGGCAGTTGGGTGATTTGCCGCTTGGTTACGATCACAAATACATCTTCTCCCACATCGGCTACAACCTGAAGCTGACCGATATGCAGGCTGCAGTGGGCGTGGCGCAGTTGCAAAAGCTGCCTGCTTTCATCGAGGCGCGCCGGCGCAATTTTGAAAAGCTTTTCGATGGTCTGGAAGACTTGCAGGAGTTTTTCATTTTGCCGCAAGCAACTCCCGGCAGTGAACCGAGTTGGTTTGGTTTTCCATTGGCCGTCCGCCCGGAAGCGCCCTTTACGCGCACGCAAGTTATCCGGTTTTTAGAAGGGCGCCGCATTGCTACCCGGTTGCTGTTCGGTGGTAATCTGTTGCGACAACCCGCTTACAGAGATATTGAATGCCGCGTTGTGGGCGAGCTGGTCAACTCTGATTTTATCATGAATAATGCCTTTTGGATCGGCATTTATCCCGGACTCACGGATTCAATGCTGGACTATGTAGCCCAAGCGTTTCATGAGTTGGTGGACACCTACACCCGGATGAACCTGCGCGTGCGGGAGGTAGAGTCGAATACCGACCCCCTGCGGCGTCCACACGCATTTGCGCCTGCGATGGTGTCATGAAGACTCTATTAGCGCAAGATCTAAACCATATTCTGGCGCACACGGAAGGATTGTGGGACGAGCTGCGCGGCCAACGCCTCTTTATCACTGGCGGCACTGGATTTTTTGGCTGCTGGTTGCTGGAGAGTTTCCTTTGGGCGAATGAAAAGCTGGAGTTGGGCTCCTCGGCGCTCGTGCTCACGAGAAATCCAAAGGCGTTCTGCAAGAAGGCGCCGCATCTCGCAGGACATCCGGCCGTGGAGCTTTATCCCGGCGATGTCCGCTATTTTGAATTTCGCAACGGCGGCTTTTCCCATGTGATTCATGCGGCCGTGGATGCCAGAGATGGTTTAAGCGAGTCCGATCCGCTATTGATGTTCGATACTATCGTCGAGGGAACCCGAAGGACGCTGGAATTTGCCCGCCGCAGCGGCACGAGAAAGTTTCTGTTCACCAGTTCCGGCGCGGTCTATGGCAAGCAGTCGGCTGAGTTGGCGAATATTCCCGAAGTGTACCCAGGCGCGCCCGATCCGACCGACACGACATCTATCTACGGAACTGGCGGTGAAGCCAAGCGGGCTGCCGAGACACTTTGCGCGCTGTACGCCAAGCAGCACGGGATCGAAACCAAGATCGCTCGCTGCTTCACTTTTGTCGGCCCCTACCTGCCGCTGGATGGCAAGTTCGCCGCCGGCAATTTTATTCGCGATGGCTTGGAGGGCGGGCCGATTGTGGTCACGGGCGATGGCACGGCTTACAGGTCGTATTTGTATGCCGCCGACCTGATCATTTGGCTGTGGACGATTCTCTTCAACGGCGCTCCCGGCCAGGCTTATAATGTCGGCGCTGAGGAGCCGATCTCCATCGCAGAGATGGCCCGATTGACCGCTAATGCTTTTGTTCCGGCACCGGACGTGGTGATTTTGCAGAAAGCTTCTCCGAATGGCAAGCCGGAGCGCTACCTACCTGACACGCAGCGAGCGCGGGAGGAATTGGGACTGAAAACAATGATTCCAGTACCGGAAGCAATCAAGCGAACGGTTGCTTGGAATCGAGAAAGAGCACAGTCAGACCTCACAGGTTCACGAGACCTGTAAGGTCTAGAGCATAGTGGCAAAAGGAGTTTGTCATGAAGCTTCCAACCGAGAATCTTCTTTTCGTCTTCGAGATGGCGAACAACCACATGGGAGATGTGGAGCATGGATTGCGCATCATTCGCGCCATCCACGAGGTCAGCCGTGATTTTGACTTTCATTTTGCCTTCAAATTTCAGTATCGCCAGCTCGACAGCTTTATCCATCCGGAGTTCAAAGGCAGGAGCGACATCAAATACGTCAAGCGCTTCTCCGAAACCAAGCTGGAAGAACGCCAGTTCCGTCGACTCAAAGACGAGTTGCACCAATGCGGCTTTATAACAGTTTGCACTCCTTTTGATGAAGCTTCGGTGGACTTGATCGAGGCGCATGGCTTCGACATACTGAAAGTGGCAAGCTGTTCCTTTACCGATTGGCCTCTTTTGGAGCGCATTGTCAAGTCCGACAAACCGATCATTGCTTCCACTGCCGGCGCGCCCTTGGAGGACATCGACAAGGTGGTCAGCTTTTTCGAGCATCGGGGAAAAGACTTCGCTCTCATGCACTGCGTGGCAGCCTATCCCACCGGCGATTCATACCTACAACTGAATCAAATCGGCCTATTGCGCGAGCGCTATCCTCAGGCGCTCATCGGGTATTCCACTCATGAACACCCGGATAACCTCGACTCTATCAAGATCGCCATTGCTAAAGGGGCTAGGATTTTTGAAAAACACGTCGGCGTAGAAACGGACGCGTACAAGCTCAATTCCTATTCGGCGAATCCGCAACAAGTGCAAGCTTGGCTCCTGTCCGCGCGCAAGGCAGTGCTGATGTGCGGAGTGGCTGGGAAAAGAGCGGAATTCAGTGAAGAAGAATTGGCCAGCTTGCGTTCTTTGCGCCGCGGTGTGTTTGCTCGGAAATATCTTGAAAAGGGTGTAAAGATTTCAGCAGCCGATGTTTTCTTGGCCATCCCGGTAAGCGACGGCCAAGTGACCGCCAATGATCTTTCCAAATACAGCGAATTTTATGCTGCTACCGATATTCCTGCAAATGCGCCGGTAATGTTTGCGGATGTGCTCAAGTCCGATCACCGGGAAAAGGTCTATCAAATTGTGCAAAAAGTAAAAGGACTATTGGCAAAGAGCAAAGTGGTTGCTCCCGGCAAAGCGGACTTGGAGATTTCCCATCATTACGGGATCGATCACTTTGACGATTTTGGCATCACCATGATCACCGTGGTGAATCGAGAGTACTGCAAAAAGTTGCTTCTGCTGTTGCCGGGGCAAGCGCATCCTGAGCAGTTCCACAAACAGAAGGAGGAGACCTTCCACGTTCTGTATGGGGACATTTCGCTCAAGCTCAACGGCTCTGAGAAACAGTTTCGCAAGGGGGATCTGGTGGTGGTGGAAGCCGGGATGAAGCACAGTTTTAGCACCAAGACCGGAGCGGTGATCGAAGAGATTTCTTCCACCCACTTTGTCAATGATTCCTATTACACGGATCCCGCCATTCTGAACAACGGGCAGCGGAAGACCTTGTTGACTTTTTGGATGAATTAAGGGAAATGTGTGACAGAGCAGGAGAAGGAGAAAGAGCGCACGCAAAAGTAAAGGCGGAAGCAGAATTCTACCGTGAAGGACAATGGTTAAGCTATCCGATTATGTCATACAGTTTATCGCCGATCAAGGCGTGAAAGACGTCTTCATGTTGCCGGGCGGCGGTGCCATGCACCTCAATGATTCACTTGGTCGCCATCCGAAGGTGCGATTCATCTGCAACCTGCACGAGCAGGCCTCGGCCATTGCCGCGGAGGCGTATGGACAATATACCAATAATTTGGGCGTGGCCATGGTCACCACCGGACCCGGCGGGACCAATGCCCTTACCGGTGTCGCCGCTGCCTGGCTTGATTCCACTCCCTGTCTTTTTATATCCGGACAAGTGAAGCGCACCGATTTGGCTGGCTCACGCGGCGTTCGCCAGATGGGCTTTCAGGAGATCGACATCGTCAAACTTGTCAGTCCGATTACCAAATACGCGATAATGGTCACGGAGCCGGAAAGCATTCGCTTTCACTTGGAAAAAGCGGTTCATTTGGCTCGTAGCGGACGCCCCGGCCCGGTCTGGCTCGACATTCCCCTGGACGTGCAAGCGACGGTGATCGACGAAAAGCGCCTGCCTCAATTCGATGGGCGCCAGGTCACGAATCAACGCCATATTGACTTGCTAAGACAGCAAGTCGCCGACGCGATTGAGTTGCTTAATCAATCCAGGAGGCCGGTCATTTTGGTGGGCAATGGCGTTCGGCTGGCCAAAGCTGCATCGCATTTCTACCGGCTCGTCGAGCTGCTGCAAATTCCCGTGCTGACCACCTGGAAGGCCATTGACTTTTTGCCGGAGAGCCATCCTTTGTTTGTCGGACGGCCGGGAGCAGTCGGCCAGCGCGGCGCCAATTTTTCTCAGCAGAACTCGGACTTTATTCTGGTTCTCGGCGCCCGTTTGGACTATGGCCAAATTGGCTACCACCATCAAAACTTTGCTCGTGCGGCAAAGAAGGTCATGGTCGACATCGATCCGTTCGAGCTGAATAAGATGATGACTCCCATCGATGTTCCCATTTGCTCAGATGTTATTGATTTTTTGGCTGAATTCCTGCGACAAGCCGAGAAGGTCGTGAAGGTCGATCGCAGCGATTGGCTGGCGCGCTGTAAGGAATGGCAAAGGCGGTATCCGGTGGTTGCAGGAGAGCGGGAGTACGAGTATGATCCTGAGCACGAGCACGAGCATGAGAAAGAGCATGAGGAAGAGCGTGGGAAAGAGCATGAGAAGTATGTTGACATGTACACCTTGATTGGGGTGTTGTCCGAGGAAATGACGAGAGATGATCTTTTGATTCCTGGCAGTTCTGGGGCTTGTAGCGAGGTTACCATGCAGGCTTTTAGGGTAAAGGCTGGTCAGCGCATTTTCAATAGCGAAGGACTCGGTGCCATGGGCTTCGGCATTCCCGCGAGCTTAGGCGGCTGCGTGGCCAGCGGCGGGAAACGCACCATTTGCATTGACGGAGACGGCGGATTTCAAATGAACAGTCAGGAATTGGAAACCGTCCGCCGCCTGAATCTGCCGATCAAGTTTTTTGTCCTCAACAATCAAGGCTATGGCTCCATCCGCATCACCCAGCGTAATTACTTTGCCGGCAACTATGTAGCCTGCAGTCCGGAGAGCGGCTTGACCCTGCCGGACGTAACCAAACTGGCGGCAGCCTATGGCATCGCCGATGCCCGACTGGAAAATCACAAAGACCTTCGGCATAAAGTTCGCGAGATTTTGAAAAAGCCCGGTCCTGTCGTTTGCGAAGTGATGGTCTCCCCGGATCAGGTCACTGCGCCCAGAATCTCTTCAGCGCAGCGCGCAGATGGGAGCATGATCTCGAAGCCGCTGGAGGATTTATGGCCGTTCTTAGATCGGCAGGAGTTTCAGGCAAATATGCTGGTGCCGGCCTTGCAGGATGAGCGGCTTTGTCTTTAGTAGCTTAATTGTAAACATCTACCCAAATCTGGCAAATGTTAAAAACTCAACGCAGAGGCCACTGAGACCGCAGAGGAAAGTTTCATAGCATGACTAAACCTCTGCGTAACTCTGCGCCATCGGCGTTCTCTGCGTTAAGACAGGCGAAAGCCAATTTAGGTTTGACCTTATTATCCATTTTTGGTTCTGGCTTGTCGGGTTAGACTTTGGCTAATTGGATCATAACATCGTCGACAAAATTCAATTGTCGGAATTACTCCTTTAGGATTTCGTTCTCTGACTGGGAAATGAAGGCCAAAGGCTGCATAGCAGGGCCGGCATAGGAGGAAGCGATGCCGGGATTTATGAGGAGCTCTTCATGTCTTCAACAACCATTCCCATTTTTGTAGTAGGAAGTGGTCGGTGTGGGACGCGCACGATTTTCAAGCTGCTCTCAGGTATTCCTACCATAGAGATTCACCATGAATACGTTTGCACTCATGTGCAGCCCTTGGCCGCCATGTACTTTATGAATAAAATCAGCAAAGAGGAAGTGAAGCGGGAGCTGATGAAGCTTCATGGCTCGGCTATATTCTATTCACGCGATGAGTACTGGGTGGATTGCTCCAATAAACTGTCGTGGATTATCCAACCTCTGCTGGAGCTCTTCCCCAAGGCCAAATTCGTCCACTTGGTACGCGACGGTCGCAAGGTAGCCAATTCGTTCTTCCACAAATTGCCGGACGAAATGTACGATCAGGACAGCGTGGGCGTCTTGACGGAATGGCTCAAAAACAAAAACGGGACGCCCATGCCGCCCCCGGAAAAAAAGTACTGGTGGAATATCCCGCAGCCCGGTCAGCCATTCGCGGAGGAATTTCCCCATTTCGATCAGTTCCAGCGCGCCTGCTATCAGTGGGTGGAAGCAAACCGTGTGATCATTGAGTCCCTGCAATCGATTCCTGAGGAGCAGAAGCTGTTTGTCCGTTTGGAAGAGCTGACCAAGAATCGCCAAATCCTAAAGCAGTTCTTAGCCTTCTTTGGCGTGGAGTATGAGGAGCACTTTTTCGAATATCTGCAAACCCCGCAAAATGTCATCTTCCCCATGGATTTCAAGTTGACGGATGAGCAACGCCGGCAGTTCGAGAAAATAGGCGGTGAAATGATGCAGCGTCTCGGCTACGTGGAGATGGAGGAGTACATCGTTGAATATTGATTGGGCCGCGAGCCCGAATTGCGATTTCTGTCAATCGCCCCATTTGCGTCCGGTTTATGAAGTGCCGGAATCCCCGTTGGGTATGAGGGTCGCTGTTTGCCAGCAGTGTGGACTGGTGTGCAGTCTGCCCCAGCGTGAAAAGGCTGAAGCGGCGCGAATGGTCACGACCAGCAGCGATGCAAACTGGGGAAACATTCGCCACGGCAAAGGCCTGCGACTGAAGGCCACCGCTCAGATTTTGGAGCAGGTGCCTTGGCAGCAGGTGCGGCGAGTCTTGGATGTGGGTTCTAATCGAGGAGATTTCGTCCATTGGCTGTTCGAGCGAAAACCGGATGCTGAAATTGAAGCAATTGAGCCGGATGAGCGGATAGTGAACGGCTATCGAACACTCGCTCACCTAAGCTTGCACCCGGCCAAGCTGGAAGCCGTAGCTCTGCCGGCGAATGAATTCAATTTCGTCTATTGCTCCCACACTTTAGAGCACGCCGCTTCGGCTTCGGCCATGCTGCGGCAGATTCATGCTGCGTGCAAATCCGGCGGCTGGCTATTCCTGGAAGTACCGAATTTGGAAGCGGTAACGTTGCCCGAGATTGTGGAGGAGTTCTTTATCGACAAACATCGCTTCCACTTTAACCGCAAACATCTGATGGCTTTTTTGCAACAATTGGGCTTTGCTGTGCGGTATGAGGGCGACGACAAGGATATTTTCAATATTACGCTTTTACTGCAAAAAGTCGAGCAGGCTGCTTACGACGATACTCTACCAGCATTCAGTGAGTTGGCCCGGCGCCATGAGGAGATTATCGCCGACTATGCGGCCCGGTTACGGACAAACAGGCTTTGCCTGAAACGTGTGAGCGACAACTTGCACGCCTTCATGGCAAGGCAAAAAGTAGCTTTTTGGGGCGCCGGGCGAATTTTTGATGCCCTGGTGCGCTATGGCGGCTTGCAAACCGGGAAGCTCTGCTGTGTCGTGGACGAGTATTTGAGCAAGATTCTGCCCGAGATTCACCAGGTGAAGATACGCGAACCCAATTACCTTAAATCTGCACAGCCGGATGTTATCGTCGTCTTGGCGAGAAGTTCAACCACGGAGATTATCGCTCAAGCAAGAAGGCTTGGATTCAAAAAGATCATCCACTTTGCGGACTTGCTATCAGCGGCAAGATGACCTGAAAGGAAAATTACCTGCCGGGATGTTTTTGATGGCGCACTCGAAAGCCCGCGAACCGTTTCGGCGTCAACATAGAATCTAATTCGTGAAGAAATCACATGAGCAGCTTCTCTATCCTATTGGTCACCTACAACCGGCCATCCCTTTTGTTGGCTACCCTAAAGAGTTTGTCTTACCAGACCTATAGGAGCTTTTCAGTACATCTGGTGGACAATGGCTCGGATCCTCCGGTCAATGTCAACGAATTCCCAGATGACCTGGATTTGACTTACACCCGGTTTTCCTCTAATCAACATCCTTGCGATGCTGCCAATGCCGGTTTGAAGGCCTTGCGGGGCACCCATCTCGCCATTCTGGCCGATGATGATGCTTGGTCGCCCCACACTTTGGAGATCGTTGCTGAAGTATTTTCGCGGAGCGATGAAATTGAATCTCTCTCCGTCGGATTCAACCGTTTTAACCATGACTGCAGAAGGCCGATCTTCGGTCGTGCCTTTTTGAACCTCTTCAATGGACATTTGTATGCATTTGATGGACCGCAAACCGGATTCGCTCATTGTAGCTTTTGGGACATCGGCCCGAAAAACAATTACCCTCGTCCTCGTATGTCGCATCCTTCCGCCTCTTTTTTTAAACGTGAGCTCATTGAGCGCACCGTAGCTAAACAAGGCGAGTTATTTGTCAAACCCTTCGGTGACGTCGGCTATTTGGGCTGCTGCTTTAATACGGCAAAAGTTCATTACCTTGACTTGCCTCTATCGGTCCTCGGTCAAACGCAGGTCACTGAAATGCGAGGCGCTCACGCCGGGCAGCGCTTGCGCTGGCTGCGCGAGGTGCCTTTTTTGGAGCACAGCCCCTTAAAAGGATGTTCCTTTGTCAACATGGGCGTTGATGCCCATTTGAAGGTATTGCATCGGAATGGTATTACTCAAAAGTATGACTGCAATCTACGCTCGGAATTTTTCCGACGGCACCTGGCGCAGGTAGCGACAGATCAGCCGTGGACCGATGTGACGATCCGCGATTTGAACGAGGGCGTATCTTTGGCAGTAGAAAAGATGATGCAAGAACGAGGTCTTGACAGTCCGAGTTCTAGAAAGGCGATCACCGATTCCCTTTGGATAGAATTGGAAGCAATACGTGATAAAAAGATCATCGCCGATTCTTATGCTCCACCTGATCATCCCGCCGATGACTTGCCGCATTTTGATGGAATACTGGATTACGCTGTATGGCAAGAGAAGCACTTTGCGATTCCCAAGTATCGCCCAGCGCGACGTGGTAAGTACGAATACAGGAGTGGTGAAATGCCGCAAACGAAAAAGAAGAAAAAACCATCGGACGTTCCGGTCACTTTTCTCGTGTCGGTTTACAACGAGGAAGCCCGCATTCACTATGCATTAGAACATGCCATTCGTTGGGCGGACGAGATCATCGTCGTGAACAAATCTTCTACCGACCGCACCAAAGAGATTTGCCTCAGCTATGGAGATCGCGTAAAGGTTGTGGACATACCTTTTTCCCCGCGGGGCCATGACGATGCGGTCGCCATATCGCTCCTGCCAAAGAACGACTGGACCTTTTATGGCACGGCCTCGGAAATCCCCACCCGCAAGCTCATCGAGCGTGCCAAGCAGATTTTAGTCGATACCAAAGGCGAGCTGGATCTGATCTATGTTCCGCGCAAAATGTACTCATTGGGAGTGCACTCGCCTCGCTCGCCTTGGTACGTGAGCAACTATCCCTTTTTGGTCAACCGCAAAAAGGCGATCATCACCAATGTCATCCACCACAACTACCGGCCGCGTGACCCGAAGAATACAGCCCGAATCGAGTACGCCGATGATTGCTGCGTCTATCATTGTACGCATCCCTCTGCCAGAGACTTTATGCTGGATATGACCGACTACTTTGAAGCGGAAGCCCAGTCCTGTCAAGACCCCGAGGCTAAGATTAAGGACTGTTTTGCCGCCATTGCGCACTATGAGAAGCAACTGCGGGAAGGGGGGAAGGACCTCCTTGGCGCCTATTGCGCTTGGCCCATTTATCAGTTGGGAACAATCCTATTTATTTGGGAGAAGCAGCGTGGTTTGGATGTCCGCCAGTACTACCAGAAACTGAAGGACGAAGTGCTGGCGAGGGAGTGGCTTGGAGAAGGCGATCAGCGGTCAGCGGTTAGCGGTCAGGGGGCAGCGGAGAGTGGTCAGCGGTCAGTAGTTAGCGATCAGCGGACAGCGATCGCTCCTTTTCTGAAGGGAGATACAAAGTCGGCGCAGGATCTGTATCAAGAGGCTCAGAAAACAATCCAAGCCGGCGACCCAGAGCGTGCGATAGCGGTCCTGCAAGCCTTATTGGCGGAATACCCAGACTTTGCTCTGGCCCATAACGACCTGGCTGTGCTTTGCTATAACCGGGGCGAGAAGGAAGTGGCACTGCGGCACTATGAGCAAGCCGCCCGGCTGAATCCAGCCAATCCGGTTTTTCAAAAGAATTTGGCGGATTTCTATTATGTAGAATTGGGTCGCGTGCAAGATGCCCTGACGATTTACCAATCGATTTTAGCTGCACGGCCGAAGGACGTCGAAACGCTTCTCGTGGTCGGGCATATTTGCGTGGCGCTAAAGCGATTTGACGATGCGCAAGTTTTTTACAGCAAAGTCTTGGAGATCGAGCCGGAAAACACCATGGCGTGCGAGAACCTACAAGCGCTCCAAAAGCACGCGGCGAATGCTTCCGTTGCGGTAGAGCCTTCTGCAAGTGAAGAACATGGTGACGTTGCGGAGGACGGGCAACCATCTTGTTTGGTTAGCGCCATCGTTTCTACCTACAACTCGGAGCGATTTATTCGCGGATGTTTGGAGGATTTGGAGGCGCAAACTATCGCCGACAAGTTGGAGATCATCGTGGTGGATAGCGCCTCGCCGCAAAACGAAAAGGCAATTGTCGAAGAATTCCAGCAGCGCTACAAGAATATCGTTTACATCCGCACGGAGGAACGGGAAAATGTTTACGCGGCGTGGAATCGCGCCATCAGAGTTGCTCGCGGCAAATACGTCACCAACGCCAACACCGATGACCGCCATCGCCGCGATGCCTTGGAGATCATGGCAAACACGTTGGAGCAGAATCCCGACATCGGCCTCGTCTACGCCAATTTGATAATCACCGACATAGAGAACGAGACTTTTGAAAACTGCACTCCCGCCGGCTTTTTCCGCTGGCATGACTTTAGCCGGGAAGTCCTACTATTCGGCTGCTACATTGGCCCGCAGCCCATGTGGCGAAAATCCATTCACGAGCAATATGGCTATTTTGACGAGCGGTTTGTCTCTTCCGGCGATTGGGAGTTTTGGCTGCGGATAGCCGAGACGACCAAGTTTCAACACATAGCCGAGGTGCTGGGGCTGTATCTGCGCTCACCGGAAAGTATCGAGCACCGAAATGTCGAGAAACGGCGGAGGGAAGATCAAGCCATATTTGACAAATACTCGGCCAAGTATTTGCGGGGTAACGTGGTTGCCATGCAATCGGCTCTGGAAAAGCTGCAGCAGGTCGATGCAAAACATCCGGCCATCGGCTCGCTACAACGCGCAATTGCAGCGATCTCTCCCATAAACGGTCGAAACGGCAATAACGGCAAGAATGGAAAATCAACAAGCCCGGCCAAGTCCGGCATGGCGCACGTGGATCTGGGTTCATCCGCAAGCGGAAAGCTGCGACAAAGTCGCAAGACCGTGGAAGGATTGACGTCGATTATTCTGGCCGGCTTTGATCACGTCAACTACGCCAAAAAATGCGTTCGCGCCATTCAGGAGTTTACCCCCGAGGCTCACGAGATTGTTTTTGTCGTCGAGGACCTCAACGCCAAGTGCGGATGGCTCAAGAAACTGATCAAAGAAAAAGCCAACTATCGGCTCGTTCAAAGCGGCGCTTCCGGGTTGGTTGCCGCGTACAACAAAGGTATTGCCGAGTCCAACGGCGAGTTCATTGTGCTCTTGGACAGTGAAGCATCGGTGTTCGATCATTGGCTGGGAGACATGCTAAAGTGCCTGTCCAGCTCCCCTGATGTTGGCATAGTTGGTCCTCTGACCAACATCGGAGACGCAAACGCCCGTCCGGGTCTGCAACAAATTATCAAAGGCGAGTTGAGTCGCGCCGGTGTTCCGGCAGAATTTGCCAAGACTTTCAGAGAAAAGAACCTTCACCGCCGGATAGAAACATCTCGTCTCGCCGACTTTTGTCTGCTCTGCAAAAGGGAGCTGATCGAGAGAATCGGCTCTTTGGATGATTCTCTTGGGAGTTTGGCGGTCGATGACTTTTGCCTACGGGCCGGCCTGGAAGGGTACGCCTCTGTAATTGCCGGTGACGTGATCGTCGACAGCCGCAAACATCGGGCGATGACCTTTGAAGACCGCAGACGGTTTGCGGAAAAATGGAGCATGGTCGATCCGAACAGCCCATCGGGGAAAAAGCTTTTGTCGCTCAAGACGGCTGAAAAAGCTGATGAGCTGTACCAGCGGGATCAAACGGATCAAGCGGTGAAAAACTATTTGCAGGCCATCCGATACAATCCGGATGATACGAGAAACTATGCGGCCTTGGCGCGCCTGCTGCTCGAAGCCAAGCATGACGAGGAAGCGCTCGAGATATTGAAGGCCTGGCCCGCGGGCAGGCAGAGTTTACAACGGGCGGAATTGCTTGCTAATTGTAAGCAGGACATGGGGGATCTCGCGGGGGCAGAGGCAGAGCTGGAGGCGATCCTGACCCAAAACAGCTCCGCTACCATCGCGCTGAATCTCAAAGGCCTGTTGGCTTCCCGGCGGGGCGAAAATGACCTGGCTGAGATGCTTTTCCGGAAAGCCATTGAAAGTGATCCGGGTGAGGGAGTGTCGTATGCTCATTTGGCGGAGCTGAAATGGGATGCCGGAGATACCGCCGAGGCCCTGCGGCTGTTCGAAAAGGGCTTTATTCTCTCGCCAACCAGAGCGGATATCTTTACCATCTTCCACGCGGCTGCTACCGCGGTAGGAGAGTTTGAGCGAGCAGAAACGGCCTTTCGAGAAGCGTGCCTGTTGCATCCATTCAACCGACGGTTGCGCTTTTTGCTTATCGATTTGCTGCAAAAGCAAGGCAAAGACCACCTCGCCATGACAGAGATCGAGGAGATGTTGGCAAAGTTTGGTGCGGAGGAAGGTTTTCTTTCTGCGGCACTGGCGGTTCGCAATAGGCTCTTGGAGCATGAAGGCGAACTTTCCTCCGAAAGGAATATAAATCTTTCTTTGTGCATGATCGTCAAGGACGAAGCCATGCGTCTGCCCCAATGCCTGCGCAGCGTCAAGAATGTGGTCGACGAGATGATTGTTGTGGATACGGGTTCTACCGACAATACCAAAAAGGTGGCGCAGGTCTTTGGCGCCAAAGTCTATGACTTTCAGTGGAACGATAGCTTTGCTGAAGCGAGGAATTTTTCACTTTCCAAGGCCACCGGCAAGTGGATTTTGGTATTGGACGCAGACGAAGTTTTGGGGCGTTCGGACGTCAAACGCCTGAAGCAGCTCGTTGAAGGTTCCGCCAATGATCCCGTGGCCTATTTGTTTGAAACCAGAAACTATACCTCGCGGGCAAACACAATCGGATGGCATGCCAATGTCGGTGAAAATTTGCTAGAGGAAGCGGGGACCGGCTGGATTTCCAGCGTCAAGGTGCGACTCTTTCCCAATCGCGAAGACATCCGTTTTGAGTATCCAGTGCATGAGATGGTGGACCCATGCCTCAGGCGGCTGGGAATCGAAATCAAGCCGAGCAAGATTCCTATTCATCATTACGGGAAGTTGACGGCAGAAAAAAACGTCGCCAAAGGGGAGGCCTACTACCAACTTGGCCGAAGGAAATTGGCGGAGATGGGGAGTGATTTCATCGCCATTCGCGAGCTTGCCATTCAGGCTGGAATCATGGGCAAGTACGAGGAAGCGATTGAGCTGTGGGAAAAAGTTCTGTCCATCCAGCCCAATTTGGCCGAAGCCTTTGTCAATATGGGTACGGCCTTCTGGTTCACCGGAAGATACTCGGAGTCTCGGGACGCCGCCCGCAAAGCTATGGAGCTGGCGCCAAAAATGAAAGAAGCGCATTACAACTATGCAATCAGCGAGCTGCATTTGGGAAATCCCAAAACCGCCATACCGGTGCTGGAGAATCTGCAAAGACGTCTGCCGGCCTATTTACCGGCCCAGTTCATGTTGGCCGCAGCTTATTGCTGTGCGGGACGGAAAGAGGAGGGGATCGCGGCGCTTACCAAGCTGCGACAAACCAGCATGAGAGGCGGGCTTGCTGCCGCATGCACTGATTTGGCCAAAGGACTGATCTCCGCGCAAAACAGAGATTTCGCATTGGCAGTATTGGAGGGGGCGATCAGGAGCAATAACGCCAACAAGGAAACTTTTGTGTTATTTTCCGAGTGTCTCAAATCCATTTCGGAAGCCAAAGTGGCTCAAGTCAGCGCTCGGCCGTCCGCAGTCGGCGGGTCGGACCTTTCTTAAGAGCAGTGGCAGGCAGTGCTCGTCGACTGACTCGCCTCGTGACTGTTCTAATGCGAAAGACGCCAAAGCTTATCTCTTTTTCCCTCCGGATCGATCAATTCCCAGAAAATAAAAAAAGGCCCCGTGCATGCTTGCGCATAGCACGGGGCAGGCGATCATTGCGTGACACCGAGGAAAAAACGTCGCAACCCATCCACCGGTGTACCTCAAGTTCCAAAAGGAAAAAACCCGTTAAGAATACGGCCTGCTAAACATACTGAAATGCGCGAAAGGGCAGATAGGATTTCGCGTTTTTCGTGTAGTTGGCATGCCGGGCTTTCCCGTCATTACAATATGTTTTGTTTCAGAAATTCAGGTGCACTCGAATCGAAACCATCGACCGCGGTCGAGAGTCCGGATTTGGAGGAAGCAACGCTGGTGAACGCACGTGACGTTCCAAGTAGTTCGGGAATCTTTTCAAAGAGCCTAACACCGGCAGAGTAGCCTTTGCCGTTGCAATTCGACCCGTGAAGTATCCTTCATCTTGGCTTTGAGCCGTTAGGCGGCTTGCGCCGATCCTCTGAGGCCGGCAGCCAAGTTCAGGTTGATGTTAATGATGGCCGTGAGCTTTTCCGGGGCGGGATAGGCCATGACCTCGAAAATCCTCCGGTCGATGAAGGCGCTGAGCGAGAGAAGATCCTGCCGCAATTTCTTGGGAAGCGGGTTGTCTTTCTTGGCCAGTTCAACCTGAAAAATACTCCAAACCAATTGATTGAACTTCAGGGCCTTGTCCAAGCGCTCGCTTCGATCCGCTGCTTCCCAGTGTGTTTGGCATTCTTTCAGCGTTCTGGCTGCCTTGGTTAGTACCGAGGCTTCCAACTCTCGCCCCGGCATGGTCATCATGTCCGTCTTGCGGTAGGCTTCCAACTGTGCTGCGTACATAAGTCAAAACCTCCTGTTCATAGTTCATTAGCTTTTTGGCCAGCTTGAGCGCCTGATAGTAGCGTTCTGCTAAGATATGCTCACTAATTTGGTCTATAACTCCTAATACGCTTGGGACAGCTTGCACTAAATCGTGCACAAGCTTCCAATAAAGCTCCTGATACTTCACCAGATTCTTATTGTCAAGGTACATGAGCTGCACAACGAAATAGATCCTGCGGCACGGCGAATCTGCATTGGCTTCATTCAGGATGTCTTTTTCCCGCAAAATTGGGACGTTGTTTTCAACCAGCAATTCGCACTTGGCCTTGCCGTTGGCCACCACGGCGCCGCCAATGATCATTCTTTCGTGTGGTTTGAGTACGATTTTTAAGGCCATGTTTCACCTGAGTAGCAAGAGTAGTTGCGAGTGCGCCTGCGTCAGGCCTTCTATGGTAACATCCGCTAATGCCTCTTTGACTTCTGCGTTTTTTGTTTCAATGGCCGCTTCGGGCGCTGCATCCGCATCCAGTTCTTCGAGATCGGCCCCATAGCCGGCAATCAGGGGCTGCCTTTGTAGGAATCGCATCGACTCGGCGGCCAAGCGGTTGCGCTCTTGCTCAAGGGTGGCTTTTGCCTTGTCGATCCCGATGATGGCTTCCCCAATCTGCTCATCTGTTGCCATTTCCGGCAAATCCGGCAGGTTGAAACCCGTTGGTGCGGATTGGAGTTGTTGGCCAGGGATCGGGATCACCATTCCATTTTCGCCTAGCTCTGTTGGCCGATTTTGCGCCTCGGCAGGGATTGGGCTGAAGATCGGATCGTTCGGCGGTATGGTGAGCTGCTCAATTTGCCGGCGAAGACTTGTAAAGCTTCTGAGTAGCTCTGCCCTCTCTTCGCTACCCGGTGGAAAGGGTGGATAGTTCTTTACGATTTTACCAAGCTGCTCCCTCATCCTATCGAGATACGTTTCGATTTCGCTCATCCTGCTGTCGGCGAGGCGAATACTGAAGGCGAGGCTGTTCAGACTGGCGATATTGTTCTCAATTTCGCCAAGACCCATTTGGCGGTCGTGCACAGCGATCGGTCGATCTCGATTGAGTTGGGCCGGTTTGCCCTTTCTGCCCAAGCTCGGATTTGGCAGCGCCGAATCTACCGCCCGCAAGGGAGGATGGCTCGATCCGGTGTCTACCGGGTGTATTCCTTCTCTAATAACTGACATAATCCTATCTCCTTCGGTGAAATAACCCAGAAGGGGGGACAAAATCCCCCCTTCCGTACCTAAGGATTAGTTAGAAAGATTTCCTTGGATACCGGATCAGAACAACCTCAAGACAGCCTGAGCCGCTTGGGAAGCGATGCTCAGTGAAGTGATACCCAGTGCTTGCTGGGTTTGCAGCATGAGCATGTTAGCGCCTTCCTCGTTCATATCGGCCAGGGTAAGATTTGCTGCGCCTTCCTCCAGAGAGGCAATCATGTTCTCCGTGAAGGTTTGTCGCGCTGTGATCACATTCAAGCTCGAAGCTAACGTCTCTTCCTGTGATCGCAGCGTGTCAATAGCATCATCCAGATCATTGATCGAATTGTTGATGAGGGTGCTGCTGATAGCGCTGGTGTCGGCCCAATATACGCCCTCGGCTCCTGTGGCTGCATCAGAGATGCTCAGGCCGCCCGAGGTGCCGCCAAAGCCGGTAATGGTAATGGAAGAATCGCCTTCTTCGTCGAATTTGACTTGCAGAGTTTCACTGGTGCCATTCAGCAGGTTGATACCTTTGTAGCCTGAATCGGCTGCCAACGTATCGATCTGATCGAGAATGTCGTTGAACTGATCGCCCAAGTTACTGGCTGCGGTTGTCGTATCCGCCGAAAGCGCAGATTGGGCCAAGGATTTAGCAGACTGGATCAGCTCGGTAATAGCCTCGATGCCGTTATTGGCGGCTTGGATGGTTTGGATCGCCTCGGACATTTCATCTTTGCGTCCTGCAAGATCGGAGGCGCGCTGCAAATGCCCTTGCGCCGCAAAGTAATTGATAGGATCGTCGAGTGCCGTTTGGACTTTTTTGCCCGTAGCGAGTCTACTTTGAGTGGTTTCCAGAAGCTGCGCCGTGCCTTGCAAGCTGAGTAGGTTTGCTCGCATGCCTGACGTCAAGGTAATATCAGCCATATTTCATCTCCTTTTCTGGGTTTTTTGGCATTCTTACCAAAGGTTGCGATTTTGCTGTTTTCCAGCAGTGGTTAATGATGTTGCGGGGCCCTATTCCTGATTCTTCTGACCTCCTTCTGTTTGGGTTGATTTTGACTTGGGCGTTTTCTTGTCTATTATCGAATATCGGTCAGCTTGCATAAAACTTGAATTTTTTTCAAGGAATTTGACCAAGCTAACCGAAATAAAAAAGGAGGGGGATCGTTCTTCCGCCTCCTTTGCTTTCGTTCAAATGGGTGAGAATGGCGTGGCTAAAACAGCCGCAATACTGCCTGCGCCGCTTGAGATGCGATACTCAAGGAAGTAACGCCGAGCGCTTGCTGCGTTTGCAGCATCAACATGTTGGCGCCTTCCTCATTCATATCAGCCAGCGTGAGATTGGATGCGCCTTCTTCCAGAGTGGCGATCATATCTTCCGTGAAGCTCTGCCGTGCGGTGATCACATTCAAACCGGAAGCTAATTCTTCCGATTCCGATCTCAAGGTGTCTATCGCGTCGTTGAGATCATCGATGGAATTATTGATTAGAGTTGTGCTGATAGCGCTGGTGTCGGCCCAATATACGCCCGCGGCTCCAGTGGCTGCATCAGAGATGCTCAGGCCGCCCGAGGTGCCGCCAAAGCCGGTGATGGTAATGGAAGAATCTCCGTCTTCATCGAATTTGACTTCCAAGGTTTCACTACTGCCGTTCAGCAGGTTGATGCCTTTATAGCCGGAATCGGCTGCCATGGTGTCGATCTGGTCGAGAATGTCGTTGAACTGATCGCCCAAGTTACTGGCTTCGGTTGTCGTTTCTGCCGATAGGGCGGATTGAGCCAGCGCTTTAGCCGATTCAATCAGTGTGGTTATGCCCTCGATCCCATTATTAGCGGCGTTAATAGTCTGAATCGCCTCGGACATTTCGTCCTTGCGCCCGGCCAAGTCGGAGGCGCGTTGCAGGTGGCCTTGAGCCGCAAAGAAGTTGATGGGATCGTCTAACGCGCTCTGCACCTTTTTACCCGTGGCGAGGCGCCCCTGGGTTATTTCCAACAGTTTGGCAGTTTCTTGCAGGCTCAGCAAGTTTGAGCGCATGCCTGATGTCAAAGTGATGTCCGCCATGATCGTTCTCCTTTTCTAGGTATTTTTTGGCATTCTTGCCAAAGGCTAAGGTTGTACCGATTGTGTATAAATTAAAATGCGTAGCCCTTTTTTTATGCTTCGAGGCAAGGCTCTTTGAGTTTCCTGCAGGACGATGCGCCTCTTTGTCTACTGTAAATATCGTGCACCGGGGGAAAAACTTGAATTTTTTTCCAAAGAATTTCTTGGATCGAAGAGGCCCCCGGCCATGCGCGTTGAACAGCCGGATTCATTGCTTGCCGGCGGCGAAGCTGCCTTATCGGCAGAGAATTGATCAAAAAAGTCGACGTAAAAATTAAAGTAATTTGACGTTTGGCCGATAAAAGATTGTGGAGAGTTGTCTGTAACCATCTTTGGCCTGCGTTATTCATGAACATTGGCCACGAAGACACAAGGTCACGAAGAATACAAAACAGAAGATGACTTTTTCGAGAACAGAGTTCTCTCGAATTAGTCTAAGACAATTTGTTCCAATCTTCGTTAGATTAGGGCTTGGTGTCTGCGCCTTAGGCGCACCCGTCCATGGCGTGATGCGTGCCTTCGTGGTGGATGAATTATTCAGGTTGGATAAAGAAAGGGCTCTTATAGATGAAAATTGATCGGCAGAATTCGGCAATGAGCATGCCTCTTGAAAGCGCCAAACAGAGCAGCAGCACGAAAGGCAAAAACGAGGGCCGGGAGCTATCTCCCAACAAGAGGTATCAAGACAGAGTCGAGATTTCAAATCGGTATCAAGTGGAGCCGGAAGACCATCACCGGCACTCTTCCAATGCGGATTCATATTCTGGGGGAGAAATGACGACAAGACGGGTCGAGGCTGAGGGGCAAAATCTGGTTACCTATGGTCGGCAGCTCATAAGCAACAATACTCCCCGCTCGTTTGCTGACGCGACAGAAAGGTCAAATGCTCCGTCCATGCAATCAATGGACTTGGACAAGAGCAAGAGCTTGCCATTGGAGCGACTTCAGGAAATTCAGAGTCGAATAACGAGAGGCTATTACGAGCAAGATCGCCTCATACAATCCCTTGCGGGATTAATTGCAGAAGACTTGCAGAAAGAGCGACCGATTGGCCTGGGAGTGTGACCCTCATTGGCTCAACTTGACTCACGCCGAAATATCTCCCAAACCTTGTCAACATAGAAACGATAGTTTTCCAGCGGCGTACCGTTGGGGATTCGATGATCCAATCCCAATACTGCTCCACCCGACCTGATGATCGGGGGGATCTTGTACTCCAGTTCCGCGACAATTTCTTCCTTGCTCCTGCGCAAAACGTGCTTGTCGATTCCGCCGTAAAAGGCCAGGCGTTGACCGAACTTTTCCCGTATCTTGACGATGTCCATGTTTGCTGCCGGCTCCATAGGGTGCATGCAGTTGACCCCTGCTTCCAAGAAAGCCGGAATCACGGCGTTCATGTCGCCGTCGCTATCTTGATCGAATAATCTTACCCCACGATTTTGCAGCAATTCCCAAACTGCCCGGTAATAGGGAGCAATGAATTCCTTGATCTGCGCCGGCCCCGCCAGAGGGCCGGATTTGCCGGCCATGTCCTCATGAACGAAAAGCACATCCACTTGCACCGCTTTGGTGACCCTCTCCGGCACTCTTAACGCCGTCTCTCTCATGGTGTCCAAAATGTCGTGAATCAATTCCGGTTGCTCATGGTAGGCGATACAGAGGTTTTCCTCGCCCATGAGCTCGCGCGGCTCGTCGAATCCGCCGGGAATGGAAACGCAGATAACCTTTCCTTCCACGAGATATTGCCGAGCCAAGATTTCCCAATCTTTGCCGAACCTCGACTCCGAGAACTGATACATGGGCTTGATTTTCCGCCAATCGTCCATGGACCTGACCGGATAATCCAGCGGCAACGCCAGAGTCGCAACTCCTTTCGGAAGCTTCATGGTGCGACCGAGGTTGTCGCGGGAGATGACGTACTCTTCAGTTTCTTCCAAAACCACTTCCGGGAAGCCGCCCAGCCTTCCTGTATTGACAGGCAAGAAAGCGCGCGATTCGCAGCGATAGCGAAAAGCGGACAGGTCCAATTCCTCCGGCGAAGCTCCTTGCGCTTCCCATTCCTCTTTCAGTCCGACGATGGGGCCGAAAATTTCGGTGAATAACGGCCTGTCGTTTCTTTGGAAGGTCATGTGGTCGAGTTACTCCTGCCGATGCACGGTGCAGTGTTTCTTGATTGCCAAATCTTCGTGACGAATCCACTTGAGTTTTTTGGTCATATTAGTGCCTTCAGTTGTTCTGAGGTGCCGACTCGAACGGAGATTATCCGCCTTCAATTACTTCTGCCGTGGTACGATTCATGAGGGGATTGGGCATGCGGATGGATTTGTGCCATGATTCCACCGTTTGCATGAGTTAATGTAGCCAACACAGAAAAAAATCCAAACAAAATTTTCTGTTGATAATGAGCATAATTTTTCTAAAATACGCGAGGAAAGCTGGGCAGGTTTTATCAGACGATTTGACAGAGGCCGAGGGTTTTTTCTTTCTGAATTCGCGCCGCTACCACAAAATGATTGCTTTATCTCGACTGAGTCAGCTGATGAGAATCGGAGCTTTCTTACCCAATTCAGTCCGAAACCCATGCACAGGTTAATGACCCCCAAGGAAAGAGTTCTTACCGCGCTGGCCGGCCAACAGCCGGATCGTGTACCCATCGACTATGATGCCAATCCAGGGATTGATCTTCGACTCAAGCAATTCTATGGCCTGCAAGCCAACGATGCGGAAGGATTGCGCCGGGCGTTAGGTGTGGACTTTCGGGCCATCGTAACTCCATACGTCGGCCCCAAGCGACATAAGGACATTCCGGAAAAAGGCATCATAGTGGATGAGTGGGGAATTCGTCGTCGCTGGGTGGAGCACAGCAGCGGCGGTTATTGGGATTATTGCGAGTTCCCGCTGCAAAATGCAACTGAAGAAGAGGTCGCGCACTGGCCTCTGCCATCTCCGGATGATTTTGATTATAGTCACGTCTTCGATCTCTGCAAGCAGCATAAGAAATATGCCGTTTTCGCCGGGCATCCCGGCATCGGCGACATCATCAACTCCAACGGCATGTTGCGCAGCCAAGAACAAACCTTGGTGGACCTCATTACGGACGATCCGGCCGGCTTGCTGTTGGCGAAGCGCAGGACTGAAATCAACCTGGAAATGATCCGCCGTATTCTGGAAGCTGGCAAGGGCGGGATCGATTTTCTCTGGATGGGCGAGGACCTGGGCACGCAGATAGCGCCCATCATCAGCAAGGATCTTTATCGTCGCCACATCAGACCGTTGCACCAATGCTTCGTCGATCTGGCCGACAGTTTTGGCATTCCGGTCATGATGCACACCTGCGGCTCCAGCAGTTGGGCTTATGAGGATTTCATCGCCATGGGTATCAAGGCGGTCGATACCCTGCAGCCGGAAGCCAAGGATATGTCGCCCGCATATCTGAAAAAAACCTTCGGCGGCCGGCTGGCTTTTCATGGCTGCATCAGCACCGCGGGCCCGGTGGCCTACGGCACGATGGAAGAGGTTAGAGAATACTGTCGAAATATCCTCGAAATCATGATGCCGGGCGGAGGCTATTGCTTTGCCCCCACGCACAGCTTGCAGGATAACTCGCCGACGGAAAATGTAGTCGCCATGTATGAAACGGCGAGGCAAAACGGAATTTATTGAATTCACAACGGATAATCGTTCGCAACTTTTCTACTTCCATTACCGGGAACCAAGAACATCGTAAATCAGCCCATTCGCAATCTGGATTACGAATGCTATCAGCAAGCCACTGAGGAGTATCGCTTCCACCAACAGGACTGGCTGAAGACCGGCTATGCTCCGGCCGGCTTCTATTTGAAGGACTTTTGTGTTTTTCGCAAGGGGAAGGTCTTTCACCTTTTTCACATTGCCGGCACTCCCGGTGTTTCATGTTGCCTGCCCGGAAATGAGATATGGTTCGGCCATGCGACCACCCGGGATTTTCTGGAATGGGAATCCCATGCGCCTTGCTTTTACATTGATCCGGATGGCTGGGATTGTGGCCACGTCTTTGCCCCATACATTATCGAACATGACGGCGTCTATTGGATGTTCTACACCGGCGTTTCCATTGACAACACCCAGCGCATCGGTCTGGCCAAGTCGGATGATCTTTTTGCGTGGCGCAGAGCAACGAAAGAACCGGTCATTAGGCCGGAAGAATACGGATGGGCCTTTTGCCCCAAAACGAAGGGCGCCGCTTGCCGCGATCCGCATGTGGTCAAAATGGGCAATGAATTCTGGATCTATTACACAGCGGTGACCAAGCAGGGGAGAGGCTGTGTAGCCAGGGCGGTTTCTGCGGACTTGCTCAATTGGCGAGACTGCGGCCCGGCTTATGTGGCCCCGACATTGGCGCATTGCGAATCCGTCAACGTGCAAGAGCTGCAGGGTCGATTTTTGCTGTTCTTCGGCGGCCACTACAAGCATTGGAATTATGTTAGCTCCGATGATCCGGCGCATTGGCCGGAACAAGGGATGATTCCATTGAAAAGCGGTGTGACTGGCATGGAAGTGATCTTGCGCAAAGGGGATCGTTGGCTGGTCGCTTTTTTTAAGCACCGCCGCTACCGGCTGTTTCTTGGGGTCATCGATTGGAATCAGAAAAAGCCGCGGATTGCCGAAATGGTCGACGAAGAGAGGCTTGCGGAATTCATCCCGACAGACGAGACGAGATGAACTCAGGCGATCCGGCCTTTAGTGATAAGGAGACAGATGTCGCAAACCCCTCGTGAGCTCGTAAAAAGCTGTCTTGAGTTCGAAACACCCGAAAGAATTCCGCGAGATGTGTGGATCCTACCCTGGGCGCAGAATCACTATCGGGCGGAAATCGAAGACCTTCTTCGGCGCTATCCGTCGGACTTGACGGTTGCCTGTGATGTTTACCGTCCATCCGAAAGGATGAGAGGCGATCCTTATGTGGTGGGCGAATACACGGACGAGTGGGGCTGCGTGTTTACCAACATTCAAGCAGGCGTGCAAGGTGAAATTTGCAAGCCCATTATCAGTGATCTGAGCGACTTTAAGCTTGTGAAACCACCTTATGAAACGCTGCCAGCCGAAATTTCTGCTGCGCGTGACAAGGTGAATCGCTTTTGCGCCGGCACCGACAGATTCGTGCGATCTGGGTGCTGTCCCCGTCCGTGGGAGCGATACCAATTCTTGCGCGGCTCGGAAAACGCCATGATCGACCTGATGCTCAACAAAGAGGAAGCGGGAAAACTGCTGAAGATCATCCATGACTTTTATTTGGCGGAATTGGAATTTTGGGTCAGCACGGATGTCGATGCCATCAGTTTTATGGACGACTGGGGATCGCAAACCCAACTCCTCATTCCGCCTGGCCTTTGGCGTGAGCTTTTCAAGCCGCTCTACCGAGATTATTGCGAATTCGCTCATGCCCATGGCAAGTACGCTTTTATGCACTGCGATGGGCAGATTATGGAAATCTATCCCGATCTGATCGAGGTCGGGGTGGACGCCCTCAACTCGCAGCTTTTTTGCATGGACATGGAAAAGCTCAGTGCTCTTGCAAAAGGCAAAATCACCTTTTGGGGTGAAATGGATCGGCAATATGTGATGGCTGCTCCCGATCCGCAGGCCGGGCGCGATGCCGTGCGAAAAATAGCGCGGCAACTTTATGATCCGGCAGGCGGCATCATCGCCCAATTTGAGCTGGGACCGGCGTGCAATCCTGCCGTTGCTTTTGCGGTTTTTGAGGAGTGGGACAAGGTCGAGCAGGAATATCGCAACACTGCAAGCTGAGGTAAGTTAGCCCAGGGGAAGAACACCCACCGAGGCACGCAAAACACGGAGTCTTCTGGAGCGGCTCTGCCAGGTTGGCTACTTGGCGCAACGGAAAGGATCGTCAAAATTTTGTTGCCGATTCGGTTCTTTCTCGGAAGGTATCTCTGAGTCTCCGTGGCATCACTGTACAATTCATTTTTTATCAGAATTCCAAACGAGGAGAGAATGATTCTATCAGATCACATCCAACGCGTTGTTAAGCGAAGTCGGAACTTTTTCGATGCGCAAACGCCGGGGCACTATCTCATCAATGCCATTGTACCGGCGGAAACGATACCGATCCAGCCTTTGTACGATTTTAATTTGGAGACCCAGTTGACCGATTGGCTGGATTACAGGCTGGCGAGCGCCAGACCCGGCTGGCGAGCCAAGGAGGGGCTGGACGACGACAGCATCCCCAGCATTTGCCCCTATTTCGGTATCGGCGAGCATTCCGCCTGGATTGGCATGGAGGTCAAGCAACAATACGATACTTGCCTTCCGATTCCTATTCTGGATTCACCGAAGGATTTGGTCAAACTTCGACTCTCGGAGCAATCCAAATGGTTTCAGTACATGAAAAAGAGCTATGATTATTTGCGCTCCAAAAAAGACGGCAGTTTCGTATTGGCTATTCGCGGCACCATGTCACCGATGGACGTGGCCAACGCGGTGCGCGGCGACGGCTTGTTCCTAGATTTTATCGAGAATGAAGAGTTCGTCCATCGACTACTGGAGTATCTCGTCACAGCCATTTCCTGGTACTTTGGGCATCTACGAACCTGGGCCGACGAGATCGAGGGTGGATACGTGACCTACATTACCGCTGGCTGGATGGGGCCTAACTATTTCGGCCATCTTTCCAATGATACGGCAATGTTGTGCGCGACCAACGTGTATCGAAAATTCGGACTACCATACGAAATGGACCTGGTGCGCGGCTACGAGCGGGTTCTGTACCACGTGCATAACGAAAAGTTGCACTATGCGCCCGACTTGGCAGCGTTGCCAGGCTTGTCTTTACTGGAAATCACCGACGATCCGAAAACAACCCCCAGCATTGAGGACTTGCCGCGAATTTTGTCCTCGACGAGGAAAGTGAATCTGATGCTACACGCGACCAGCGACCAGGTGCGAAAGCATATCAATCAATTGTCTGAACGCAATGTGTTTTTCCTGACCACGTGCGCGGATCGCCAGGATGCGGAGGATATTGTACGATTTGTTCGGGACCGATCAAAGCCGCTATGAGCGTGAGCGCGGAAGTCTGAAGCGTATTGGTCGAATCAAAAATCAAACTGCAAAATGCAAAATTACAGAGCAAAAAGCAAAACTTTTACAGACCATCGTCCTGTTACAATTGTCCCTTCAGGATTCTGGCGTATGACGGTGAGGTGAATACTCCACGGCAGGGCACAGCTTCCTTACTCTCCGGCTGTATTAATGGTCAAGTGGAGATAACAACGAGCGAACTCATTTTGGTTTTTGCATTGTCATTTTGCTTTTTCATTTTTGCTTTTTCCATTCCCAATGGAGGTCAAGAGACATGAAAGCAGTCGAGGATCACAAACCGGTTGACATTGCCTTGGTGGCCATAGGCGGCTACGGATTGGTATACCTCTCCGGCCTGCTGGACAACCCAAAGCAGGCGAATTTTCGCATCAATGGGGTCATCGATCCCATGCCCGAGAGCTGCAAGCGGTTCCCAGAGGTGCAGGCTTTGAATGTGCCGATTTACGATACGCTGGAAGAATTCTATCTGCATCATCGTACCGATTTGGTGCTGATTTCTTCGCCCATTCATTTGCATTGTCCCCACACCTGTTTGGCCCTACAAAACGGCTCGACTGTTCTATGCGAAAAACCGTTGGGCGCGACCATTCAAGAAGCCGGGAAGATGATCGAGGCGAGAGATCGCTATGGCAAACAAGTCGGCATCGGCTATCAATGGTCTTTCAACTCGGCTATTCTGAATTTGAAGAAGGACATTCAGGCGGGATACTTTGGCGCACCAAAACGGTTCAAGACCATCACGCTGTGGCCGCGGGATGAGACGTACTACCGCCGCAATAATTGGGCAGGCAAGAAACGAGATGCGAATGGTAATTGGATTTTAGATAGTCCGATCAATAACGCCATGGCGCATTACCTGCACAACATGTTTTATGTTTTGGGCAATGCGCGTGAAACCAGCGCCAAGCCGGAATGGGTCATCGCCGAGCTGTATCGCGCCAACGAGATAGAGAATTTTGACACCGCCGCTCTGCGCTGCATGACGGATAACGGCGTGGAGCTGCTTTTTTACGTCTCCCACGCCATCGAAGAGAATTACGGCCCAATTTTTTCCTACGAATTTGAGCAGGCGACCATACGCTATGATTTGCAAGACCCCATCATCCGCGCCCATTTTCGTGACGGTTCGGTGAAGGAGTACGGCAATCCCGACCAAGTATATCTGCAAAAGATGTGGGATGCCATCGATGCGGTACGCTCAGGGGCAGTCTTGGCCTGCGGGCCGGAAGCTGCGAGTTCACAAACCGCCTGTATCAATGGGGCGCAGCTTTCCATGCCGGAGATTGTAGAGTTCCCCAAGGAATTGATCAAGATAAGTGAGGATGTTGGCCAGCGGCTGACGACCGTGGAAGGCTTGGCCGATGTGCTGAAATCATGCTACGAGAAGAACGTATTGCCGAGTGAGGAGAAGATAGCTTGGAGTCAAGCAGGTGCGAGAGTGCCGCTAAAAGGCTTTGAGCGATATCCTGAATGAGTCGATTTGGGTGGATTAGCATCCCGTTTTGTCTGAAAGGCAGAGTTCGTCTGCTGGGCTATCCGTTGGGGATTAACATCCCCGTTTGTCTTCAGGCCAGCATCGATATGCTGGCCTATCTGGACTATTCGCAAGCTTGACCACCCTTGACCATTCTTGACCATTCTTGCCCACCCTTGACGATTTTTGACCAAAGCTCTATTTGATCGAAACCATCCCCCACAGTATCAAAACAATCACCCCCACCAAGAGCCAGCTTGCACCAAAACCAATGATGTCGGATTTGCCGGGTTTCAATATCTCCCAATTGGAGCCGGGCCAGATTTTGCGGGATTCGAACTTTTCCGGATGCTCGGCCGCCTCTTCGATGGCAGCGTGTTCCTGTTCCGGGGTTGGTTGCACCGGCGTGTGCAGTCTGCCGTAGAAGCGATCCAGCCGTTTTTTATCCGGTCGCTTAGTGACGAAGCTCAATAGCAGCAAGAGGAAGATCGGGAAGAGCGCGTCGAAGAAAAAGCGCAAAGCCACCAATTGCGCTTTGGTCCATTTTGTAAAGTCAAAGCCCAGCCAACTCACGACCCAGACTTCCGCCTGAAAACGGCCCAAGCCAATCTTAGGCGAGTTGGGATCGGAAGGAATCAGGCGGGCGACTCGTTCAAAGAATACCCCTTCGGGCTCCATGGTGTGCTGCTTCTTGATGGCCTCGCCGACTTTGCTGGCGCGGCCCGCCTCCACGTCCTCCTTGAGCGCTCCGGTGGTTATGGTGACTACGCGCGGCTTGGTTTCCACCAAGAAGGCGGGATTCCTTGTTGCCCAGTCCAAACTCTGAAACAAGTTGGGAATGACAGCATAAATGAGCAGGCAGACAAAGACCTGAATGATGACTGCCCACTTGGTCAGGCGGCGCCAGGTGAATCCCAGCCAGATCGATGCGCCAAAAATTGCCGGCATGGAGATAAAATACTTGAAAAGGTCCAGCAGATTGCCGACGAAGAATGCCGTCCAAATGCCCCCTAACAATGTTCCGGCAACAGCGATGCGTCCCACTGTCAGATAGTGCTTCTCGCTTTTGTTGGGGACAAAAGGCTGGTAAAGGTTTTTGATGAACAGCGAGGAGTTGGTGAGAGAGACGGTATTCAACGAGGACATGTTGGCGGCCAAAATGGCTGCGAGCATCAGACCGAGAGCGCCGGGCATCAGCAGATCACGGCTCATATAGCCCCAAATTAAATCCGGATCGTGTAGCTTACCGGAGTACAGGGCAATGGCGATAAGTCCCGTCATTGCCCAAAACACCATCAGCAGTCGCTTGAAATACATGCCGCTTAGAATGCCAAAGCGCGCCGTCCACTCGTCTTTAGCGGACCCGGCGGTCATCAGCATAGGCGCGGAGGCAATGATCGAGACCAGATTGGCCACTACCATCGCCAGGATGGTGTACCAGGCATATTCGCCGACGTTGACGGAACCAAAGATGTTGAACATGTAATCCGGCACCGAGGCATGCAGGCCGCTAAACCCGCCGATACGCGCAAGTCCCAGCGGTATGAGCATCACCGAAAAGACGACAATCAGCGACCCTTGCACGGCGTCGGTAAAGGCTGCGGCCAATAATCCACCCAGAATCGTGTAAACCGCCACCAGAGCCGTGAACACCAGATAGAAAGTCATCGGGTCGGTGTAAGAGATTAGCGACTTGAGCTCACCGCGCTTGTTCCTCTCATTCAGCTCATCGTAGCGCACTTTTTCTTCCGGCGTCAGTCCCTGATCGATGCGCTCTTTGAGCTGCTGGTATTCTTTAAAGCCCTCAATGCTTCTTCTTTCTTCCGCTGTGTATGCTGATGGAGGTTTAGGAGTCAGCGCCATGAACGTCTTGCCGGCGACCATGTAGGCCGCAGCGCTGCCAATGATGGCCATGATGAGGGTGAAAGTCGCAAAGGCGCCGCCGAGGAACTTGCTGTCGAATCGCTCGTCATAATAGTCCCCCAAGGTGATGAGCCGGACGCGGCGAAAGAGCGCAGCGGTAAACCAATAGAAGGGAGTCAAAAAAAGTACGAGGTACTGAATCCACATGCCGCCGACGCCTTGGCGGTAAATCTCCCGCGACACCGCTGCGGCTTGATCCGCGTGGGTGGCGTTGCCAAAGTTGAGGAAGAATTGGTACGCTTTGCCCAATTTGCGTCCCGCCATGAAAAAGTCTTCGGTGTCCTTGGTGCGACGATGAGCGCGGATGCCAAGCCAGAGCATGAGAAGCGTGTAAAAGATCACGATGGTAAAGTCGACGATGTGGAGTCCGAGAATTTGCATGAAGGTTCCTTTCCTCAAACAAGTAGCAAGTAGCAAGTGGCAAATAGCAAGCTATAAATAGAAAGTGCGGTTAGCGGCCACTTTGTTTTTGGACATGGGTTACGAGGAGCGCGATGATTTCGTCTACTAAGTGTAGTCGTTGTTTCAGCACAGCGTCGCTAAACAAATGCCGAACGCCATAGCACCATCCTCGGGTTTTTCGGGCGGAGCCGCGAGAGAGAATCTCAAGAGACGAGCAAAGTCACGCCCAAAACCGCGTCCGTAACCTTCTTCGGTGTTGACGCAGATAGAGCCGGCGCTGCGAATCAACTGCTCGGCCACAGCGCGACCAAGAGGATCGGGAAGAAGTTTGTTACGATCTTCCCAAGTCTGCCAACAAAAGGGATTTTGGGTATACTTGGAATTTCCATAAAGCATCATCTTTGAAGTTATTCGGCACTTGCCTAATTCACTGTTCGACGGTCATCCCATTCTCATACTTTCGTCCTGAATCCAACTCCTGCCTTGCCACCTGCCACTTACCCCTTGCCACGTCAGTTTTAGTATTTGAAGTCTGAGTTTCTTAAGTCAAGGGCAATTAGCCATCGGATTGAAGCACCGCGACTTTCCAAGTCCTGTTGCTTTCCAGTGGCAATTCGATGCCCTGTGGGGAATAGGGAAATTTTGTCTTGCCGACTGTAATGCCTGCCTTGCCGTCGGAGGATTTTTGTACCGACAGCTCCAGGTTGCTCTTGGCGATGCGAATGGACAACTGGGCGTTCGCAAGGCCTGTGAGTAATCTTGGGCGGATGCGCACCCGATCTCCTTGCGGACGAATGCCAAACAGGTGGTGAATGAAGAAGAAGGTCAATTCGGCCCAGGTCCAAGGGATAATGCCGACCTGCGGACACGGCGGACAGGGTCTGGGGCCGTAGAACTCAAACCAACTCCCCGATTGGGCGCCGGGCAGGCTTTTCAGCCAGCGCAGTACGCGCCACACTTTTTCATCGTCGCCGGCTTCAAAATAGGCGCGGGCGATGAAGAGACTGGCGAACGGCCACGGCCCCGGAGAGTCCGGCTCGGAGGTGACGTTGTAACGGCTGTAGCCGCCAAAATCCCAACTCTGATTCCAAAGCTTTTCTACTTCCTGCAAAGTTTTGGCGGCAAGGTCACTCTTGGGATCGATAAATTCCAAGGCAATGGGAAGAACGCTGGAGCTGTCGGGATTGAGGAAATGGCTGCCGGGAGCTGCAAGAGGAATCGACGAGTGCAACCGGATGCTGGGATCGGCCTGAACTTCCTTCTGCACTTGACCGTCGACCGATCGGCGCTTGATCAAAACGCCGTTTTCCACCAATCCGTAGTTCTTATCATTGAGCATAGCCTGCTTTAGCCGGGAAGCCTCGGTGCGCCAGTGCAAGGCCAAATCTTGCTCACCGATTTTCTCGGCAAGATAGGCTGCGCTCTCCAATCCAAGCGCCGGGAACATTTGATAGGCGAGCTCCATCCCGTCCTGAATGCCGTACAGAGCGTGTCGCTCCCAAAACTCGCGGCGATTGTGCAACAGGCCGGATTCTTGGTGGCGGAAGACCTCTTTCAGTGGCAAGTCGGCGGTGACTTTTATCTTGTGCCAGTACTGCCTGATAAAATCGAGATCATTGGTCCAATCGTAATAGGCCTTGACCGCCAACAACACGATGCCGTTCTGATCCAGCTCGATTTCCTCCGTGGGCCGCCGCCGGCCGGAATCGACCGCATCGCCTTCCTCGCTCACGAATTCTTTTAGCAGACGGGCGAGCACGGTGCGAGCCAAGTCGATTTGCCCGAGCATCAACAGGGCCGTTGCTGCAAAAGCTTGGTCGCGCGTCCACTCCAAATTGTATTGCCAAATGCTGGCGTCCATAGCGCCGTTGTGGGCGATCACCGCCGGCAATTGCCTTTTTGATACGTCAAACAGAAAACTCAACAAAGGATCGGAGAACCAGCAGCGAGCGGTTTCTTTCCAGGCCTCGACGGCTTTTAGGTGAACTCTAAGCTCCTTTCGCAGAGTGCACTCTATGCGTCCTGCACCCTCCTCCCCGACGAGCCGGTATTCGAAGAATAGAGTATGAGCCTTCCCAATCGGCAGCATGACTTTTTCTGTAATCAATTGATCAGTCGTCCCCAACTCACAGATGACAGCACGCTCTTGGCCGTCCAGATTTTTCAACGTTATTTGCCGGACAAGCCGGGGCTCTCTCTGATCGGGGCAATAAAAAAGCTCAACCACAGCGCAGATTTCGCAGCGCCAACTGATTCTCGCCGCCGGGACGCCATCTAAGTCCGCCCAAGTTGCTTCGATTTCATTTGGTCCGGCTACATAACGGGCTTTGCCTGAAAAGAGAACCAATTGAGTCGGCTGTAATCCTTTCGCCGGATCAAAGTTGAGAACGCGTCGCTTGGGGCCGAATTTCTCTGGGTGCATGAGCGCCAAACCGAGGGCCGTTCCGTCCCCTGAAGGACAAACTTGCACAGCGGCCTGGATAAAGCCGTTGCCAAGAAAATAGTACTGCACGTCTCTTAAATTGGTTTTTACATCGGGAGGGCCAATGGTGGGATCATCCGCGTAATAATGCTCTTCTATTTCCATTTTGCACACTACCTCTCGGTTGCTCAGTTCAGGGATTTTGCCAAATCACAAGCATCGCAGTGAATGGAAAGCAATGATCAGGAAAAGAGAATCTCCAAGCGCGGCCAATGTACTTTTTGAATTTGAATTTTGCAAGAGAAAATAGGTAAGCGTTCATTAAAGTCCGAGTTGGTCAGCCTGGCAAAAAGTCAAAATGATCAAAGAGAAAATCATTGAGCATTCTGCCTGTCGTCGTTTAAACGATTTTCTGCACCTTCCATTTTCGTTACCCATCACTGGGTAAACGGCCATAGGACCAAGTTTCTCACGCTGGGGCGCCATGCTCGCAAAGCTCTTTTCGCTGCTGCTGTTGCAGACGCCGCGAGTCCTCCAGCCATGCTCGATGATTTGAATGACGACCGTTCACTGGAAGCTGTGTTCAGGACTATTTTCGTCTGGCGGCGCCAACCTTCTGAGGTTCTTTCCCCTTGCGTTCATTGCGGGCGCTGCGCAAGGTGATGTCCATCTCGCAACGTCCGCGGCGATGGCGCACTGACAAACAAATTCGGCAAGCTTGACTTGGGAATTATGGCCCTGCGATGACTTACGAAGATTAGATAACCACTCGGCAAGTATTGCGACAGTTTTCAGCTATCCGTCCCGAAACTAACTATTGACATCCTATTTGGAATTGCTTAACTTTATCAAAGGACTGACTTCTTTTTCTTCCACTTTTTGCCTGATGTCGCAACCGCGGTACAGTTGAGTCATTTCATGAAATCACTCACCTTCTGTCGAACCGGTCGGCCGGAAATCGATGGGCTTTTCCCCCTTGTTCAAGAGTTCTTTCAGCATAATTTTCTGGATATTGAAATGGACGGCAAAAAAATCCGCGGCTACCGCTCCCCGGATGCCAAGTCCATCTGGATTCGCGACTATAGCGACATGATCCGCTGCTTCCGCTATTTTGAGAGCGATCTGAAAAGCTGCATCGAGCACTTTGCCGAGACGCAAGCGGAGAACGGCCGCATTTTCGATTACTACACGACTTTCCCGGAAAAGCTGCCCAGCGAGAAGGAGAACTGGGCGAAATATGTGCGTGTGCCGGTTGAAGCAGACGTGGAGTACCGGTTCGTCAAAGCGGCTTACTTGGCCTGGCAGGCCACCGGTGATGACGAGTGGATCGAACACCTTTTGCCAAAGATGGAAAAGGCGCTACTGTACGTCCTCAACCATCCGTGGCGATGGGACAAAAAAACTCGCCTGGTGAAACGCGCCTATACAATCGATACCTGGGATTTCGCCTACACAGCCGGCCAATACCATTGGCTGCAAATGCAAATCACTGAGGGCACCTTTTGGGGCATCATGCACGGCGACAACAGCGGCTATTACGAAGCGTTTCGTTTGATGAGCAGGCTTTACGCCCATTCCCATCGCAATAAGCGAGCTTGGTTCTGGCGGCGCTTGGCAAAGAAAATCCAACGGCAGATGAATCGCATTTGTTGGAACGGCCGATATTATGCTCATTTCGTCAAGCTAACTCCAGTGACGATTCCGGGTGCCGACGAGGCTAATCAACTAAGTCTCAGCAATCCGATGGATGTCAATCGCGGCGTGACCAGCCATAGGATGGCGGTCTCCATCATCAATGAGTATCTTCGTCGTCGCAGTACCACAAAGGCTTTTGCCGAATGGTTCTCCATCGACCCACCCTTTCCGGCCGGCATTTTCGGAGAAGAAAAATTGATGCCCGGCGCTTATGTCAATGGCGGCATCATGCCGTTGGTGGGTGGAGAGCTGGCGCGTGCAGCCTTTGCGCACGGATTTGAGTGGTACGGGGTGGATATTCTCCGTCGCTATTTCGAAATGATTTCCAAGAAGAAGGAAAGCTATCTGTGGTATTTCCCCGATGGCGCGCCTTCCAGCATCGACACCAGCACCAGCCCAGATGCCATGCCGACGGACGGCTGGGGCTCGAGCGCCATGGCCTATGCTTTGGTGGAAGGATTGTGGGGCGTTGTCGACAAGCAAAAACTGTTTCGTGAGGTGCAGCTGTCGCCTCGTTGGCCGGCAGCCGAAGTGGAGCACGCCGAAGTTCATGTCGCATACGCGGCCTCGGCAGCCTGTTTCAGCTACAAATTTGACCTCGAAGACCAAAGAATGACTCTTGAAATCAATACCGCCAAGTCCAAGATTCGGGCCCACGTTCTATTACCTGCGGAGGCTGTGGTCAAGAAGGTTTTCGTCGATGGCAACAAATCGACTTTTAACCAGGAGAAGGTGGAAAACAGTGACTATGTGAATTTAGAATTCAAGGTGCGGGGCAAGTGTACGGTAGAAATACAGCTATCTTAGGGAGGTAAATGGAGCGAAGAAATTTCATAAAGACCTTGGGGATGCTTTCCGCGAGTATGGCAGTCTCGACTCGACATAGCGCCACGGGACGGGAGTTGTCGGCGCCCCAGCGCTACCTCGACTCTCTAGGCAGAATCGATTGGCAGCAAGTCCGCGAGCAATTCTTCTTGCCAAAGGATTACGCTTATTTCAACACCGGCGGTTTGGGCGCTTCACCCAAGACTGTTTTGGATGCCTTACAACGTGAATCGGAACAATTGGAAGTCCATCCCCAGCCGGGACGCGATGCGGCGAAATGGGAGGAAGTGAAAGAGAAATGTGCCAAAATATTGGGCTGTGAAAAAGAAGAGATCGCTCTGGTTAGTTGCGCCACCGAGGGCAATAATATCGTCATCAATGGCCTGCCGATGAAAAAGGGGGATGAGATTATCACCACCACGCATGAGCATGTAGGCGGCCACATTCCCCTTTTGAATCGCGCCAAAAGAGATGGGCTCATTATCAAATCCTTTGCTCCGGATCTTAGCAACGGACTGGCAAACGTCGGACTTGTCGAGAAGCTCATTACCAAGCGGACAAAACTGATCTTTTTGAGTCACGTGACTTGTACAACCGGGCAGATGCTGCCTGCCAAGGAAATCGCCGAATTGGCGAAGAGCCGGAAGATCAAGCTTGCTTTCGATGGAGCGCAGGGGCCAGGGAACATTCCCATCAATGTTCGCGAATACGGCTGTGATTATTATTCGACCAGCGGCCACAAATGGTTGCTGGGAGGCAAGCGCACCGGCATTTTTTACATAAAAAAGGAAGAACTGGATTCCCTGAATCCGATCACCGTGGGCGCCTATTCCACTGCCGAGATGGATTTCGACAAGCGCGAGCTACGCTATTCTCCCAGCGCGCAGCGCTTCGAGTATGGAACGCAGAATCCCGCTTTGTTTCATGCCCTGGGTGCGGCGCTTGATTTTTTTGCTGCCATCGGCCATGAGGCAATTTTTGCCCATAACTGTGAGCTTGCGGAACATCTTTATGAAAGGTTGCAAGAGATCGACAAAGTCGAGGTCTTGTCGCCGACGGAAGAGAAATACCGCACCTCCATGATCACCTTCAGGATGCGGGGTGTGCCCAGCGCCAAAATTTCGTCGGTGCTGACGGAACAACAAGTGCGCGTGCGCGGCGTCGGCGAGGCCAACTTGGATGCCATTCGGGTATCTTGTCACTTGTACAACAGCATGGAAGAAGTCGAGCGCTTGGTGGAGCTGGTGAAAGGATTGTCGAAAGCCTGAAAGGCAATCCTTTTTCGGCTAATTCTAACCGGGCGACCGATTGGATGGGGTGAGCAATCGCCAAAGCAACCACCCAACTAAAGATGGGTGCTAATGAAAAATGATTGTCACTAATAGCCCGTTTCAACGAGGTGAAACGAGTGATCAATCCCTCTAGTGGTTCAAAGCTTCAAATTATTTCGAGGACAAGCATGTTAGAAATTGCCATCGTTTCCGACGAAATCTCATTGAACATTCAGGAAGCCGTCACCATCGGCACGGAAATGGGAATCAAGAAGTACGAGCTCCGCTGCGTCGGTAGCTACGAAAAACGGATTCCTTATCTCGATCAAGCGGATTTGGAGTACATCGACCGGGCAGTTGAATCGGGACGAATAAGGATTGGTGCGCTTTCGCCTGGTACCTTCAAGGTCAAACCATCGGATACGATAGGCATTCGCAAGGCCATGGAGGACGTCCTGCCCAAGACCTTTGCGCTCGCACACAGGTGGGGCACGAACAAGATCATCACCTTTGGCTTTCTTCAGGAATCTCTGCCGGAGGAGGAAATTGTCGGCTTTTTTCAGAGAATAGCTGACATGGCTGCTGGCGAAAATTTGACTATCGCGGTGGAGAACGAGCCCGGATTTTACTGCGATTCCGGAGAAAATACCGCCCGCATTGTTCGCAAGGTGAACCGGCGCAACTTTGGCGCCAATTGGGATGCCGCGAATGCCGTCGGTACCGGGGAAATGCCTTATCCGACCGGATACGAATTCATCAAGCCGCACATTATGAACGTGCACGTCAAAGATGCCGTCAGCCATCCGCAGATTACCTGCAAGCTTTTTGGGGAAGGTGCAGTGAATTGGGTAGGACAGCTTGCGGCATTGCAGCGGGATAAGATAATTGAGTACGTCACGCTGGAAACGCACTATCTGCCGTTGGTCGAATCTACTAAAATAAGCTTCAATAGATTAAGAGCGCTGCTAAAGTTGGTGGAAAGCGATTGGGATCTTTGACAGTCAATTGAGAAATGTGCCGGTGCTTAGCACTGACGTTTAGCCAAATCCTTCCCAGATTTCTGATTGAAAGAACGGAACCATATTGAGCGTTTTCTTTATGCAGAAAAACGACCTCCTACAGGTTTTGAGAGAAGATTACGAGAGCATATTTTGAACCCCCTGATTAAGGAAACTTGTTTTCATTCATCGAGCGAGTTGGTGGGAAGGAAATTCGCCCGACCTAACAGGAGGCACTTGCACCGCCATTTCCATCGGATAGAAAAAACTATTTCTCAGTTTAAAAATTTCACTTGACTGTAATTGAGAAAAAGGCTAAAATGAAGCCGAAAAGTTTGCCAAGATGAAGTTGTGTTGTGGGTAGCCATAATTCGATTATTGCGCAGGCATGCGTTAATAACTCAAATGTCTAAGAAATGGACCGATGGTTATCATAGCCCAGCAGAAAGCAAGTAGAAGGGCGAAGAAAAGGCATTTCCTTTTACAAGGAAGCGTCTTTTCTTCGCCCTTTTCTTTTCTTACTTTGTTTATAGCCCCACCGCACTAATCTGTTAACAATCCCGGAAAGGAGGATGCGCGAAACAAAAAAATAGTTACTGTTTGTTATTTCATTTTTAGAGAGGAGGGAAAAGCCAAGGTCGACCAATAACCTACCAATTAATAAGCTAGCAGGTGTTCATTACGCGTCTTGTCAGTAGTAGCACTTCCCAATCTACTTAAGAACTCGTCTTTTCAATTCCTGTTTAAAGCTCCGAGTTTCATGAGACATAACTTAATAGGAGGTTTTTACCATGACGCAAAACTTAAAGACAAGGCTTATGGTATTTACCGTAAGTGTGCTTATCCTGCTTCTTTTGTCCTTGCCTGCTTTTGCCGGTCTGGGCAAAATTGCCGGAAAGATCACAGACGCTGCAACTGGAGAAGCACTGCCCGGCGCTAACGTGATGGTTACGGGCACGAGCTTGGGAGCTATAACGGATCTTCAAGGGAGGTATTTTGTGATCAACGTGCCTCTTGGCAGGCAGTCGGTCAAAGTATCTATCATGGGATACGAAAGCCAGGAAGTACAAAACGTACTCTCGCAATCGGACGTGACGACGGAATTAAACATAGCATTGAAACAGACCGTGATTGCGGGTGAAGGAATCACCGTGGTGGCGGAGAGACCGTTGGTGGAAAAAACTCTCACGCAATCTAAGACCACCATTGGCGCGGAAGAATTGGACAATGCCTTGCCGGTTGGTTCTGTCCATGAAATCATTCAGACCACTGCGAGCACCTTCAATGGCTATGTGCGTGGCGGTCGAAAATATGAAACCAAAACTCTGGTCGACGGCGTGGACGTTTCCGACACGTACTTTTCCGGCGGCACCGGTGCGTTCGGAAGCGGTGAAGTCGGCCATGTCTATCAGGCATTCCGCCGATCCGAGCTGAATGAAACCACTATGGGTGACGTGCCGACCAGCAGCATTCAGGAGATGAACGTCTATGCGGGCACCTTCACAGCGGAATACCCCACTGCCGGCGCCGGCATTGTCAACCTGGTGACCAAAAGTGGCGGCCAAAAATACACCGGAAAAATCTTTATGCGCGGAACCCCCTTGGACAAGTGGGAGGTATTTGGCAGCAATCCTTATTACATGAAGGACAGCAAAGGATCGCAAATCGGCTACTTTGATGAAAAGAAGAACCTGCAAAACTCCACGGCCATCAAAGACAAAAGAGCTGCCGAGCTTTTCACCTGGACCGAAGATTTAGCCAAAGATAAATATTACTTTGATCCTGAGGATTCCTCAGGTTTGGGACGCTCGATGGAAGTGGAAGGAAATGCCAGTGGTCCGATCCCGTTTTTGGGAACAAAGTCCGGCTTCTTCCTTTCCGGCAGATACCAGAACGAGCGCACCTCTCCGCTGCCGTTTGACATCGAAAAGAGGGTCACCGGCACCTTGAAGCTGCATTATGATCTGACCGCCAACCAGCGCGTAACCCTGTACGGGCAGCTTGATGACGGCGGCGAGCTTTTCAATTTTGTCAATTGGAAGTTCAACCCCAAGTGGTTGTACTACATGGAAGGCGCGCCCCGCTACAAGGACCTGAGTCTGGTCGGCTACGCCAAATGGACGCATACCCTTTCTCCAAGAACCTTCTATGAAGTCCAACTCAGCCAAAGCAATAAGACCAGCGAGATCGGCTACCCGGACGATAACGGCGATGGCTACTGCGACATTGACGAGACCGGTGATTTCATCGATTTCGATAGTCGCGAGGAATATCTGAAGTACGTCGGCGGCATCACCAAGACTGATAAAGGTGAAACTTACATTGATTGGTCCACCGTTAATGGCTATGATGGGAATTTTTTAAACGAGAATCCGACTGCAGTTTTGTCGGCGAGGGATCCCAATCGAACCTTCTTCTATAGTGCTATCGATCAAGAATACATGGAGAACAAGGTCAATTTCTGGGCGACTGGTGGTACGTTTAGACCTGCATATCCAGCAACGCTGTACAGCAAGACAACTCGAAACGTCACTACCCTGAAAGCAGACCTTACCAGTCAGCTTTCATTCAATCATCAGATCAAAACTGGTGGTCAATTCAGACTGCACTATGTGGATGTCAATCAACTGCAGTCTGAGCTGCGCGGTGCTGGGCATCAATATCCCACAGAAGCCTTTCATGTTGATCGAAGCACTTTCCATCCTAAAGAGGCTGCGTTCTATCTGCAAGACCGTATCGAATACGGCGGCATGATCATCAACGTAGGTGCGCGTGTGGATGGGTATGACAACGACACTAAAAACTTTGTCAACGATTTTCATCCCTGGGACTATATAGTCGACGCCACCAATACCTTACTTGAACTGCGTCCGAGCCGTGGCGAGAGGGTTGGCTGGAAATGGTATTTTAGCCCGAGGTTGGGTGTATCGCACCCGATTTCTGACCGCATGGCCATGCACTATTCATTTGGTAAGTTCGTGCAGTACCCGAACTTTGTGACGTTGTACAGCGATTACAATTTCATGAACTATAGCGCCTCGCCTGCCATGGTGAGCGTTTGGCCGGAGCAACAGCCGATGCGCTCGACTGCTTATGAAATCGGTCTACAATGGGCGCCCATCTCCGACATTTCATTGGACGGAGTCGTCTACTACCGCGACGTGGAAAACTATTCCAAGATTAGCTGGGGTCTCACGCCATACAAAGGCCAAGCAGTCTATTTCGAGACGCCCTGGGGCCACGCTGATTCTCGTGGTATCGAGGCAACGATTGAAAAACGTCGGAGCGGCTGGTGGTCAGGACGCGTCACCTACTCCTATTCATACATAAAGGCCGCCACCCGCATGAGCGGCAACGACGTAAGCCAGCGAACCGATTTCAAGGCCGCCGTCGACAGCAGCCAATACGCAACCTTGCCGGTCAATCTGGCCGATTACTATCCGTACCGCGAAGACAACATCGTCATGCGCAGCACCTCCAACCCGTTGGCTGGCGGTTACGATCGAACCCATCGTTTCGGCGCCATCATGACTTTCTTCTTGCCGGTAGACTTTGAGTTGGCGGCCATCGGCAATGCCATGAGTGGCTTCAAGTACTTCCCCACCGAAAACACCGAGAACGATCCTTGGTTCAACGTCAGTCCGAAGCTTCGCGAAGGTCCGTGGAACTACTGGCTCAATTTGCGCCTCAGTTGGGAAGGGAAAATGGGCGGCGTGCGCATGCGACCCTTTGTGGAAGTTCGCAACGTGACCAACAAAGAGAACATTCTGGCCTACAATAACACGCCCTTCAATGAGAGCGTTGACCAACGGATATTCGAGCTGGGTCGCGATTCAAAGCCCAACACCGGTGATGAGCAAGATCCTAAAGGCAAATGGAACGTCCCATTTGATTGGTTTGGCCGTTATTTGTACGGACCCGCCCGGCAAATCTGGGTAGGTTTGGAAGTCGGTTTCTATTAGGCGCTACAGGTTTCTGGCCATCCATTGTACTGAAAAGGAGATCAAAACATGCGCAAAAACGAAAAAACTCTACTCACATTGCTGATAACGGTGTTCGGGCTGTCTCTTGTCTGGCTTCCAGTCATGGCTGAGCCACCCCAGAAGAATATCGTTATCGCCGCGGGTGAGACCTGGGGATGCTACATACCCGCAAACTATGATTATAACTGGGGGCAGTACCCGCTGAAGACCGATGTCACGCAAATCTCCCTGTTTCATCCTCAAGGCAACTTGTTTTTCAGCGGTCGACTCATTGGCGGGCAGTTCGCCATCACTCCCTGGGCTTGGATGTCGGGCCGACTCATCATGGATTTTTCCAATGGCACGTATGCTGTTGAATTCAATCCTAATGAGCAGTTTGCAGCGGCCAACGAGCCGGTCGTCGGTGCAGCCGATAGAAACTATGCCAAGATGATGTATGTGGCAAAAGTCGCCGGCGCCAATGATCCGAAGCGCAATTATCATGATCCGGTTGGTGGCGCCTATCTTTCTGCGGATCGGACTCACGCCTGGTCTACTTCAGCATTCCCGACGACACTGGGTGTCGATGTAAAAGAAACGGTGCATTCATGGACCATGCCATGGGGCAACTTGGACGATTTTCACATTGTCGAATTTGAGTTGTACAACACCGGTCAAACGGATTTGAACGGTGATGGTGTGGTGGAGCTTACCAATAACCGAATTAATTCTTTGGTGTTCACCTATTGGCCCGGCTGTTTCCATTTCTTCACCTATTACACCGGCGGACGCGGTTACTATGTCAACAACAACCGCTACCGGGCGAGCATCTATGATGCCACGCCGGACGAGGAAGGCAATCCTTGGGACATTCATTGCCAAGCCATCGGTTCCACCTGGCCAAACAACTTTGACCATCCTGCGGTCACGGATTTTGGCGAATACTATGACGCTTACAACGGCTATAACTGGTTAGGCGCCAAAAAGTGGAATCCGGAAACCCAGCAGTGGGAGGAGAAATTTCTCAGCTTCAAGGATGCCAGCGGCAAAGAGGTGGTTCCTGTTGTGGGTACCGGCAAGCAGCGCGGCTGGTTCCACACCAATCAGCCGGGTTGGGGCAACGTCGGGCCGGGCGGCGGTGATGAGAAGAAAGCACACATCGCGGCCATGGGATGTTTCTATGTCGACGGCGGCAAGAGCGGTGACGGCGCAAAATTCGATCTGACTCCGAATCCGGCGATTTTTGCCTCCGGAACACCGGGCGATCCAACCACCTTTGTAGTGAAAGATCCCAGCCAGTGGACCTATCCCGATGGCGCCAGAGAAAAAACTCCGGCCATAATGTGGAAAGATACAAAAGGCAATGAGTTGGGCCTCAGTCCCACTGATCCCTACCCGGGACGCGGCGGCCCAATGGAGCCGGGCATCATCACCGAAGGCTTTATCTCCCAATATCAATTCGATGGCGACCCGCAGTGCAGTGTGGGTCCCATTTCCTTAGAAGTCGGTGAGCGGGTACGCTTGTACTTTTACCGCGGCTCCGGATTCCGCATCCTCGGCCTGCGCAAGACCACCAAGATGGCGCGTGCGGTTTTCGAATCTATCCAACCGGATGGCTCTTACGTCGTGCCACAATCTCCACCGGTACCGGAGATCAAAGTAAGCGGTTCCACAAACGTAAGACCGATGATCAAATGGCAGGATCCGAGAACGCTGGGCGATGCTGACGGCATCAAGATTTACAAAGCAGTAGCCTGGCCAAGATACAAATCCTACGAGAAGCTTTACCCGACTCATGATACCTGGTGGAAGACCAATGATCCGGCGGTTGATCCGGGACAGTCGGAGGTTAGCCCGCTGCTCAACAAGAACTCTGCGTTGCTGAAGGATCAGCAGGGCAATTTCTGGGGACCTTATGAATTGGTCAAGGTTGTCCCTGCTGCGGATTTCGCCAATTACAAGAACACGACTTCCGATGCGGCGACCTATCCATACGCCTGGGAAGACGATACCTACAGTGCTCCGGGACAGAGCTACTGGTACTATGTATCAAGCTACAAGTTAGACGCGGCGAATACGGTTCCCCCCAAGTATGTGGGCCTAGATAACGTATCGTGGCTCGAGAGCGGCAAAGTGAACATCAACGGTCGCAGTGGCCACTGGGAAAATACCTGGCCTTGGGCCTGGGCAAATGCCTATTACCCAAAAAGCACGGACGTTGCGGGTCTGAAGAAAATCGGTGCGGCGTTTGTGTTGGTGTCGCCCACTGCGTCTATTGCGGACATTGAGCTTAACAGAACCAAAATCGGTGTTCGCCCCAATCCATACAAACGAGTGGCCTTCCATGATGCCAGCGGCAAGCATCAAATCATGTTCTATAATCTGCCCCAAAGATGCACCATCCAGATCTACGATTTGTCAGGCATGCTCATCGACGAAGTCGATTATCTGGCGGACGTCGTGGAAAATGGAACGTACTTCTGGGACATGTTCTCCAAAAACGGAAATGAGGTTGCAAGCGGTTTGTATATATGGGTCGTCAAGTACAATGGGGGCCAGCAGGTTGGCAAATTCGCTATCATTCGATAGCCGATTGCAGTCTGCCTAAGGTAATCGATAATAAAAGGAGATACAGATATGAAGGTATCAAAAATTATTGCTTTGACCCTTATTTTGATGCTGCTCGTGGCCTCTTTCGTCGGGGCCGGTCAGCTCAGGAAACCGGGTATCGATGGCGCTGCCTTTCTCAAGATCGGTGTTGGTGCCCGAATAGTAGCTTTGGGTTCTACCGCCAACACCTTGTATGGCGACCCCAACATGGTTTTCTGGAACCCTGCTGGAATCCAAATCGAGAACGGCAAAACTCAAATTGGCCTCAATTATAACAAATGGATCGTCGATTTGAGTCACAATGCCGGGGCCATTACTCATGGCTTCGGTGGTCTGGGAACCTTCGGCATTGGTGTCATCTATATGGGAATATCCGACATTTCGGCGGATAGAGACATTGCTCCGCCTGGTTATCAGGCCCCAGTCCCAGAAAGCGCCGGTGTGACTCAATATGATAGTTACAATTACTCGGACATGGCGGTCACTTTGGCTTATAGCAAGCAGTTCACCGATCGCTTCCGCATGGGTGCTTCCATAAAGTACATTCGTGAAAAAATCGACACCGAGGACGCTTCCGCAGTAGCGTTTGATTTTGGCGCAATTTATGAGACGGGTTTTCGTGACCTGACCTTTGGCGCTCGAATCAACAACGTCGGCGGCGATCTAAAATTCTATGCTATTGGCGCTCCGTTGCCGTTGAACTTTTCCATCGGCGCAGCCTTCAGCGTGGCTAAGGAAGAAAACACTGCTCTGCGCGCCTTTGTCGATCTGACCAAGCCAAAGGACAATCAGCAGCTCTATTTCCTTGGCGGTGAGTGGACCCTGTATGACAAGCTCGCCATTCGCGGCGGCTACAAATTGGCATACTCCGGTGCGCTTGATGAGCTAACACGCTTCAAACAGACCGATGAGGGTCTTTCTTTCGGTGGAGGCTTGTCCTTGCCAACCACCAGCTACAAGCTTTGGCTGGACTATGCCTTTACCGATTTTAGTGTCTTTGAGAACACTCACCGGTTTAGCCTGAGGTTCGAGTTGTAGGTCGCCCTCATGCACGACTCAACTTCTTTGCCTCAAGCTCAATCTTGAGAGAAGGCTCCCCGATCACCTTCGGGGAGCTTCTCTTTTTCATGCCCAAAGGGATGAGCCTATCCGTTGGCTCGGCCATCGCGGTGAATGATTCAAAAGCTTGCCTGCTGTATATATTGTGCCTGCAATTCATTCGCGAGCCGTCTGTCGCTCTGGCGTGACCCATTGTTTAGAAACAAAGATTCCAAACCTGTCGCTGCGGTGAATGACATGGCCGAGATTTCTTTTTTGAAAGCCTGACAAGAATTCGTAGATTGTGCTCGCGAGCTGGCATGCTGTGGCTTAACAAGTTATTCTGACTTGGGACCCGTAGCGCGGCAATTTGCCGCAACCTTAGCTTCGAACCGCGAATCTCCGCTAATAAACGCGAATAGGGAATCGGCGTGTGTGCGCGTGGATGAGCGGTTGGGAAAATCTGCGCGAGCGTTATTGTGTTCCCAGAGTAATACAAGAAGGAGACTTATGGCAAAACGACGTGTGCATTATGTACTCAGTACTCACTGGGATCGCGAGTGGTATCAGACTTTTCAAAACTATCGTTATCGATTGGTCCGGCTCTTGGATCACGTTTTAGAAGGTATGCGGGATGGACGGCTAAGAGGGCCATTTTTTACTGATGGTCAAGCCATTCTGCTGGAAGACTATTTGGAAGTTCGACCGGAGCGGCAGGAAGAAGTCTCGGGGCTGGCGCAGGCGGGCCAGCTCATAACTGGCCCGTGGTACGTGTTGCCGGATGAGTTTCTGGTCTCCGGCGAGTCTCTCATTCGCAACTTGCGCTACGGCCGACAGCGAGCGCGCGCTTTGGGTGCGATCCCATCACAAGCCGGCTTTGCCTGCGATCTCTTTGGTCACAACAGCCAGTTGCCGCAGATTTTCGCCGGCTTTGGCATCAAGGCCGGATTCGTCTGGCGCGGCATTAATCTCATCGACAAGCGGCTTTTCGTTTGGCGCGGCGCCGACGGCACGGAAATGCCCTGCTACCGTTTCGGCCCCATCGGCTATTGCGATTACGCCTTCGCCGTTCGCCATGCTAATGAGCCGCAGCGCGTTTTCGATGCGGACCAAACGGCCAAAGACCTACAAACGTTCATTGAGAACGAAGCCAAGCTCACCGAGACCGACCCCATTCTCATGTTTGACGGCGGCGACCATCTGGGCTGGGATGAGCGCAACTACGCCGTGCTGACGAAAAGGATGCAGGAAAAGTCAGACATCGAGGTCGTGCACAGCAGCTTGGATGCCTTCCTTATGGAACTGCTTCCCCAGACGGATCGCATTACCACCATTGTCCAAGGCGAGTTGAGGGAGCCGGGCAAGCATCCATTGGAGGTGGATCAGCAATGGATCATCCCGGGCGTTCTCTCCAGCCGTGCGTGGATCAAGCAAGCCAATGCCGAATGTCAGACTCTTCTCTGCCACTGGGCCGAGCCGATGAGCGCGCTGGCGTCGGTTTCTTTGCAGCGCGAGTACCCGCACCAATTGCTGGAGCTGGCCTGGCGCTGGCTGTTGCAGAATCATCCACACGATTCTATTTGCGGCTGCAGCATCGATGCGGTGCATCAGGACATGCGGTACCGCTTCAGTCAATGCCGGCAGATAGGAAAGAGGCTGACCCTTGAGGCCGAACGCCACATTGCCGCGGCTGTCGAAGGAGAAATCGGGGATGGGGAAATGCGCCTGGTGCTCTTTAATCCCTTGCCCCAGCCAATAAGCCAAAAGGTGGATTTGACGCTGCACGTTCCGGCTCATTGGCCTACTTTCAACGAATTCTTTGGCTTTGAACCCAAGCCCGCATTTCGGATTTACGACGAGTCCGGCGAGATTCCCTATCAACGGTTATCACAGGACATGAACCGCTCGCAGGTTCGCGTCTATCCGCTCAACTTTCCGCAACCGTTCAAAACCAACGACGTTCGCGTCTGTCTGCCGGTGGAATTACCGGCGCTGGGTTATCGAGCCTTTACCGTTCGTGGTGGTGAAGCTAAGGTTCCTACCCGCCATCCGCAAGTGCCTGACCTGGTTATTTCCGAGCGCTCGATGGCCAACGAGTACTTGGAAGTCAGCGTCCTTGACAACGGTTCCCTGAGCATCAAAGATAAACGCAGTCAGCAAATCTTTGCGCCGCTGCTCGTTTTTGAGGACTGTGCCGATATTGGCGACGGCTGGTATCATGGGCCGGCGGTGAACGATCAGACCATCACCTCTGCAGCAGGTCGATCCGAGGTTGCTGTCATTCATCGCGGTCCGTTTCTGGCTACCCTGCGGGTGCGCACGACTTTGACTCTGCCTGGGGAATTCGACTTTGATCGCATGCGACGATCGGAACAACTCGTCCCATTGGTGATCAATAGCTTTGTTACCTTACGCGAGGGCTCGGACCACGTCGAGGTTGAGACTTGTGTAGAAAATCGAGTTAAAGACCATCGGTTGCGTGTTCTGTTCCACAGTGACGTTGCGGCGGAAGAATATCTGGCCGATAGTCCTTTTGATGTGGTCCGCCGGCCAATCGCCCTCCGCGAAGATCGCTATCTGTACCGCGAGCTGGAGGTGGAAGGTCGCCCACAACAAAGCTGGACCGCTGTTCATGACGATGGCAGAGGACTGGCCATCATCAGTTCCGGTCTTTATGAATCTGCGGTTTGTGATTGGCCCAGTCGTCCCATTGCGCTCACGCTATTCCGCAGTTTTCGCCGCACCGTTTTCACCGACGGCGAGCCGGACGGACAGATGCTGCAACCGATGAAGTTTCAATATTGGATTGTGCCTTTAAGCGGCGAGCCCGATCGTGTCCACATGTTCAACTTGGGCCAACGCCTTGCCTCCGGCATTCACGACGTACAGCTTTTGCCGGAGGATATGAAGCTGTATCGAGAGTCCGCGGCTTTGCCGAGCAAGCTCGAATTTCTGCGTCTGGAAGGAGCAGCGGTGATGACCAGCGCCAGTCAAGTCGGCAATGCCTTGGAAGTGCGACTCTTCAATCCGAATGAGATGTTCGTGCGGATCACTCTTTTTTGGAGCGCCGAAACGGGATTTACCCACGCACGATTGGTGGATTTGGAGAGCAATGAGCTCGAAAACGCAAAACCTGCGCCCAATCATTCAGTCAGCTATGAATTACGCGCGAAACAAATCATCACTGTACAGTTATTGAAACAAACAGACTAAACCTGTGGGGCTTTCAAAACCTCACAGGTTTGAATCACCAGGTGAACGAAGGGAGCGATGGAAAACCGTATGAATGATTTCTTGCCCGGCAGTATCAAAGATGTTGTCCAGTTGGAGGACCTGCTCTCCCAACCGACCGCAGGCGTAATCGAGGCCATTTCCAGGCTCGAAGGTGATTTATTGATATTGGGAGTCGGCGGAAAAATGGGGCCGACTCTTGCTCGTATGGCCAAAGGCGCGGTAGATCTGAGCGGTCGCACGCGACAAGTGTTTGGCGCATCCAAATTCGAAACCGAATCGGTGGTGAATGATCTGGAAGCCGCCGGCATCAAGGTGTTTTCCGGGGACCTTCTGGATGAAGCGTTCCTCGCTTCTTTGCCCGATGCAGAGAATATCGTTTACATGGCTGGACTCAAATTCGGTTCCACCCAGAATGCGGCCCTGACCTGGGCCATCAACACTCATTTGCCGGCTTTGGTTGCCAGGCGCTTCCGAGGATCAAGAATGGTGGTCTTCTCGACGGGCAACGTTTATCCGTTTGTGTCTGTAGCTTCAGGCGGCTGCGTCGAGTCGGATGATCTGGGGCCGATCGGCGAATATGCGCAATCTTGTCTGGGCCGGGAGCGCATCTTCCAATATTTCAGTCAGGAGCACGGTACCCCGATGACGATCATTCGTCTAAACTATGCGGTAGAAATGCGCTACGGTGTGCTGGTGGATGTTGCTCTCAAGGTCAAGACCGGACAGCCCATCGATCTGAGCATGGGTTATTTCAACGCCATCTGGCAAGGGGATGCCAATGCCATGATTCTGCAATCCCTGTCCCTGTGTGCAAGTCCGGCCGCGGTGCTCAATGTGACCGGCCCGGAGGTCCTTTCCATCCGTGCAGTGGCGCTGGAATTTGGTAGGCTTTTCAGTGCCGTACCGCATTTCGTCGGGCAGGAATCCGACACGGCTCTATTAAACAACGCTGCTCGGGCACATAAGCTGTTTGGTCAGCCGAAAGTGTCAGTGAGTCAAATGATCGCCTGGATCGCCGATTGGATACAACGCGATCAGCCTCTCCTCAATAAGCCAACGCACTTTGAGGAGCGAAAGGGAAAGTACTGAGGACACGGACAATCGGGCGTAACGCTGCAAACCCCAGCCTGCTTTACGGGACGGCTGTTCTTTTCCGCAGAAATTAATTCGTCTGTGGCGTTGTTAGACAGCACAGAAAACCAACTACAATCAAAGCTAAAATGGCTGCCTGAATCGCTTCACTTTGCTGGAAGCAACAACTGCGCGTGGGAGCGCCAGCTTTGTTTTGCGTAGTGCCTATCAGGGCGGTTTGCTGCAACCAAAACCAAACACCGCGAATTGATGCTAATAAACGCTAATGGTAAGAATTTAGCCGTCTGAACCAAAGCCTGTCATTCCGACCGCAGGGAGGAATCTGTCACTTCCGAATCTGCGTGGTTGTACGAATTCGTTGCTCCCAGATTTCTCACTCCGTTCGAAATGACACAATTATTCAGTTGGCTAAATATGTACCGCTAATGAAAGATCAGCGTTCATTGGCGTGAATTAGTGGTTTGGAGAATTTTGACAGTCATATGAATGTGCAAACCAGTTTAGGAATAGATTGAATCATATGGGTAACCTGCCACAACCACCTGCAAACATACTGCGAGCTTTGCGCCAGGGATTGGTCATTCCCGCCCATCCTTTGGCACTGACTTCCGCGCGACGACTTGATGAAAAACACCAACGCGCCTTGACTCGTTATTATCTGGATGCCGGCGCCGGTGGCGTCGCTGTCGGGGTGCATTCCACCCAGTTTGAGATTCGCAATCCGGAGATTGGCCTATTGAAGCCGGTGTTGCAGCTCGCTTCCGAGGAGGTGGACAATTTTTCGCAAAAAACCGGATTTCCGATAGTCAAGATTGCCGGGGTGATTGGCGCTACCGAGCAGGCTTTGTCGGAGGCGCGATTGGCCTCGGACTTGGGGTACCATGCCGTGCTGCTCAGTCTGGCGAAGCTGAAAAATGCTTCCAATGCCGAGCTTGTCCGTCATTGTCGAGCCGTTGCGGAGGTGATGCCGCTGGTGGGATTTTACTTGCAGCCGGCGGTAGGAGGGCGGCTGTTAGACGTGGATTTCTGGCGCGAATTCAGCCAAATCGAAAATGTCGTGGCAATCAAGATGGCGCCCTTTAATCGGTACCAAACTCTGGATGTTTTGCGCGGCGTGGCCGAATCCGGTAGGGGAGACTCCATTGCCCTGTACACCGGCAATGATGACAACATCATCATGGACCTGATCACGCCCTACGTTCTTAAAACTGCTGGCAAAGAGGTGACCTTGCGCATCGTCGGCGGACTTCTTGGTCATTGGGCGGTTTGGACCAAGCGCGCCGTCGAACAGTTAAAGATGATCCATGACCTCTTGGCCCATTCTCAGTCTGTGCCGACCGATATTCTCACGCTTGCGCAGCAAGTCACGGACGCCAACTCGGCCTTCTTCGATGCGGCGCACAATTTTGCCGGCTGCATCATCGGCTTGCACTACGTCTTGCAGCGCCAAGGGTTGATGCAAGGGCTGTGGACGCTCGATCCCACTGTCGAGCTTTCGCCGCAACAACGAGCCGAAATCGACCGCGTCTATGCGGCTTATCCCGACCTCAATGACGACGCGTTTGTGGCAGAGAATTTGGATCGGTGGCTGAACTAACGTGTCGATCTCTCGCTCTACCGGATGGCGATTCCCGTGTACGTTTCTCGCCTTTTTCCACATTCTTTGACAACCCCTGAAACTCAACACAACGTTCAAGAAAAATCACGCTTGATTTTCCAATGATTTTGTCTAAATTAACTCCAAAGAGGTCTTTGGTTAAATTGGAGACAAAGATGGGGCGGACATTTGAAAAGCTCATCGTGCGGAATTATGTGGACGAAGTAAAGTCTTCCGAAGAGTTAATTCCGCGAGAGAAGGTACGTCAAATCGAAGTGGATGCGATTGTCGATACCGGTGCAACCTATGTTTGTCTTAGCAGAAGGGACATAGAAGCCTTAGGGTTACCTTATCATGAATCAGCTTCCATAAAGACGGCGAATGGGAAATCTACAAGCAGAACTTTCGAAGGAGCTAAGGTGGAGCTAAAAGGACGTTCTTTTGTGACCGAGGTAATGGAGAACGACGAAGATAGTCCTGCCATCATTGGCAGTTTGCTCTTGGATGCTCTGGACTTTGTCGTCGATCCCCAAAGCCAGCAGGTCATACCAAATCCAGCGCATGAGGGGAAGTGGGTGGTGGATTGCTACTAATGCTTCGTTCTTCTCAACCCATTCATTCGGTTCTCGGGTGAGCTCAATGTACTGGGCAGTTAAAAAAGTCAAGCCATTGCCAAATTGCCAGCTTTTGTTGACCTTTGCCAATGAGGAACAGCGCGTTTTAGACATGAAGCCGTATCCTGGCAAAGGGATATTCTCTCAGTTGCAGTCGGAATCCGTTTTTGAGACGGTGCGCGTTAGCTTTGATACCATAGAATGGAACAACGGCGCCGACTTGGGTCCTGAAATTTTTGTACGCCGAGAGTGTTCCTTATGAAGAATTCGCCAAAGAAATAGCTTGATTGAAAATCTGAGGTTCATGCTTTTGAACACGTGATAGGCTTGGGAGAGCCATAACGTTTTTTCAGCCTATCGTCATTGGAGCGTTTTGCGGGGCTGAGCGTGTGAGCCTATGTGAAGGCAACGCACCCAACAAAGAGATCAAATGATCTCAAAGTGTAAACTCACAAGCAGAATCGCCTGCCCCCTCGCAGAATTTTCCATGCTTGCCGTTAGGCAAAAACAAGCTTATTTTTGAATAAAACCACGCTTGCCGTTGGGTAAAAGTACGCTTGCTTTTGGGTAAAAGTACAGCAACTGTTGCCCAACAATACAGCAACTTTTGGAAAGTTGGCCTACTTTCTCAATCTCCTTTTGAAATCCGAGTCATAGGGCTGTTGCCGAAGCTCCGCTTCTCCTGTCTGCCCACTACGGAAAGAAGCACGATACGGCTATTCGTTTTGAGAAAACCGACTGACCGCTAACTGCTGACGGCTGATCTCTGACCGCTGCTCTTTAGGCTGCCCGGCAACTGCCGACCGGTGACCGCTGAATTTTCCCTTGCATTTAGTTTCGGTCTTTGCTATAATGTGCCCGACTATAGGAGGGAGCAAAGAATTGGGAATTCCAGCGCCAACATACGAAAGGCATGGTAAGAATTTGGAGGTGTTCTTGCAATGCCTTTTTCTTTTTCGAGAACAAGCGCTGTGGCAGTTGGATGGGAAGAGATTGGGCAATATCGCGAAACGCCAAGCTTGAGAAACGGTCACAAGGTCTGGGCCGTAATGGGAAACATGGGGGCGGTTGGAAAAGGGGATTGGGTGAACAGTTTTGCCTATCGAGAGTTGGACCTACTTTCAAGATTGGGGGGAGAGATTTCCACCCACCGACTTGCCAGTACTTTAGAATGAGAACACTTGATTTGGCATAACGAATTCACGAGCTGACACGATGTAAAACCACTCGTCAAAAAATCTGAGAGGAACCAAAATGAAAGCGCTAAACAGAAACTGCCTTGTTTTTGCTTTGGTGTGTCTCATGGCTGCCAGTCCTGCTCTTGGCAAATCCGACAATCCGTTCGACTTTTTGGGATTCATCAAGGCAGCGTATGATGCTTATAACAGAATCAAGAATTTCTTAGAACCCGATCCTAATCTGGCAGACCTCATACTTCAAGCAAAGGACGAGATTATTGATGAGATCAATCTGGTGCGGGCAGAAGAAGAAATGGCGAATGTGGAGGCGCTCATCGAAGAGTATACCATTTATCTCAACAATCCGCCTAGCCCAATAACCATCGACGCTTGGATCAGCGACGCCATCCACGCGGCCAATCAATTTGAATTCATAATCGGCGATCCGAACAAAAGCCCGCGCATTGCCTACCTTTCAGCCAAGTCCTACAACATGCTTATCCCGTTGATGGCCCTGATGATGCAGCGCCATGGCATTCGCACGCAAGACATCATCCCGTTGCTGGAGGACGCCATTGCCACCAACAAAGCGCTGATCGGCAAGTATTGCTGGGATGAACTGCCCAACGCGCCGATTTATTGGGATGTCGTCTATGGCGATGGAACGTACGTCGGTAAGCTACTGAAATGCTACCACGAAGGGGTAATCGATTGGCCAGAATATCTGAATATCTATGATATCGTTTGGACGGCCAATGAAGAATGCCGTAAG